>NZ_ADGX01000011.1 GCF_000177675.1 Parafrankia sp. EUN1f
CTGCGCACCGCGCTGCGCACCCTCGACCACACCCGGCCGACGATCGGCGCGCAGGCCGTCGGCATCGCGCAGGGCGCGCTGGACGCGGCGATCGGCTACGTGAAGGAACGCCGCCAGTTCGGCCGCCCGATCGCGGACAACCAGGGCGTCCAGTTCATGCTCGCGGACATGGCGATGAAGATCGAGGCGGCTCGGCACATGGTGTATGTCGCGGCGGCCCGCGCCGAGCGCGGCGAGCCGAATCTCGGCTTCATCACCGCCGCCGCCAAGTGCTTCGCCTCGGACGTCGCCATGGAGGTCACCACCGACGCCGTCCAGCTCTTCGGGGGCGCCGGCTACACCCGTGACTTCCCGGTCGAGCGGATGATGCGCGACGCGAAGATCACGCAGATCTACGAGGGCACCAACCAGATCCAGCGGATGGTCATGTCCCGGGCCCTGCTCCGGGGCTGAGACCGTCCCGTCCCACGGTGAGGCGCCGCCGATACGCGCGGCGGCGCCTCACCACCTGCGTGGCCCGGCTGGCCTACGCCGGGCTCCCGCTGGATTACCTGCCGACTACAGAGCGCCCACAACTGCGGACGTCTCCGACGGACCGTCGACAGAGTCGCCGTAGTCGCCGTAGTCGCCCCACTGGTAGTCATCCTTGCCGGGCTTGTCGTACTTCTCGTGGTGCTTCTTCTTGTCGTGCTTCTTCTCGAACCAGAGAACCTTCTCGAAGGTGATCCGGATCTTCTTCTTCACCAGGTTCTTCTTCTCGTGGTGCTTGTAGTCCCCGCCCGGCCTGGGGCTGTAGGCCACCGGCTCCTCGACAGCACCCGGGGTCCCCCAGTCTCCGGGGTCGCCGTAGGAGTCGTCACCGTACGAGTCGCCACCGTAGTAGGGGTCGTCGTCACCGTAGGAGTCGTCACCGTAGGAGTCATCGCCGTACGACTCCTCGCCGTACTCCTTCTTGTCGTGCTTCTTGTGGTGCTTCTTCTTCTCGTTCTCGAACCAGAGAACGCGCTCGTAGCTGATGGCGTCCTTGCGCTTCGAGATGTTGTCGTGCTTCTTCTTGTGGCGCTTCTTGTCGTACGGACCAGCCAGCGCCTCCTCGCCGGCAACCGGCCCGTCCACGACCGTCGGGTCCACGACTGGGGCGGCCGGGTCCACGACGGCGGCCGTCGGGTCCACGACGGGAGCAGACGGGTCGTCAAAGCCGCCGGTGGGCGGGAGAAGCGCCGAGTCGTCGAACCCGCCCCAGCCCTCATCGCCGCCCGGGCCCTCGAAACCGGTACCCGGCTCGTCGGCCGTCGGGTCGGCGGCCTCGTCGTCGTAGCCGGGCCACTTCTTCTTGTGGTCCTTCTCGTCCTTGCCGTGGTGGTCCTTCTTCTTGTGCTCCTTCTTGTCCTTGTGGTCGAACCAGAGAACGCGCTCGTAGCTGACGGCGACGCGCTCCTTCTTGACGTTCTGCTTGCCGTGGTGCTCGCCGCCGTACGGAGCGGCCTGCGCGACACCGGCGCCCGCGCCGAGCGTCACCGCGACGGAAACCAAACCGGAGGTCGCGAGAATCGCGGTACGGCGCCCAATTCTGCTCGCCATTTCCAACCTTTCAAAAAAGATCTGCTGCATCGGTTCGTCGGGCGACAACATAGCCGCTGGCCAGCAGGCGGACGGAGGCTCAAAACAGACGTGTCGCCAGGACCTTTGGACCTTCTGTTCCGACCCATTTAGCCGAATGCGCAGGCGACGGGAGGCTGACCCGAAACAACGATCCTTTTCCATCTCACGGTGTACGGTCAGGGATGCCACGGGTCCGAGTCGAGACGGAAAAGGCCCTTGATTCCCACCCCGAGATCAGACCATAGGAGCGCAGAAATCACGCGAATCCACCCGCCACCCACCCGTACACCAGACGCCAGAACGGGGAAATAGGCGTATGCGGCGCCCGACCAGGCATGACACCCGGAACAATAACCCGCCGGCCATGACGGGTCGCCGGCGACCTGTTTACCTGCACTGTTGAGCGACCGAAAGACGGCAGGAAAGGTGCGCCGCCTTCCGGAGCCGGCAGAAATTGTGTCGACCGCGAAATCAGGCGCCGGCGGAGAACCCACCCCGGCACCCGGCGCCGGCACAGGGCCTGGCTCTCCCGCGGCGCCACCCGGCCTCGGCGCAGGCCCTGGTCGTGTTCATGGCCGCGTTCGTGGCCGCGTTCGTGGCCGGAGCCCGGTGGCCGGCGGCCGGCGGCGGCCGGCCGGCGGCTAGCTCGGGAGGCTGGCGGCGTCCTGCAGGGGCAGGAGCAGCAGGTGCGGGTCCACCCCGGTGGGCGCGAAGCCGAAGTGCCGGTAGAAGGCTCGGCCGGTGGAAGCGATGGCGTGGGCGCCCAGCAACGGAGTTCCCACCATGCGACGCACCGTCAACGCCCGCATCGTCGCGTCCCGCAGCAGCCGGGCACCGACACCCCGCCCCTGATAACGGACGTCCACGGCCAGTCGACCGACGAGCATCAGCGGCACGGGGTCGGTGGGGCGGCGGGACCGCCACCGCGACGGTGGCGCCACCCGCTCGGCTGCGGCTGTCGCAAGGCAGTAGAACCCCGCGATGGTGGTGCCGTCGAGGATCACGAAGGTGTTGGTGATCCGTTCCTTCTGGTGGTCCTTGGCGTGATGGCGCAGCCAGCCGTCGACGGCCGGGTCACCACAGCCGAACGCGACCGTGTCGTGGTCCTCCAGCAGGGCCGACGGCTTCGTGAACGACACGGAACAAGCTCCCATCCAGCCAAGACCGATCTCAGATGTGCTGACGTCCGGTACCGACGCGGAACCGGCGTGGCCGGGGCCTGCGGGCCGGCACCGGCGTTCGACTAGGCGTCCGGCTGGCCGGGCTGTTGGCCGGGTGGCTGCTCACGCGGTTCCTCGTCGAGCAGGCGTCGCATCCGCGGGTTGTCGGCCGGCGGTGCCTGCAGCATCGCCTCCAGCTCGGCCCAGGCGGACTCGGCGACCCGGAACAGGCGGCGGTCGGCGAGCACGTCCCGGGCGTGGCGCCGCATGCTCTCGACCGCGAACATCGCCAGGCTGAGACCCTCTGCCTCGGCAGCGGACCGGATGATCTCCGCGTCGTCCTCGGGCAGGTCACACGTGATCTTCTCGTCGCCAGCGAAGGTCATACCGGCAGTCTGCCGTCCCGACCCGGGCGAGGGGAAGCCGGGGTACCGCGGCGCCCAGCGAGCGCAGCTGCGCGCGAGCGAGGAACGTTGGTGCCGCCGGGAACGTTCGCAATGGCGTCGGAACGGGCATTCGGAGTGCGGATCACTCCGACTGCCGAAGGAACGGTGAGCATCACTATGAGCGACGATCTCGGCACCGCCCTGGTGGTGATCCTCGGCGTGATCGCCTTGGTCGGCGTGCTGCTGGCCGGTGGCGCCTGGTACCTGCTGCGCCGCTACCGGCTGCCGTTGCACGCCGTGGCCACGACGATCGCCAGCCTGCTCTACGTGATCTCGCCGGTGGACGCCGTGCCGGAGGTTCCACTCGGGCCGGTCGGCCTGGTCGACGACCTCACAGTGATCATCGCAGCGGCGCTGTACCTGCGCAGGCTCGTCGGCGCGAGGAGCACTGCGGCGGCAAGGAGCACTGCGGCGGGGTCCGCCCAGAAGGCCTCGGGAGGCCATCCCGGACGAACCCCGACCTCGACTCCGACTCCGATTCCGACCCAGGATCAGATCAGAGAGCGCAGGACGTAAAGCAGGATGCCGCCGTGGCGGTAGTACTCCGCCTCGCCGGGGGTGTCGATACGGACCACGGCCTCGAACGACCTGTCCCCCGCCTGGACGGTGATGGTGGGGGTCTTCTCGTCGATGGTGGCCAGGCCCGTGATGGTGAAGGTCTCCTCACCGGTGAGCCCGAGCGACTCGGCCGACTCGCCGACCGGGAACTGCAGCGGCAGCACGCCCATCCCGATCAGGTTCGACCGGTGGATCCGCTCGTAGGACTCGGCGATGACCGCCCGCACGCCGAGCAGGGCCGTGCCCTTCGCGGCCCAGTCACGCGAGGAGCCGGAACCGTACTCCTTGCCCGCGAGCACCACCAGCGGCACGTTCTCGGCCGCGTACTTCTGCGCCGCGTCGTAGATCGCCACCTGCTCGCCGTCGGGCAGGTGCCGGGTGACGCCACCCTCGACGCCGGGCACCAGCTTGTTGCGCAGCCGGATGTTGGCGAAGGTGCCCCGGATCATCACCTCGTGGTTGCCGCGGCGCGACCCGTAGGAGTTGAAGTCGGACGGGGCCACCCCGTGCTCGGTGAGGTAGCGCCCCGCCGGGGAGTCCTTCTTGATGGAGCTGGCCGGGGAGATGTGGTCGGTGGTGACCGAGTCCCCCAGGTAGGCCAGCACCCGGGCGCCGACGATGTCGGTGCGCGGCGTCGGCTTGGCGGACATCCCCTCGAAGTACGGTGGGTGGCGCACGTAGGTGGAGTCCTCCACCCAGCCGAAGGTCTGGGAGACCTCGCCGCCGTCACCGATGGGCAGCGCCTGCCAGCGGGCGTCGCCGGAGAGGTCGGCGTAGCCACTCGAGAACATCTCGGACGCGATCGAGCTGGCCACGACCTCGGCGACCTCGGCCTCGCTCGGCCAGATGTCACGCAGGTAGACCGGCTCGCCGGCGGTGTCGGTGCCCAGCGGGTCGGTGTCCAGGTTGATGTCCATCGTGCCGGCCAGCGCGTAGGCGACCACCAGCGGCGGGGACGCCAGATAGTTCATCTTGATGTCCGGGCTGATCCGGCCCTCGAAGTTCCGGTTGCCTGACAGCACGCTGACGACCGCCAGGTCCGCCTTGTTGATCTCGGCGGAGATCTCGTCGGCGAGCGGGCCCGAGTTGCCGATGCAGGTGGTGCAGCCGTAGCCCACCAGGTTGAACCCGACCTTCTCCAGGTAAGGGACGAGGCCCGCGCGCTCGTAGTAATCCATGACCACCTTGGAACCGGGAGCCAAGGTGGTCTTCACCCACGGCTTGCGGGTCAGGCCCTTCTCCACCGCGTTCCGCGCAAGCAGCGCCGCGCCCAGCATGACCTGCGGATTCGAGGTGTTGGTGCAGGAGGTGATCGCGGCGATGGCGACCGCGCCATGGTCGATCTCGAAGGTGGTGCCGTCGGCCAGGGTCACCCGCGTCGGCTTCGACGGGCGGCTGCTGATGTCACCGGCGACCGCGTTGGCCGAGACCGGCGCGTCCGACGGCTTGTCCGCGAACGGCGCGGCCGAGTCGGAGGCGGGGAACGACTCGGCGTCGGCCTCGTCCAGACCGCCGTTGACCAGTTCCGTCGGACCGGCGTAGGTGCCCAGCGCCTTGCGGAAGGCGGGCTTCGCCGTCGACAGCGGAACCCTGTCCTGCGGGCGCTTCGGGCCGGCGAGGGAGGGGACCACGGTCGAAAGATCCAGCTCGAGAGTGGTGGTGTAGTTGGCCTCGTGGCTCGGGTCGTGCCAGAGGCCCTGCTCCTTGGCGTAGGCCTCGACCAGCGCGACGAGCTCGTCCGGGCGGCCGGTGAGCCGCAGGTAGGACAGCGTCTCGGCGTCGATCGGGAAGATCGCGCAGGTGGAGCCGTACTCGGGGCTCATGTTGCCGATGGTGGTGCGGTTCGCCAGCGGGACGTTCGCGACGCCCTCGCCGTAGAACTCGACGAAGCGGCCGACCACGCCGTGCTTGCGGAGCTGCTCGGTGATGGTGAGCACCATGTCGGTGGCGGTGGTTCCCGGCGGGAGCTCACCGGTGAGCTTGAAGCCGACGACGGTCGGGATCAGCATGCTGACCGGCTGGCCGAGCATCGCCGCCTCGGCCTCGATGCCGCCGACGCCCCAGCCGAGCACACCGAGGCCGTTGACCATCGTGGTGTGGCTGTCCGTCCCCACGAGGGTGTCGGGGTAGGCCAGCGTGCCCTCGGCGGTCTCCTTCGTGAAGACGACCCGGGCGAGGTGCTCGACGTTGACCTGGTGCACGATGCCGGTGTTCGGCGGCACCACGGTGAAGTTGTCGAACGCCGCCTGGCCCCAGCGCAGGAACTGGTAGCGCTCGCGGTTGCGCTCGAACTCCAGGGTCGCGTTCAGCTCGAACGCGTCGGGCCGGCCGAAGTGGTCGGCGATGATCGAGTGGTCGATCACCATCTCGGCCGGCGCCAGCGGGTTGATCTTCGACGAGTCACCGCCGAGCGCGACCATCGCCTCCCGCATCGCGGCGAGGTCGACCACACAGGGGACACCGGTGAAGTCCTGCATGATGACCCGGGCCGGGGTGAACTGGATCTCCTGGCTCGGCTCGGCCGCCGGGTCCCAGTTGGCGAGCGCTCGTACGTGGTCGGCGGTGATGTTCGCGCCGTCCTCGGTACGCAGCAGGTTCTCGAGCAGAACACGGAGGCTGTACGGCAGGCGGTCCGCCCCGGGCACCGCGTCCAACCGCCTGATCGTGTAGGTGCGATCACCTACCGCGAGTCTGCCGGTGCTGCCGAAGCTGTCCATGGCCTTCGTCTCCTCCTCGTCACCTCCCCGCTTCTCGTCAGCGGGAAGGTTCGACACAACCACCGATCACTGTGGCCGACCCTGAGTTCGCCACGGTCGTCCACTCGACCCCATCCTGGCACTGTCAGGGGTGACGGCGACGCCGAGAGCCGTTGGTCACATTCCCACAGGGCTCGACGTGGCTGTGACCGCCGCCTCCCGGGCACGTGCCCCCGGTCCCGGCGGTCCACGCCGTTTTTCCCTCGCAGAGGCTACAAATATCAGGTGGTCGGTCCGGACGTGTACCGCATGCCCCCTGGTCAGGCCGGACGAGACGGCCGGGATCACGGCGACGGGGGGTGCGTTGTCCGCTGGCCATGACACCGGAAGGTGGGATGTCCCACCCAGGCCGGACCCACCTTGGACGGACCCGGCCCGCACCGGATCATCCGGCGCGGGTAGAGGCTGCGCTGGAACAGCGGGTAGATGCTGCGCTGGAACAGACCGTGCCGGAACAGGCTGTGCCGGAACAGGCTGTGCCGGAGCAGGCTGTGCCGGAGCAGGCAACGGCTACGACCACACGGCCGTGATGTCGCGCTGCCAGTTCTCCATCGTGAACGGAGATCGCCGCAGCCGGCGCATCGCTTCCCGACGCTCGTCCAGCGTCGGCGGCACGACCGCCAGGTCGGCGGCGGTACTGGCCCAGATCTCGTTCGGCGTTCCCAGCGGAAGCATGGTGATCCCGGGCAGCACCCGGGCGATCTCCGCGACACCCGGCAGATCCGACGACAGCACCGGGGTACCGACCGCGCACGCCTCGAGCACGACGCTCGGCAGGCCCTCGTGCAGCGAGGTCACCAGCAGCAGCGACGAGTTCACCAGGAGCTTGGGAACATCGCCCCGCTCGCCGAGGAACTCGACCCGGTCCGACACCCCCAGACCGCTGGCGAGGGTCATCAGCCGCTCGGTCTCCTCCGGGCTCTGCCGACCCACGAACCGCAGCCGGACGTCGAGCCCGCGGGTACACATCGCCGCGACGATCTCGATCGCGCGCGACCGGTTCTTCACCGGATCGGGGCGGGCGATGTGCAGGACCGTCAGCGGCGGCGGTGCGACGTCCCCCAGCTCGTCGAGTTCCGGCAGGGAGGGCATCGGGCGCTGGCCGGCGATGGCCACCCCGAAGGGCTCGAGCTCGACGCCGTTGTAGATGACCCGGCACCGGGGGTCCAGCCGCCAGGACTCGCGCCACAGGCCACGCATGGCCGCCTCGCTGACCGCGATCAGATCGGTGGCGAACGCATCCAGCAGAACCCGGCCCAGCGCCCGCTGGAGCCGACCGCGGACACTGTCGCCGCGGCGATCCGTACTGGTGAAGAAGTGAGCCACCCGGCGGCGCACACCGGCGGCCCGGGCAACCGTCAGCACCACACCCGAGAAGGTCGCCACCCCGGAGTGGACGATGTCGGGCCGGACCTGGCGCAGCAGCCGGTGGAACGCGAACGGGAAGCTCGGATCCGCGCGGCAGTAGTACACCTCGCCCCCGAGCGACCGGATCTCCTCGTCCAGCGATCCGGGCGCCCCCGAGGTGACGCAGAACAGCAGCCGGAACTCGGCCGGGTCCAATCGTCGCAGCAGGTTGACGGCCCGAATCGTCTCACCGGCCACGTCCATCCTCGACAGCACCTCGAGCACCGTCACCGGGTTGGCACGGCTGGACGGGGCGGGAGCCGGGCTCACCTGCCCGGCCGGCGGGGGGAGCAACCGGTCGCCGGTCGCCGCGCCGCGCGCGTCCCCCGCCGCGGGTGCCGGCCCGTCGACCACACTCTGCCCGTCGACCGCACTCTGCCCGTCGACCACACTCTGCCCGTCGACCACACTCTGCCCGTCGACCACCGCGAGGAGCCCGTCGACTGTCACCGGCCCGCCGGACCGGTCGGCGCCCGCAGGCCATCGATCGGTCCGAGCGCCACCCGTGCCCCTGCCACCCATGCGCATGCCACCTGCCGGTCCGCCGCCGCTTCGTCTGCCCTTGGCCCGTTCGTCACCGATATCCACCCGCCGCCGCGACTGCGCACACGTTCCGAACTCGGATGTGGACGCTCAGCACCTGGCCAGGACATCTGGCAACCTTCGCCAACCTACAGAGAGAGTTCTACTACACAGAGTTATGACACTCGGCAACGTGAGACGAAAAGGCGGGGCGCCGCCTCGCGACGCCCCGCGCCGAACCTGCGATTCGGGCCAGACCGACGGGTGACCGCTCGACCGCGGATCCCCAGGCCAGGTGGCGGCGTACGTTCCCAGCGCGGCGTCACATGGACTCGACCATGGCCCGTCCCGGCGCGGAGCGCTGCGCGGGAACGAAGGCTCTCGCCGAGCCGCTCGGAGCAGCCACGCCGACCGTTGCGGCCGTTGCGGCCGTTCCCGCCGCCGACCCCGCGGACGGCTGCAGCCAGTGGCGGGTGTCCAGCACGGCCCGGGCGTGGCGCAACACGATGTCGCGCCGGAACGCGTCGTGATCGACCAGCACGACAACCAGGTCCGCCGCCGCCGTCTGCTCCTCGTCGGCATCGACCAGCTCGATCCGCCCCGGAACGTGCGCGGGATCGACGTGCGGGTCGGCCGCAAAGACCTCCGCTCCGCGATCAGCCAGCAGCGCGGCCACCCGGGCCGCTGGCGACTCCCGCGAGTCCCCGGTGTTCCTCTTGTAGGCGAGCCCCAGCAGCAGAATACGACTTCCGTGCACAGAACATCCTCGTCGGCCAAGCATCTCGGCCACCCTGCTCACCACATGGTCCGGCATGTGGTGATTGATATCGTTGGCCAGTTCGACAAACCTGAAGCTGCGACCAAGCCGCGACCGGACGCGCCATGACAGGTAGGACGGGTCGATCGGAAGGCAATGACCTCCGACGCCGGGACCCGGTCGGAACGGCATGAAGCCGAAAGGTTTGGTGGAGGCGGCGTCGATCGCCGCCCAGACGTCCGCGCCGAGCTCGTGCGCAAACATGGCGAGCTCGTTGACCAGAGCGATGTTGACATGGCGGAAGGTGTTTTCCAGGAGCTTGGTGAGTTCCGCGGTCCTCGTCGAGGCCACCGGAACGGTGCTGTCCACCAGCGAGTCGTAGAAGGCGGTCACGGCCCTGAGCGAGGCCTCGTCGACACCGGAAACGACCTTCGGAGTGTTCTCCAGCCGCCAGACCTTGTTCCCCGGATCAATACGTTCCGGCGAGTAGCCAAGCCGGAAGTCGGTGCCGGCAGTGAGACCGGACAACTCTTCCAGCAATGGCCCGAACAGTTCTTCGGTCGTGCCCGGGTAGGTCGTCGATTCCAGCACCACTGTGACGCCGGGTGCCACAAAGGGTGCCAGGCTCCGCGCCGCGTCCGTCACGAAACTGAGGTCGGGCACGCCTTCCCGCAACGGGGTCGGCACGGTGACGACCGCGACGTCGAAGGCCGCCGCCGCGGCGTAGTCGGTCGTCGCCTCGTACCTGCCGGAGGCGAGGGCCGCGGCCAGCTGACCGTCAGCGATGTCCTCGACATAGGACTCACCGACCACAAGTCTTTTGACTCGACTGATGTCGACGTCGACGCCCACCACCCGCCAGCCGGCCTCCACGGCGCGCATCGCGAGCGGGAGACCGACATACCCCTGGCCGACCACTACCAGCTTTCCCGATGAAGTCATGAGCCCAGTGTGGCGCCATCGCCACTCTCAGCTATGCATCGGCAAGTTCGTGTCACGGTCAGTTACCGCTCGCGGGGTAGGGAGCTCCCGAACTCCGTCGCGCAGATCTTGCCCGCCGCCGCTGCCGGCGAAAGTCCGGGCGAGCACGGCGGAGATCCGTTGACCGGCACGCCCGTCCCACAGCGCGGGACATCGCGGCGGAGGCGGCCGCTCCAGCCATTCGAGCGCCGCGGCGACCACCGCATCCGGGGAACGGCCCACCACCCGGTTGGTCCCCTCGGTGACAGTGATCGGCCGCTCGGTGTTGTCCCGCAACGTCAGGCACGGAACTCCGAGAACCGTCGACTCCTCCTGCACGCCGCCCGAGTCGGTGAGCACCAGTCGCGCTCCCATCTGCAGCGCGAGGCAGTCGAGATACCCCACCGGTCCGAGTAGCCGCAGACCAGCCGGGAGTCGACCGACCAGCCGGTTGGCGGTACGTGGGTGCACGGGGAAGACCAGCGGGCATCGGCTGGCGATCTCCCCCAGTGCCGCGACCAGGTCGCCGAGCACCGCGGGATCGTCGACGTTGCTCGGCCGGTGCAACGTCACCATGCCATACCCGCCCGAACGCAGGCCCAGCTCGGCGAGCGTGGGCCGGGCACGAGCCCGCTCCCGGCACGCCAGCAGCGTGTCGACCATGACATTGCCGACCAGATGCACCGAGTCCGGCGGCACGCCCTCCGCGAGCAGGTGCTTCACGCCCTCGGGACTGGGCGCGAACAGCAGGTCCGACAGCCGGTCGGTGACGATCCGATTGATCTCCTCCGGCATCGCCCGGTCGCCGCTGCGCAGGCCGGCCTCGACGTGCGCCACCGCGATTCCCGCCTTGGCCGCGACCAGCGCACAGGCAAGTGTCGAGTTCACGTCCCCGACGACGACCACCACATCGGGAGCCAGTCGCATCAGCAGCGGCTCGAAGGCGGTCATCACCGCGGCCGTCTGCACGGCATGGGATCCGGAGCCGGCCTCCAGGTGGTGATCCGGCGGGCGCAGACCAAGATCGGCGAAGAAGACCCCGCTCATCGCGTCGTCGTAGTGCTGCCCCGTGTGCACGAGGGTGGTCCGGACGCCATCAGCCGTCAGCGCGTCGATCACGGGCTTCACCTTGATGAAGTTCGGCCGGGCCCCGGCCACGACGACCGCGTGCGGCGCGACCGTGGTCACGGCGTGGCCGTCCCGTCGCGGTCCTGCCGTTCAGGCGCCCGACGTACCGCGGACACGCCCAGCGCGCCCAGCGCGCCCGGCCCACCCGGCGCCTCGGCCCGCTCGCCTTCCTCTCGCAGCGCGGGAGAGGCCTGGCCCTCGGGCGGCATGCTGTCCGCGCCCACCCTTCGCGCTGCCGGCACCGCTGGCCGGCCCACCTGCTCCGTGCCCGCACGGCGAGCACCCGCCAGGTCGATGCCAGTCGGCTCCACCGCCACCGCCGCCGCCGACCGCGGAAGACCTGTTGGCTGCGGAAGGCCAGTGCCGAGGCTCGCGGCGGCGGCAAGCGTTGCCCGGGACGACGCGATCAGTTCCGCCGTCACGTCCGTCGCGCCACCGCGACACATCCGCAGGAACGCGCCGACCGCGGCCCGATGCCCCTTGTCCTGCGCGCCTTTCCATTCCGAGACACCATCGATCACCAGCTCCCGGAAGTCGTCGATGCGCAGGTGGCTCCTGCCGGCGAGAGCCTCGACCAGTTCCTTCCGGCAGGCCCGGGGCCGGGCGGAGCTGTACGCGACGGTCGACAGGGTGCCGTCGACATGCCGCATGGTCACGGCCAGGTCCTCGGCCAGCAGCACCTCACCACCGCGGCCGGGCACGGCTGTCGCCGTCTCGACCCGGCTACCTGCCAGCGCCACGCAGGTGTCGATGAAATGGCAGACCTCACCGAGGAGCCGGCCGCCCTCGAGCCGGTCGCCGTACCAGTGGTCGGCGGGTACGGGACCGGCGGCGACCCGGTAGATCAGGCTCAACGGGCCGTCCCGCTCCGCCAGCCGCCGACGGGCCGCGACGACCGCCGGGGAGAACCTGCGGTTGAGGCCCACCATCAGGACCCCGCCGCCCACGTCCGCCGCCCGCTCAACCATCTCGAGCTCGGCCAGGTCGAGGGCCAACGGCTTCTCGCACCACACATGCCGGCCTCGTTCGAGGGCCGCCGCCGCCAGCCGGGCGTGCGTCGAGTGCGGTGTCGCGATCACCACGACATCGATGTCGTCGTCATCGAGCAGTTCCTCAACCCCAGCCGCGGCCCCCTGGAAGCCATGCCGGTCGGCGAAGGCTCGAGCTGATCGCCCACTCGCCGAAGCGACACTGGTGAAACGGTCGAAACCGGCGGCTCTGAAGGCCGGCAGCAGCACCGAGCCGGAGAAGTTCCCCGCACCGATCCAGCCGATCCGATCACCGCGACGCCCAGGTGAACCGGCCCCACGTGCCACCGGTCGCGGGTACCCGACCTGCCGGGCCTTCCCCGCCAGGGAATATTCGGTCGATGTGGTGCTCTCCGCGGGCGGACCGTCGTCCGCCGCCTCGGCGTCTTCCACCGGCCCGGTGCGGCGCGGGTAGTCGAACCGGATGGCCAGGTACGGCTCCCGTCGCGTCGCCACCAGGTCATAGACCTCCGCGGCCCGCTCAAGCGGAAAGGCGTGGGTGACCAGGTCGGCCACGGACAGCCGGCCGGCGGCGAGCAGGTCGAGCACCGCTTCCTGGTTGCGGCCCTCCGTCCAGCGGACCTGGCCCGCCGGGTAGTCCACACCCCATTCCTCGTAGCCCCGCTCGTACCGACCGGGTCCGTAAGAACGCGCGAAGCGCAGGACGAGCTCCTTCTCGTAGAACGGCGCGCGTGCCAGCCCCAACGGGACGTCCCCGACGACGACAAGCTGCGCCCGGTCGCGGGCGAACTCCGTCGCCCGCATCACCGGATCACCGGACCGGCCCGCCGCGCAGATCAGCACCGCGTCCGCCCCGCGCCTGCGGCTCCACTGCCGCACTGCGGCCGTGGTCGCCTCGCCGGACTCCCGCAGGGCCCGCACGCCGGTCGCGGCAGCGGTCTGCAGGGGCAGGTCCGCGAGGTCGACGCCGGCCACATCACATCCGCTGGCCAGCGCGATACGGGAGGCGAGCTGGCCGATGAGACCCAGTCCGACGACGACCACCTTGGCTCCCGGGCCGACCTCAGCCAGCCGGAGCCCGTGGAGCGCGATGGCGGCGATGGTCGCGAAGGCGGCGTCCGCGTCGGGGACCCCGGCCGGTACCCGCGCGCACAACAGCCCGGGCACCGCCTGGAACTCGGCATGGTTCGCCCAGCCGGCACCCCCGGTGGCCACCAGGTCGCCGGGCCGGATGCCCTCGACGGCGTCACCGACGCGGACCGCCCGGCCGGCCCCGCTGTAACCGAGTGGCAGCTCGGAGGCGAGGCGGTCGCGGACCGAGCGGACCGCCTCGCCGATGCCGTCCGCTCGGGCCTTCTCCGCCACCCGGCGGACAAGGTCGGGGCGTGCCCGTGCCTTGGCCAGCAGCCCCGACCGGGCGAGCGTGGTCACCGCCCGCTCGGTGCCGGCGGACACGATGGTGGCGGTGGTCTCCACGAGGACCTCGGTCGCCTCGATGGACGGGATCGGGGTCTCGACGACCCGGACCTCTCCACCGCCCGCGGCCTGGACCACCTGCCTCATCGGAGATCCCGGCCTGTCACTGGGACCCGTCGGGCCGAAGAGCCGCGGCGCCGCGACCGGTCAGACACTCGCACTCGCGTCATGCGACAGAGGGTAGTTGATGACTTACATTCAGCCACGAACAGCGGCCTGTCGTGCCGTTGGAGTGTCACCAACCTGTGAGCAAGCCGCGGCCGCGACGCCAGCATGCCCACGCGGGTCATCGCCTGCCGAGCCGAGCCGTAAGGAGTGACATGATCGCAGCGGGTGCGGCGGCGCTTCTGGTAACCGTCGCCGTCATGCCGGTCGTGGTCAGCGCGATGCGGCGCCTGGCAGCCATCGACGACGTCAACGAACGCTCCTCGCACCAGGTGCCGACCCCTCGGGGCGGCGGCATCGCCGTAGCCCTCGGCATCTTCGCGGGCGTGGTGGTGCTCCAGGTCGCCAGCGGTCACGGCGACCCCCCCAGCCTGCTCCCGATGATCGTCGGGGTGACACTGTTCGGTCTCGTCGGTCTCGCCGAGGATTTGGGTGGAGACGTGGGCGGCATCTCCCCGCTGCGCCGCCTGGCACTGCAACTGCTCGCCAGCCTGGCGGTGTCGGCCGCGCTTCTCACCAGCGTGTCCCTCGACGCCGTACCGATCCCACCCGTGGTGGCGGTGTCCGCCGCCGCGCTGATCGGCCCGCTGTGGATCGCCGGTTTCGTCAACGCGTTCAACTTCATGGATGGGATCAACGGCATCTCGTCCGCGCAGGCCGCCGTCGCCGGCGGCAGCCTCATCGTGGTGGGACATCTGTACGAGGCGTCGGCGCTGGCTGCGGGCGGCACCGTTCTGGTCGGGTCGGCGATCGGCTTCGCGCCGTTCAACTTCCCCCGCGCGCGGATCTTTCTGGGCGACGTCGGCAGCTACATCCTCGGCACCAGCCTCGCCGTGCTCGCGTTCCAGGGCATCCTGTCCGGCATCCCGGTCGAGGCGGTGCTGGCGCCGCTACTGATCTACCTCGCCGACACCGGCGCCACGCTGGTGCGCCGGGTACTACGGGGCGAGCGCTGGTACCTGCCCCACCGCACCCACACCTACCAGCAACTCACCGACGTGGGCTGGACGCACACCCGGGTCACGGTCACGGTCGCCAGCCTCCTCGCGGCGAGCTCAGGCCTGGGACTACTGGCAGCGCGGGGTGACACGGACATCCGGGTGACGGCCGACCTCGCGCTGCTCGTACTGGTCGTGGGTTATCTGAACGCGCCTCGGCTGATCACACTCGCCCACGCACGGGGATGCGCCGAGCAGCCGGCTCCTGCCGATCCCGCCCAGTCGGGGGATGGCTCCCGGGAGCTCGTCCTGCCGCACCAACGACAGGGCGACAACCCACAGCCCACCACTGATCGGCCTGAACCCACCCGGACGGCCCGGGCACCCGACCCGGCCGACACCCGGTGACGACAGCAATCCAGGTTATTCGACAACCATGCGAATACGGTTGACTACTAATAGCAATGAGGCGCGGTCCGATCGCCGGGTTCCCCAGAAGAGGTCGATGTCGTGAGGCGTGGCGCTGGTCCCCCGCGGGTTCTGCTCGTTACCCACTACTTCCCCCCCGAGGTGGGCGCCCCCCAGGCACGCCTGTCGGAGACAGCGCGGGCCTGGGCCGCCGCCGGCCTCGACGTCACCGTGCTGACCGGCATGCCGAACCATCCGACCGGTGTGGTGCCCACCAGTTACCGCGGCGCACGCAGGCGGTTGGAACACACCGACGGGTACCGGGTGGTCCGCACCTGGCTCTATGCGACCCCGAACGAAGGCGTGCTGCGCAAGACCCTCAGCCACCTGTCGTTCATGGTGACGTCGGTGCTGCTGGGCGGCCGGCCCGCTGGCCCCGTCGACGTCGTGGTCGTCTCCTCGCCCACCTTCTTCGCTCTCGGCTCGGCCTGGGTCCTGGCGCGTCTGCGGCGCGCGCGGCTGGTGGTCGAGATACGCGACCTGTGGCCTGCGATCTTCGTTCAGTTGGGTCTGATCACGAACCGCAAGGTCATCGCGGTTCTGGAAAAGCTGGAGCTGGCCGCATACCGGGCCGCAGACGCCGTTGTCACCGTTACCGAAGGCTTCCGTGAGGACATCATCCGCCGGGGCATACCCGCGGAGAAGGTGCACGTGATCCCGAACGGCGTCGACCTCGATCGATTCAGGCCAGACGAACCCGCATCCGCGGAGGTACGGGCCCGGCTGGGAGCCGGGCCCGCCGACACGCTCGTGCTCTACGTCGGCGCACACGGCATCTCGCAGGGCCTGACCTCCGTCGCCGACGCCGCCGCGCTGCTGGCCGAGGAAACGCCCTCGATCCGTTTCGCCTTTGTGGGCGAGGGAGCCGACAAGCGGCGGCTCACCGAGCACATCAGGCGGCTCGGCCTCACGAACACCGCCCTTGCGCCCGCGGTCCCCCGCTCAGACATGGCCGCGCTGGTCGCCTCCGCCGACATCTGCCTGGTTCCGCTGCGGGACGTACCACTGTTCGAGACTTTCATCCCATCAAAAATGTTCGAGCTGCTGGCCGCGGGCCGCCCGCTGATCGGCTCGGTGCGCGGCGAGGCAGCCCGCATCCTGACCGAGGCCGGCGCCGTGGTCGTACCGCCGGAGGACCCGGAGGCCCTCGCCGGCGCCATACTCGACCTGGCGACGGATCCGGACCGCAACGTGGCCATGGGCCTGGCCGCACGCGAGCATGTCGCGCGGCACTTCGACCGATCAGCACTGGCCGCTCGCTACCGTCATCTACTCCTGCGGGTCCTGGCCGGGCAACCTCAGGAGGAACAGCCTCACCACGGGCAGCCCCCACCCAACCAGCGGGAGGGCGGGCAGCACCAGCAGGCACCGGATGGCCCGAGGTCCGAGGACGAGCTGCCAGCGGCGGCCTCGGCATACCGGCCGGCCGCGCAGGGGAAGCCGCGTAACGGCGCCCAACCAGTACCCCGCCCCCGCCAACCTGGTCCTGAGAACCCTCGAACCGTCACCCACCATGCGGAAGGACGAGGGAGCGGGCGATGAGGCTACTCGTCATCGGGGGCAGCGGATTCCTCGGATCCCGGACCGTACGGCACGCCGTGGCCGCGGGCCACGAGGTCACCGGCCTCGCTCGAGGAGGGTCAGGCGCGGGCCGTCTGAGCGCCCTCGGCGCCAAGGTGGTCCGGGGTGACCTGGATGACGCCGCCGCACTGCGCGGCGCCTTCGCAGAGACGAAGGCCGACGCACTGCTCAACATCGCCTCGCTCGGCTTCGGGCACGCCGACACAATTGTCGAAACAGCATTGCAGGCTCACCTCACCCGCGCCCTCTTCGTCTCCACGACCGGAATCTTCACCGCGCTGGACCCGCCGTCGAAGCAGACGCGGCTGGCCGCTGAGAACACGATCCGCACAAGTGGGCTCGACTGGACGATCATCCGGCCAACCATGATCTACGGAGGGCCGGACGACCGCAACATGGCGCGGCTCCTCAACCTGCTGCAGCGCTGGCCGATGTTGCCCATACCGCTGCCCGGCGGCGGTCACCAGCTCCATCAGCCCATACACGTCGACGACCTCGCCGAGCTGCTCGTTCGCGCGGTCGAGCTCGACGTCACGATCGGCCGCACCTACACCGCCGCCGGACCCGCCGCGCTGACACTGCGCCAGGTCGTCGAGCAGGCCGGCGCCGCCGCGGGCCGCCGCCCGACGTGCCTGCCCATCCCGGTCAGGCCGGTGGCGGCGCTCATCGGCGCCTACGAGCATCGATCGGCCCGCCCGCGACTGAAAAGGGAGCAGATCGCCCGGCTGACCGAGGACAAGGCCTTCTCGATTGAGGATGCCGTGCGGGACCTCGGTTTCGCTCCTCGGCCGTTCGCCACCGGCATCCGGCAGGAGGCGACGCTCTGCCGGAACCAGAAGGCAGCAACGAGAGATCGAACGGGCAGATGACGGCCTCCTTCTCCTCCGATGTGGCGAATGATCGGCCTGCCTGGGCCGGCGGCACAGTGACACCCGCTCGGCTCGACACGCTCGACGGGCTCGACGGGCTCGGCAAAGAAGCCGATCAGGGTGAAGTCGACGGCGTCTCATCGACCTCCCCGACCACTGGGTCCGTAATGGCCCGCAGATCACACCTGGCTGGTCGATACCTGCGAACGGTAGCGCTGCTCCGGCCGGAACAGGCCGTCGCGCGTGTTCGTCTCCGCGCGCAACGTGCCATGCCCGTGTACTTCCCCACCACCTCGCGCCGGATCGTGGATGCACTCGCGCGGCCGGGCCTGCGATCTGGAGTTCACGCTCGTTGGCCGGCTTCCTTCGTTCCGTTCGACGCCCGCCTCGGCGAGGTGTGGCCGCGCGCCACTGACCTCGCCGATGGGCACTTCACCCTGCTGGGAACCACCCGCCACCTCGGCGAACCGGCCGACTGGGCCCAGCACGACGCGCCGCTGCTCTGGCGGTACCACCTGCACTACTGGGACTGGGCCTGGTCGTTCGCCCTGCATCCAGAGCGCGAGTGGGCCCGGGCGGAGTTCGACCGGCTTTACCGCTCCTGGCACCGGGCCACAATGTTCGGACGTGGCCCAGCCTGGTCGCCCTACGTGGTGTCGCTGCGGATCTGGTCATGGTGCGGGCTGCTCGGGTCACTCGCCGACGACACACTCGCTTCCGCACTGACCACCGATCTCGCCGAACACGGAGCTTTCCTCCGCCTGCACCTGGAGACCGACGTCGGTGGAAACCACCTTCTGAAGAACATCAAGGCGCTGCTGGGGATCGCCGTCGCGTTCGACGACGCGGCCGCGAGGAAGCGTTGGACCGCACACCTGCTTCGCGAGATCGAGCGTCAGGTACTGCCCGACGGCGGCCATGTCGAGCGCGCACCCGCCTATCACTGTCAGGTACTGGCGGACCTCGATGATCTGGCAGGCCTGCTCGACTCGGCCGGCGAGAGGGTCCCCGACGAGCTGACCGCGGCACGACTACACATGCGGAGCTGGCTCGACGACATCCTGGCACCGGATGGCACGGTGCCGATGACGAACGACGGCTACCCTGTCCCGCGTGCGGCGGTTGGCGTTCTGCTTCCGCACCGGTCCAGAACGCACAGCGTGCGGAATCCGGACCGCCCGGCTGGCACCGGTCTCACACTCTTCAGTGATTCGGGGCTGGCCGTCCTGCGCGCCGGGCCCTGGCGGGTACTCGCCGATGTCGGGCTGCCCTGTCCGGACGATCTTCCGGCGCACGCCCATGCCGACTCCCTGTCGTTTCTCCTCTGGTATGACGGCACACCGGTGCTGGTCGACAAGGGGACCTCGACCTATGCACCGGGTGCGACCCGCACCGCCGAACGCGCGACCGCGGCACACAACACGGTTGTCGTGGACGACGCGGATTCCACCGAGGTATGGGGCGCGTTTCGGGCAGGCAGACGGGCCCGGGTCACGCTTGGCCCGGTCCGCCACGACGAGGCCGCCGACCGGTTGAGCCTGACCGCCATGCATAACGGCTACCGATGGATGACCGGCCGGCCGGATCATCTCCGGACCTGGACGATGGACGCGAACTCGCTACTCATCGTTGACCGCATCGCAGGCGGGCATCGCCACCGTGTAGACGTGCTGTTCCACCTGGATGCCGGATGGCATGCGAAGTATGACGAGGCCGGAGTGATAATCGAACGAAACACCGCGCCAGGACCCTTCCGCCTGACGACGTGTTTCGACGCGCATCGGGACGAAAGCGTCAGGAGGGGCCGCTGGCGAATCTGGACGGACACGCTCGCGGTTGGGTGGCAACGGCAGATCCCAGCCGTGGTCGTCGCCTACACAGTGACCGCGGACCTTCCACTCGAGCTGCATACCCGCTTGACCGCAGTGGGGAGCACCGATGTCTGACTCGCCGGTTTCCAGGTTGCCCTACCAGGTCGCGCTGACCCGCACGAACCAGGCGACCTATCCTTCGACGCCGCCCTTCTCCCCGCATACCGCCTACCCGGAATACGGTTTTGGTCACCTGAGCGGCGAACCGAACCATGTCTATGCGGCGGTTCGGCGGGTTCTCGCTCTGGCCGGCCTCGACACGGCCAGAGTCGATACCTCACAGTGGAATCCGCTTGGCGAGTATGTCGGGCCCGGAGGAACGGTGGTCCTCAAGCCGAACCTCGTACGCGAGTTCCACCCTCGGGATCCCGATGGCTGGCAATGGGTCCTCACTCATGGCTCTGTCATTCGTGCCGCGGCCGACTACGCACTGCGAGCTGTCGGGACAACGGGCCGGATCGTGATCGCCGATGCACCGCAGACCGACTCCTCGTTCATCGGCATCGTCACCGCTCTCGGCCTCGACCAGCTGCGCGACTTCTACCAGGAGCGGGGGTTCAGCGTCGACCTGCTCGATCTACGCCAGGAAGAATGGACAACCCGCGGCGGCGTCGTGACAGCGCGACGTCGTCTCCCCGGCGACCCGGCTGGTACCGTCGCCTTCGACCTGGGCGACCGGAGCGAGTTCGTCGGCCATCCTGGCGCCGGCCGCTACTACGGAGCCGACTACGACTCCCGTGTGGTGAACCATCACCACACCGACGGACGCCACGAGTATCTGCTGTCCGCAACAGTGATGCAGGCTGATCTGATCATAAATCTGCCCAAGCTGAAAAGCCACAAGAAGGCCGGCATCACGCTAGGGATGAAGAACCTGGTCGGCGTGAACGCCGACAAGAACTGGCTCCCGCACCATACCGAGGGATGGCCGGGAAACCGCGGAGACGAGCACCCGAGACCAAGCGCGCGGCACCGCGCAGAGCGCGCGGTGGTCGGGGGCCTGCGGCGTGCCGCTCTCGCCTGGCCCGGAGTCGGCACACGTACATTGCGGATCGCGCGCCGCGGCGGCACTCCAATATTCGGCGACGGGGACACCACCATCCGGAGCGGAAACTGGTGGGGAAACGACACCGTCTGGAGGATGTCTCTGGATCTGAACAAGATTATCCACTATGGCAGGCCGGACGGGACGCTGACGGAAAGCCCACGGCCCACTCGGCACATCGTGCTCGTGGACGGCATCATCGCGGGACATCGCAATGGGCCGATGAGCCCCGATGCGCTCCCCGGCCGGCTGGTCGCCTTCGGGACGACACCGGCCGCCGTGGACGCTGCCGTCACCGTGCTGTTCGGCTTCGATCCTGAACGAGTGCCAACCGTTCGCCAGGGATTTCGCTGCCACCGGCTGCCGCTTGCCAACGGTGACTGGCGCGAGGTCGAGATCGTCGGAGACCACACGGCCTGGAACGGACCGATTGGACGTATTCATCCCACAGCCACCCTCCAAGCTGAGCCTCACTTCGCCTGGAAAGGCCGGGTGGAACTATCGTGGGGCGATGTTCGGACGAATTTCAGCGACGGATCGGGCTCACCATGAAAGGCTCCGCAATAAGCCGCTCGCGGGTCGCGGCAGCCGCCTTCCGCGCTGCTTGCGACAGCCCGCTGGTCACGGCGCACCTGAAAACCCTGGCTCAGCTCGAACTAGCTGAGCCGAACGAGGTCGTTCAATGGCAGGAGAGACGCCTTCGACGTTTCGTCGACAGGTGGGCGACAGCGGTTCCCTATTACCGGGAGAATCCAGAGTATCTGCGATCGCCCGACGGGACGGCGGCGGTGCTGGACAAGGAGACCGTCCGGCGGTCGTCCGCCGCGTTCGCCAATCCGAAGGTGCCCGCGCGGCAGGTGACTACCGGAGGGACTGGGGGCCGCCCGCTGAGCCTCCGGATCTCCTATTCATCCTTCTTTTCGGAATGGGCACACATTGCCTACGTCTGGTCACGCGCCGGAGTCAGACTGAACGACCCGAAAATAACCTTCCGCGGCAGCAGTCTTGGGACCGGCTTCTACGGCCGTCCGATGATCTACCAGAGAACCTACAACCACATGGCCGTTTCACCGTTCCATCTTTCCGAAAAAACCTTCACAGAGTTGCTCAGCAGTATCCGTGATCTACGTCCTGTCGCGATCTGGGGGTACCCTTCCTCCATAACCCCGTTCGCCCTCTGGGCAGCTCGGACCGGCCCGCATCCCGAGCTCGCCCGGCTTCGAGCGGTGCTTCTTGCCAGCGAAGGGGCCCTCGACTGGCAACTGGATCTGTTCCGCGAGGTGTTCGACGCACCGCCGATTCGCTGGTATGGCCAGAGCGAGAAAGTCGTGTTCGGTGCCGAGTGCCCGCGCGTTCCCGGCCATTACCACGTTACTCCCACCTACGGAGTGGCCCAGGTCATCAATGACCGGATCATCGGCAGCGGGATGACGAACGCCGCCATGCCGCTCCTACGCTATGACACCGAGGACGGCGGCGTCCTCGCACCGCCAGGGCTCATGGGACGACGCTGTGCGTGCGGCTCCCCTTTTGTCGTCCTTCGCGACGTGGCAGGCCGCTGGGACCAGTCCCTGGTGTACGGAATGCACGACGAACCCATCTCGTCCGCGGCGCTCAACTTTCACGACGAGGCCTTCGCCCGATTCGACCGCTTCCAGTTCCGCCAGGAGCGGCGCGGAGAGGTCGAGTTGCGGGTCGCCTCGGCGGGTCGAGTTCCCGACGCCGCGGAGCTTGAGAAAGCGCGGTGCCTTCTCCAACATCGCGTAGGTGACCGTCTCGTCATCTCGGTCACCGTGGCGGCTGCCGACGACCTGTTGAGTCGGCGCGGAAAGATCCTCATGATCGATCAACGCTACCGCCCGAGTCAGGCTGATTTCTCAGCCATGCCGGCACAGCCGGCATAGAAGAAAGTAACCGGTCAGGTCCCGTGGGCCGTCGTTCACGGGACCTGACCCACGCCCGATGGTGCCTGAGTGTCGTCCCCGGTGTGGCTTGACGCTGGAAGGACGCCGGATCCGTTCGGTGTGTGCCGACACGGTGTGGCCGGTGACCGCGAGCGGGTCCGGTTACGGGCTCGAGTATCCGAGAGCCCGCTGCCCTGGCCACGGGTTGCGGAACTGTGACAACCCGCTCCACTGCCTGCTGTGCCTGCCGTTCCCGTCGTTCGAGCTGCCGCGGGTGCTCGGCGTCGACGACCGCGCGCCGCGTCGCCGGCGCCGGTCCGCCACCGCCCAGCCGTCGACGCCACCCTCACCGTGGCCCACCACAACGGTGGAACCGACCGGCTGGTTCTACAGTCCCGTCAGCGGACATCCGACGGAGTCAACCTCGGGACTACACCTCTCCCCGCCGCAGACCCCACGGCGAACTTCCGTCATGTTCCAGCGCTGACCCAGGAGCCCCAGAGTCTCGGGCGCGGCTCGTTGGACATCAGTTCGTCTGATCTCGGTTGCGTCGCCAGTCCGTCCCGAATTCCGTGAAGAATCATTCTGGAATGTTCGTGCGACTGCCGGGAGACTGCTTCCTTGAGAGCGACGCGGGGCGCGACGGCCAAGGCGAGCCAAGCTCCGACCAGGGCAACCGTCAAGGCATTCCGGTGCGACCGGGCAAACCAGAGTCTATTCCGCGCGAGATAGTAGGAGAATCCAGCTGAAGGAAGCGTTCCACCGCCACTGTGCCAGGCCTGCGCCGGACTGACTACAACTCTCCACCCGGCAGCTCTGACCCGGTAGCAGTAGTCAGTGTCCTCATATCCCAGGAAATACTTCACCGGCATTGGAACCTGGCGAAGACAATCTCCCCTGACGAACATGATCGCACCATTGATCCAATCCACGTCATCAACGTCGGTGGATGGAACTCTCCGCTTCTTCGGAATCGATGCCACCGGGGTCATCCTGCCGCATCCGGTGTGGATCCCGTCAGCGTTCAGCTGCGTCGGCCCTACAATTCCGACGCGCGGATCCGCGAATACGTCCAGGCATTCCCTGACCGTACTTCCCGTGAGCCGGACGTCGTTGTTGAGGAGGAGATAGGTGTCCGCTTCGGGCGCCGCCTCATATCCGGCCATAAAGCCGCCACCGAATCCGCGGTTGGAATCCGGGGTGAGCCACGTGAAAGCAGGGTCGAAAGACGAAGGCCGCGGCTTTCCGTCGTTCGCGACCACGATCACACGAGAAAACAGTGAGATCTCATCGAGCTGCCTCGCAAGCTCGATCGTCGGTTCGACCCCACCCCAGTGAACGATGACTGCGACAAGATTCATGATCGATTCTCCGGATTGAAGGACGGCCGGCTCACTCCGCGAAACCACCCGCCGGCTGGCCGTAATGACATCAGGTCAGCGACGACACATCCCGCCCAGTCTAGCTTCCTCGCACGCCAGGCTTTCGCACCGTTCGTCGTGTCTCCGGCTGACCCAGGAAGAATCAGCGTGAGCCGATTCCAGACCTCGGACGTCGCCCTGCGGACCATCAGCTAGGTTTTCTCTCCAACCCCCCGAAGGCGAACCGACTCACTACAAGTGCCGCACACAACTGGAGCGGGAGGCTTGCGATGATATCCGAGTAAGGCCTCTCGTGACTGACGAGAAGCAGCATAACCGGGACGAAGATCACCACATATCGAGGATCCGAAAAGGGGTGCAGCGCATCGTCGATCAGCCTACAGAATCCACCGAGGATGAACATCCCGGCCGCGACGACGAAAATTCCGCCGTAACGGTAGAGGTCGGCTATCGGGGAGATTGCGGCGGCGGTGTACAGGCTCGCGTCGGTGCCATAGTACTCCTGATTGAAGGTGTAACCATCCACCACTATCGGCTTATCGGGCCACAGTGCACGTGGTATCGCCGTGAGCATCGGCGCCAGCATGAGGTCCTTGATGTCACGGTTTGGCACGATGGCTGGTGTCCGCTGAACTACGATCGCTATGCTGTCAATTCCACGCAGACGCCCGGAGATGTACTTTGTCGGGCCAACCGACTCGGCGTCATCCGGCTTCCGGTCACTGACTGTTTTTGACAGCAGATCAGGCGCCGAACGCAGCGCAGCGCCTGTTCCGAGGTGCGAGTCAGGGCCACGAACCAGACCCCTGTATGCCATATTGAACGGGATCACCACAAAGACAAAGACAACTGCGGCCAAGCAGAGCATGCGCACGGGCAGCCGTCTTCGCACCGCGACATAGGCGACACAGGCGCCCGCGATGGTTATAACGAACTGCCCTTTCATGCCGCTGATCAACGCGAAAATGGTCTCGATGAGGGCGAGCGCGGCCACGCACCTGCGCCGGCGGGCGTCACCGTGGCGGCCCAGGTCTGCCACCGCGATCATCAGGCCGGTCACGCCGAGATTCGCTGCCATCGACAGTGGATAGGTGAAGGCGCTTGATTCGCTTACGCGCTTCGACACGTCGCCCAGGTACCCGTACTGGCCGAGCGCCAGCAGCACGAGCCGGGCCGCCGTGGCAACGAACGCCAGAATCCATGGAACCGCGGGTGAGCGCAGGCGGAACTCAGGACCCGGTGCCGCAAGCCTGCCGAAGTTCCGTGCCACGGCTGTCGCCGCACGCCCCAGAGTCAGTAGATATCCCGATGTCCAGACCGCGACGGCAATGCTGACGACCTTGAGAGCCTCAAGCACACTCACACGGTCGATCTGGGCGAGGAGGCCCAGCTGCGGCGCTGTCCATGTCGTAGTCAACAGCCCGAGGACCAGGCCGGTCCAGGCCAGATACCAGGGCCCGAGGCGAATCTCGCCGAGACCGCTGCCTCGTCCGCAACGCGCGCCCACCAGCGTGATCGCGCTTATACATTCCAGCGTCAGCGCGACCGACCGCAGGACGATCCTGGAGTTTTCGGAGAGACTCCAAAGCCCTTCCGCTGAAAACAGCAGCACACTTGCAGCCGCCAACGGAGCCCAGGTCAGGGGGATGGCGGCCACCACCGGTGACGAGCGATGTCCCCGCGGCAGCGTCCCGATTGGGCTCACCACAAGATCTCCAGTAGCCGCGTGAGACGGTCCTGATAGGTGTGATCCCGGTGGCTTCGAGCGGCCGCGGCATCACCGACGGAGCGTGCCGCCGGGCGATCATCCGTGCACCACTTGATGCGCCCGAGCAGCTCTTCGAAGGTCGTGAACCCAAGGACCTCGCGCTCCTCGTCGTACAGGCTTTCCAGCGGAGGTCGACGCTCGCACAGGACAACGGCACCACACGCCGCGGCCTCGAAAAGGCGGCAGTTCACACTGGTCATCTCCGCTGGATGCAAGGCGTTCACGACCGCCAGCGCCTCGCGGAAGACTCTTGCCTTCTCAGCCCCTGTCACGTATCGGCCCGTGTGCCGCTGGACCAATCGCTCGTCCCAGAGCCACTTCGGGATCGGCGGGCCGTAGATCTGGACTTCGACGCCGTGACCGACCAGTTCTGTGATCAGCCGGGCGCGACCTGGATACATATTGCCGACGAACACGACATGCTGCTGCCCGTTCGCCGTATCCGGCGGCCGGTGCCGGGCGGGGTTACATGCCTCCGGCAGATAGTGTGCTGGAAGGCGGAGGACGTCGGCGAGTCTGGTCGTCAGCAGGGGGTCCTTGAAGAAAAGGGCGTTGTAGTCGCCCAGCAGAAACTGCAGACGACCCATGTTGGCGACACAGTCAGGAAACCACAGGCACACGCGGATCCCGCGGCGCCTGAGGTTCCGGACCGTCTGCGGGAGAAGCGGGTAAACCGCTATAACCGTACTGACGCGCTCGCGTTCTGCACGGGCGACGATCTGCCGTTGATAGGTGAGGTCAACCCGGTCGAAGGCGCTTCGCAGCGCAAGAACCGGCCCACTCAGCCAGCCGTTCGGCATCGGAATCGGGGGTCCGAGAGCCACTGGCTGAACGCCGATATCGGGAAGACAGTCTATGATGTTGTCAGCGAAGCTGTCAGACCCCAGTGGGCCGACCACTCCTACACGTTCCGCGCTGCCGGAGACTCGATCGTCGGTCGCCACGGGAGCTTCCTCTACGTTCCTCGCTCCAGTCATACAGTGCTTCCTCTCCCGGTACTTGTGGCGGTCTTCCGCATATGCTGCCCGCGCCGGGCGGAAATCAGTTGCCTGAATCTCACCATCACGGTGGCCAGCGGTGTGTCGAGGACTACCAGCACCGAACGGAGCAGCAGGATGAAGGTGATTCCGCTCGCGAGGCTGGAGGCTATCGCCGCGCCAGACACACCCATAGCGGGCGTCAACCCCGCCAGAAGCGCGATCTTGGCAACCAGGTCAACGAACTCGCACCGCGCTACCGCGAGATTCTCACCCAGGCCGCGCAGGATCTCGTGCATCGCACGGTTGCAGCCGAAGAGCGCGACGCCGCCTGCCATGAGCCAGAGAAGGTCAACGCTGTCCCGGAACTGTTCACCCATCAATGCCACCAGAAGGAAAGGAGCTACCGCACTGATCGCAATCACGAGTACCGTTCCGGTCAGGAGGCTCGCCGCCATCGCCACGAAGGCGATCCGCAGAACGCCACTCCCGCGCGACGCCGGGCTGCTCTCGCTCGACCTGGATGCGGCCAGGCGGGGCATCGCAACGAGGCCGAACGCTGAACAGAGCGGAATACCCACGGTAATTATCGAATTCGCCACCGTGTAGCGACCGAGTTGCGCAGGCTCCACCAGAACAGCCAGCAACAGGACGTCAAGGCGGGATGCCAATGCATGTGGAATGGCTGACAGCGTGGTCGCGGAGCCGTAGCGAGCGAGGTCTACGCCGACGTCACGGCGAACGTGGCCTCGCCCCGGCAGCGTTCGGCCACCAAGTATCGCCGCGAGCACGGCCTGTATCACGATAGATGCGGTCATGCACCATACGGCCAACGTGACTGTGAGCGTTTGCCCCAGAACGACCAACACGATCAATATGCTGTAGACGGCCGGCTGCGTCAGTCGCACCAGGTTCCAGGAAGAGAGGCTTGTCGCCTGTAGCGCAAATACCCAGCACGACCCGGCGAAAATAACCGGTTGCGCCATGAAGGCCATACGGAACGCAGCGACCGCATCGGAGTCACCTGTCGCGATCCACGGCGCTGCGATCATGCCGGCGGCAGCCACGGCCACGCCGATCACGAAAAGTATCAGGGCGCCGGTTCTGACCACGTCCCGCCCCTGGGAGGGGTTCTTTGCGACGAAGTAGCAGATGGCTGCGGTAATCCCCCCTTCGCAGATGGTGGCCGCTGTCATCGTGTAGGCGATGATCGCCGCGTAGGTACCTCGTCCAGACGCTCCCAGGACACGTGCCAGAAAAAGTCCGCTGACGAGCCCGAAGAGCGCTATCAACATGCTGGTGCCGGCCGTCGACCGAACCGCCCTGAAATACCCGCCGTCCTTGGCCGAGCGCCGACGCCGCTTCCCTGTCACGTTGTCTGGTTTCTAGGGAAACGGATCCGCTTCAGTTCCGCCACGACGCGATCAAAACGTTCCCATTTCGGCGTGAGGGCGAGAACATTCGACGAGAAGCCACCCTGGCCGGAGAGCCCATGCCGACTGAGGTTCAGAATTCGGTAGCCGAGGCCGGCGAGGTTGTCAACGATGTCGGCCGCTGTCATCCCACGTCGCTCGAGATGGGCCGGCAGGAGCTCCAGCAGCAACGCCGGGTGCTCTGTCGAGAGGATGTCCGACGCGCCCCGCAGGACGTCCAGCTCGAATCCCTCGACGTCGATCTTCACCAACACGGGCGGCCGGCGGGTGGCAGCGTAGGTGTTCAGGGTGGTCAGCGGCACGCTGACATCCGGCTGACTGCCGTCAGTCACCGGATGGGCGAGGCCGGAGGCGTTCCGGTGTATTTTCATGCCGATCTCTCCCTCGCTGGCACCGACGGCGGAGGACGAGATACGCACGTTCTGCAGCTGGTTCTGCTCGACGAGTGCCGTGAGTGTCGCTCGTGTCCCGTCTACCGGTTCGAAGGCGTGAACCTCCCCGAAATCACCCACGAGCCCCGCCGCCCACAGGGTGTAGACGCCGATGTTCGCACCGACGTCGTAACAGCAGTCGCCGGGCTCGAGGATGGCCGAAAATACCGGCGCGAGCGCCGGCGGCCGATAGCAGAGCGATACAAGCGAACTGATCGATCCGTCTCGGCATTGGTCCACCGAGAAGGTCATGCCATTTGACAGCCGACCAGACAGTGGCCCTGTATATTGCGCGCTCGGGCCCCGCACCAGAGACGTCAGCCGGTCTCGGCCCCTCATTTCTGGTAGCCACGCGGCGAGCTGGGTGGCCACCCGCCAGCGCATCGGACAACTCACACGAAGGTCTACATTAGATGAGATCTTCAAGCTCTCGTCAGACACGCACACTTCGTATCACGCTAACCGTTCGAAGTAGCGGACCCAACCAGTGTCGCGGAATGTTGACCGCCTACCTTCCCGAACAGTTCTGAAAGGCAGCAGAATTGCCGCATGTCGCGACACGGGCAAGCAGCGGGGCATGAGCGCGCCTGCCAGGGCGGGCCCCCGGAGGTGGCCTGGATGACGACGGCGGATCAACGAGATCACCGGATGGACTGATCCGCTGGTCGGTGACGCCGGCTCATCCCTGCCCGTCGCCACGACGTCGAGGCAGGCACCTGAGCACGAGGGTGGCGGAGCCTGTTCCCTGTTCTAGGCATTGACCGGCTGCCTGGACATCCGTGCCGCTGCGACATCGATGGCCGCCGCCTCGTATCCACGCGCCGTCGCCGTGATCGAGTAACGGTCCACTCGCTCCCTGATGCGGGCCGGCAGTCCGGGGTCCGTGAGACTGTCAACCGCCGCGGTCAGGGCGGTGACGAGATCGGTCACGTCACCGGTGCGGAAGACTCGGCCCAGGCCGCGCACGAGGTCAGGACCACAGCCGACGCTGTCGCTGACGACCGGCAGCAGCCCGCAGGCCATCGCCTCGTTGACGACCAGGCCCCAAGGCTCGTGGGACGACGGCAGAACGAGGATGTCGCCGAGGCTGTAGACGTCCGGGATCTGAGACTGGTTGACGAATCCCACGCAGGCGGCTGCCAGCCCCTGGCACGCCTGTTCCACCTCCGCCCGCAGAGGGCCGTCCCCCATGATGATCAGCGCCACTCGATCACCCATCGACCTGACCGCGGACACGACATCCAGCGGGCGCTTCCACTCCTGCAGCTTCCCCGAGAACAGCACGACGGGACGGTCGGTGGGCAGACCGAGCTCCGTCAGACGGGCGGCCCGGCCAGGGCGACTGGTCGCCGCCGCCGCGGAGAACCGGTCGTTGTCCACCGAATAGGGCGCGAAGAACTGGCGCGCGACGGAGAACCGCTCGTAGAAGGCCGCGTTGAGCTCACCGATCGCGAGACCGGCCGCACAGTGGCGCACCGACGCCCCCGCAACCGCATCCCGCAGTCGTGCCTTCAACCCACCCGCCGAGCAGTGCGGCCGGGCCTCGCCGCGCAGCAGGTACGGCCGCCCGCTCGCACGGGCCAGGATGCTGCCCGTGAGCATCCACGGACTCGCATGACCGTGGATGACGACGACATCCTGCTCGCGGATCCAGGAACGCAGGTTTCGGGCGATAGTCCCGGCATTCCCGCGTCCCCTCTGCCCCTCGTTCAGGAACCGGTGTGGGTAGCCGTCGAGCAGATCGATGTCCCAGGTGATGTTCAGGCCGAATTCCTTGTCCAGGTAACTGCGTGCGCCGGCCGCGGACAGGAATCCCACTTCCAACCGGACCCGCTGCCGGCCGGCAATCTGTCGATACAGGGGCACCTGGTACTGGATCAGATGCGTGGCGAGCACCCCGAGCCGGGGCGCTGTCGGATCAGTGGATCCGTTCCGGCTGGTTCCCTCAGGTGTGCGCATAGACGCTCCTTGTCCCTTCGTTCGGGATTCTTCTGCTCTGGGTGGGCGCGCTGGCGTCACTGACGGGAATCAGCTCGGCAGGAACCCGCAGTCGGACATCCCGATGAGGACAGTGACGTCCGCGCGCGCGGCCGACTGGTAGTCCGGTGTTGTCGCCGAAGCGGGCCTGCGGCGCACCGATCTCGGGCGGGAGGAGTGGGTCACGAGCAGGATCCGCGGTCGCCGGTCTTCGCTCGCGGCACTGCGGTCTTCGCTCGCGGCACTGCCGAGATGTGAGCTCCGGGACCCGGCGGCTCCGCACCGTTCTCCGACGTCCGCGGGCCCCTTTCTGATCACACTGACAGTGCGGCCACTATAAGCAATGAGCTAGCCACTATCCGCCCCTACACGCCGACAGGGAGGCGGCCTCGCCCGGACACGAGAAGGCCTCGGAATGGCGAAAATCCGGACCTTCGGTGCTGGCGGGTTCGGCGAGACGACAGTGCGAGGTGCCCTCGACGCCAGTGGGCACGAGATCGCCGCCCGCGGGCACGAGATCGCCGTGGCACGCGCTCTGATCCGCTCGTTCGCGAGGTTCTGCCGGCGTTCGCTGGTCACGGCGCCGGGTCACCGGCCTCCGTCATCTCCGTCCCAGCCGTCACATCAGCAATCACCGCCATGCCGCCCGGGGCAGCTAATATCCCGGTTTCGACCCACACGAAGGGTGGAGCGAGAAGCACTTAATCCGCACCGGCCGGCCTGTATCAGGCGATACTCCCGCCGAGGTCGACGACTCGCCGATCCAGCCCGAGAATTCATTCCGGGAAATTCGATCTGTAGGATCACGGGCATGCCTCGATCATCCTTTCGTCGCACCGTCGCGACGGAAGAGCCGACCCAGACTCCCTGCCGGATTCTACTCCTCGCGCCATCCCAAGGTCTCGGCGGCGGCATCGAGCGGTACCTGTCGACCGTGGAGGAATGCCTCCAAGCCGGCGGAGTCGAGGTACACCGGATCGATATGCTACGTCCGGAGCAGAGTCTCACCGCTGCCCGCAGAATCCGCTTCGCTCTCCGTGTGGCGTACACCGGCCTGCGATTGGGGCAGATGGACTGCGTGGCAACCGGTCATCGCAACATGATCCCCGTGGCAGCTGTGGCCGCGAAGATTGTGGGTGCCAGGATGGCCCCGATCGTATTCCACGGTAACGATATCTGGGAGCTGCCGCGCTCATATCGTGCACTGGTTTCTCGGAGCGCTACCCTTTTTCCTCTGACCGTCAGCTCCTACAGCGCAGGGGCGTTGTCAACGCTCGGGCTCGCGCCGATTCTCCCGCCGAGTATCGCGCCTGCCTGGCGCACGACGCTCATCGAGGAGAGCCGGAGGCGAAGACCACCGGCGGCCGTCCCGACGGTGCTGAGTGTGTTCCGACTGCCAGCCTGGGAAGGCAAGGGCCTGCCTGTCCTGGTCGAGGCGCTGGCAGCGATCAGGCAGCGCACCGGGCCGGTGCGCCTTGTCGTGGCGGGCCGCGGGCCGCTACCGGGGACGCTGCGGGATTTCGCCTCGGCTCACCCGGAGCTGGAGTTGCATGAGAACCCCGATGACCATTTCCTCGCCAGTCTGTACGGTGAGGCCGACCTCTTCGCGCTCTGCACTCGCACCATGCCTCCGAGCAGCGGCGAGGGCTACGGAATCGTGCTGCTCGAGGCCCAGCTCGCGGGATGTCCGGTGGTCGGTCCCGCATCCGGCGGATCGTACGATGCGTATCAGGAGGGACTGACCGGGGTGACGCCTGCGAACGAATCCAGTGAGGCCCTGGCCGCCGTGCTGTTGGACCTGCTCACCAACAGGCCCCGGCTTGCCCGGATGAGCAGCCGGGCAGCCGAACTGGCGGTGGCCACGACCGATCCCGCCGACTACACCCGAAAGGCCATCACGGCGCTCACCGGAACTCCGCCGGCAGTCCGTCCGCACCCCGGTGTTCCCAAGCAGCGGGTGGCTTTGGAGCGGCTGCCCGAACGTCTCACCACCCGAAGCTGACCAGAAAGCACCTTCCTCAGCCGGGTGGACATGGGCCGTCATCTTTTGGCATGGTGTTCCGTGATAGCGCGAAAACGCCTTCGTAAAGCCCTGGCTGGGCATCGGTCCAGACGAAAACCACCCACCCAGCAGGAGGTCGGGCGTGCGTGTAGTGATAACCGGTGGCGCTGGATTCGTCGGCAGCCATCTCTGTGATCGGCTGTTGACCGAGGGGCACCACGTCATCTGCCTCGACAACTTCCTCACCGGCAGACACTCGAATGTAGCGCACCTACAGAGCGAGCCACGTTTCCAGTTGCACTGCCAGGACGTCACGGATTCCGTTGAAGTGGACGGCCGGGTGGACGCAGTACTTCATTTCGCCTCGCCCGCCTCGCCCGTCGACTACCAGAATTTTCCGCTGGAAACTCTGCGGGTCGGCGCCCTCGGCACCCTGCACACGCTGGAACTGGCAGAAAAGCATGGCGCCCGGTTCGTTCTCGCCTCAACTTCCGAGGTCTACGGCGACCCAGCGGTGCACCCCCAGCCGGAGACATACTGGGGAAATGTGAATCCGATCGGCCCACGCAGCATGTACGATGAGGCAAAACGCTATTCGGAAGCGCTGACGACCGCCTTTCGCGCGACGAAGGGGACGAACACCGCTATTATCCGCATCTTCAACACCTACGGTCCGCGCATGCGCCAGGATGACGGCCGGGCAATACCGACGTTTGTAACCCAGGCGTTGAACGGATACCCGGTCACGGTGGCCGGCGACGGCCGACAGACCCGGTCGGTGTGCTACGTGGACGACCTCGTCGAAGGCATCGTCAGGACGCTGGCCAGCGGCGTCGCCGGGCCGCTGAACATCGGAAACCCGCATGAGATGAGCGTTCTTGAGCTGGCCCGCCTCGTCATCGACCTGTGCGGCGCCGACGTACCGATCGTCTTCGTGCCCCGGCCCGGGGATGATCCGATGGTTCGGCAGCCGGATATCCTTCGCGCCCGCACCGAACTCGGCTGGAACCCTACGGTCGACATCCAGAACGGACTCCTGCGCACCATCTCGTGGTTCAGGGCAGAGGCTGTCGCGGCGGCGTCTCCCATGACGGACGTGCCGCTCCCTCGCCAGGAATCCGCTCAGCCGGCACGCGCGCCACAGACCCCGGGCGGTTGATGGCACAGGTGCTTCGCCGGCACGATCAAACGTCCTCCGCGTTCAACCGCGCCCGCACGAGAACGGGGAGCATCGCTGCCGAAGAGATCGTCCAGCCGAAGATCCTCGCGGACGAGCAGGCCATGGGAGCGTCGATCCGGGCCACGGCAGGCCCTTTCCGCTCCTACCAGCGTGCTGATCTCCGACACGGCGCTGGTCGACTTGTCCGAACAGGGATCGGCGCGCCTCCGCCGTCGACGGTGACCGGCGCCTACCGTCTCCCTTCGCGACATCGACTGTGGGTAGTCGAGTCATGGCCACAGCGGCCGTGCAGCCAGCATGGAACGCCGAGGAGGGACACAGCCCGTGCCTGCCGGTAGACCGTCCACCACAACTGGCAGCCCGTCTGCCGGGCTCGCCCCCACCGCGGTCCAGACCGGGCCGCGCCGGCGGGACGGTCCCTCGACCGTGCTGCTCACCGGCGGCACTGGTCGCGTCGGCAGGTGGGTACGTGCCGCGCTCCAGGACCGCGATCTGATGCTGCTCGGCCGGAGCGACCCACACGCCGAGGCCTGGGAACGGTGGATGCCCTTCGACCTCGCCGCCGGGCAGCTCGAGCTCTCAGCGCCGACGGGTGCCGCGCTCTGCCACCTCGCCTACGACAACGCCGATCCAAGCCGGAATCCAGACATGGCGCTCGACCTGGTGGCCGCGGTGAATGGCTGCCCCGACATCACGCGGGTCGTTGTCGCCAGCACGATCTCCGTGTACGGAACCGGCCACCGCGGCGTCATCGACGAGGCCAGCCGATGCCAGCCGCGCAGCGCCTACGGCCGGGCGAAACTCGCCAGCGAGCAGCCCTGGCTGCGGGCGTTGCGGCCAGACTGCGAGCTCGCGGTGCTGCGCCTCGGCGCGGTCGTCGCGGCCGGTCACCCGGCGTCCTACGCGTTGGTCACCGACACCCTGCGCCGCCCGCTGCGAGCCGCGCTGCTCGGCTCGGTGCGGCGCGGTACCGGGGTGTACTACGTCGCGGCGCAGACCGCCGCCGCGGCGATACGGTTCGCGCTGGACTCACCGTTGCCATCCCGCCGGGCCGTGTTCAATGTCGTCGATGACGAGCTGGGCTCCAACACGGATTATGCCGCTATGCAGGATGTCGTGCGGTCCCTGGCGGGACAGCCGCCACAGGCCCGGATCTCGCTGCCGGACGCGATTGTCGCAGCCGCCGACCGGCTGACCGGCGGGCCACGCAACACCGCCCCCATCAGCTCGGCCGCATTCCGGTCCGCCGGTTTCGTCAATCCTGCACCTCTGCGGGACGAGCTGGCCCGCATTGTCGGGACAGTTAAGGGCACACCTCCTATCAAAAACGGTCACGCGGCACCCGCGGGAGGCAGCCTAAGGAAACGAGTCCACCAGCGAGCCAGGTAAGGCCAGGTAAGGCCAGCTCGGTTTAGGCTGGTACGCACCCAGGTCGGCTCAGACGTTCCCCTGGCAACCGACTCATGGTGCGTTTCAGGACACACGAACGGCATCAAAAGCGCGGCACGGGACACGAACCCCTCATTCATCGGCAACGGCACCAGGCCAGGTGCCACGACACGCCGCCATGAAGACCTACCACCACTCGACACAACCTATAGTAATCATCGTGAACGCTCTCCGTGACACGAAGCGCACGATCCGACCCTCGGCGGATGTAGGCCGGGAAACGCCCCCCGCGCTTCTTCTGGCGCCACCGGCCGGGCTGGGCAGTGGTAGCGAGCGTTACGTCACCACTGCGGCGGAGCTGAAGTCCGAAGGCGCGGAAGCACTACGAATGTATTTCCATGAGCCGGGCCGCCGACGGGCGCCACGGCCCCGGTTCGCCGTTCGGACATTCTCCCGCGCAGGGCGGTCACGCCAGGTGCACACGGTCGCGACCGTCGAGGAGCCCTCATGCACATCGTGACCGTAGTGCCGGCCGTCGACGCGCGCAGCGGCGGCGGCGTCGGGGAGCGAGGAGTGCAGCTCGCCCGCCGGTATCCGCGGCTCGGCGGCGCTGACGTCAGTTCCGAGGTGCTGACTCTTGACCTCGACCTCACTCCCGACCACCTGAAGATGGCAGCGCCAGCCACGGTCACCGCGCTCCCCTGCCGAAACCGCAGGTACTACCTGCCAGGGAGTCCCACCGCGATAGCCGAACGGGTGCGCGCGGCCGATGTCGTCCACCTCATCAACCACTGGACCGTCCTCAATGCCCTCGCGGCCGAGGTGGCTGCTCGCTGCGACGTGCCGTACGTGTTCTCGCCATGCGGAGCGCTGCCGATCCGGGGGCGGAGTCGCCTGACGAAAAGGGCCTACGACCTGGCCGTCGGCAGCAGACTGGTCCGGCGGGCCGCTGCGATCATCGCGGTTACCGACCCCGAACGGGCGGACTTCGTTCCGTATGGAGTCGACCGACACCGCGTGCTCGTCGTACCCAACGGGGTCTCGGCGTCCGACCACGAACAGGACACGGCAGGGAAGGTTCTCGCCCGGTACGGCCTCACCCGACACCGCTATGTCCTGTTCCTCGGTCGACTGAACTGGATCAAGGGAGTGGATCTGCTCGTCGACGCGTTCATCTCGACGGTCCCGGCTGAATCCGGCTGGCGCTGCGTGGTGGCGGGGCCGGACCAGGGAATGCTGACCGACCTCACCGCACGTGTGTCGGCGGCAGGCGTCGGCGATCAGGTCTGCTTCACCGGTATGGTCCGTGGCCCCGAACGCACCGAACTGTTGCGCGGCGCGGCGCTGCTGGTGGTCCCATCTCGCCACGAGGCAATGTCGATTGTCGCGCTGGAGGCCGGGATCAACGGCACACCCGTTCTCATCACGAACAGCTGCGGATTCGACGAGGTCGAGCAGATCGGAGGCGGCTGGGTTGTGCCCGCCACGACGGAAGCGCTGGCGGGTGGGCTGCGGGTCGCGCTACACGACCCGCAGGAGCTCGAGCGGCGCGGGGAGGCGCTTCGGAAGCTCGTCTCCCACTCGTACACCTGGGAACGGGCAGCGGGCAGCCACCTCGAGATCTTCGAGAAGGTGGTGGCGAGCCGGCGTCGCCACCCAGCCAGCTAGCTGGCAGCTAGCCTGGCCGGTGATCATCAGTCGGGCGGCAGGTGCGACAGCCGCCGTTTCGTGCCGCACTCCACGGTTCCCCAGCGAATCGGAACCAGGCCGGCATTTCGACACATTTCAGAGGACGCGGGAACGCATAAACTTCCCGCAAATACCAGCAGGGGTCAAGATGACATATTCGACAACTACCACCAACACGGAAACCGCGCCCGGCTCGTCCGAACTCACCGAGCGATACCTCACCCTTCTCCAGGATACTCTTACGTTCTCGCTGTGGGACAGCCTGGACGGGCAGGTATGGATTCCCGAGGGCACCGCCAAGCGCGCGCTCGTGCGGTTCCTGGAAAAATATGGGCTGGAGATCACCCGGCGCACCACTGCCGAGAAGCGCGAGCACGGCGGGGACTGGCCACGGCTCGCCCACACGATGACAGGTTCCCTCAGGATGCGGAACCTTCGGGACAGCGTGGAGACTGTGCTCGCCGAGGGAGTCCCGGGCGACCTCGTCGAGACCGGAGTGTGGCGCGGCGGTTCATGCATCCTGATGCGAGGAATCCTTTTCGCGTATGGAGTCGATGACCGGACCGTGTGGCTCGCCGACTCGTTCAGGGGACTACCCAAGGCAGATGCCCAGCGCTACCCCGCAGACGCCGGTGACCGCCACCACGAGTGGGCTGCCCTCGCCGTGAGCGAGGAGGATGTCCGCATGAATTTCCGGCGCTACGGGCTGCTTGACAGCCAGGTGCGATTCCTGAGCGGCTGGTTCCGGGACACCCTGCCCACCGCGTCGATCGAACGGATCGCCGTACTCAGGCTCGACGGGGACATGTACGGGAGCACGATGGAGGCACTCGACGCACTGTATCCACGCCTCTCCGACGGCGGATTCTGCATTGTGGACGACTACGGCGCTGTCGAGGGATGTCGCCGCGCGGTGGAGGACTTCCGGACGCAACACAACATCACGGAACCACTCACGAAAATCGACTGGACCGGGGTGTACTGGCGCCGAAACTCGGATGATCGCCGCGAGTCTCTGGACTCCCCTGTCGCATGACTGGTTCACGCGTGCGGCTCGGCGGGACGCGGAGACCGGTGTCCGACGCCGGAAATCTCGCGGGTAGGTGGTACCCGATTCGGTGAGGCGCGTTCTGGTCTGGCCCTGCCGCCGTACGGATCGTGCTGTCCGAGTCCGAGCGCGCCAGGTCGAGGACGTCATCGTCCCGACCCTGCGCCGCGCACCTCGGTCCGCGATCACAGGGTCGGGACGGGCTCCTCGGCCGGCGGGGACCGTCGCGGCCGGCCCGGAAAGTGTTCCCGTTGATCTTCAGACGGCCTGGTCGATGGTCGCCTCCGCCAGCACGTCGGTGACGAGATCCGCCCAGTGGTGCATGTCAGCGGGCTCGAGGGTCGGGTGGACGAGAAACGCCAGCGATGTCCGGGCCAGGTCGGCGGCGGCCGGCAGCGCACGGGCGGGTCGCCACTCGACGGGAAAGGCCTCCTCGCGGTAGACCTCGCCGCAGCTCCCGACGCTGCACGGGACCCCGACGGCGGCCAGGGCCGCCAGGATTCGGTCCCGGTCCCATCCGTCGCGCAGGTACTCCGGTCGGACGAACGCGTACCAGCGGTAGTAGGCGTGTTCGACCCACGGCGGCGGTGTCGTCGTGCGCAGGGCGGGCAGGTGACCGAGACGTTCGGCGAGGATCGCCGCGTTCCGGCGGCGTGCGGCGAGGTCGGCCGGCAACCGCGGTAGGGCGGCCCGCCCGACCGCGGCCGCTATCTCGTGCATCCGCGCGTTCGTGCCGAACGAGTCATGCAGCCAGCGGAATCCGGTGCCCTGGGCAGGCTCATGCGCCTTGCTCCAGTTCTTGCCGTGGTCCTTGTAGGACCACGCCGCCTGATACAAGGCCGGATTCCTGGTCGTGATCATCCCTCCTTCGCCGGCGGTGGTCAGAATCTTGTCCTGGCAGAAGGACCACGCCGCCACGTCGCCCCAGGAGCCGACAGGGCGCCCGCACAGCCGCGCGCCGTGCGCCTGTGCGCAGTCCTCGACGACCGCGATGCCGTGCTCGCGCGCGAGTTCGAGCAGGCTCCTCATCTCGGCCGGCCACCCGGCGAGGTGCACCGCGACGATGGCCTTGGTGCGCGCGGTGAGCCCGGCCAGCACGGTCCGCGCGGTGAGATTCTGGGAGTCGGGGTCCACGTCGACCACGACCGGTCGAGCGCCGAGCGCAACGGCACAGCTCGCGGACGCGATGAAGGTACGACTCGGCACGATCACCTCGTCGCCCGGCCCGACCCCGAGGACCCGCAGTGCGATCTCGAGCGCAATCGTTCCGTTGGACACGGCCACGCCGTACTCGCAGCCGACCGCTGCCGCGAACTCCTCCTCGAATCGACGGCCCTGAGTGCCGGTCCAGTAGTTCACCGCGCCGCTGCCGAGCACCTCGACGGCGGCGGCGACCTCGGCATGACCGAAGACAGGCCAGGTGCCGCGCACCGCGCTCTCCTGGGGGACGACGGCCTGGGCTGGCAGTCTCGCCGGGGCCAGGCCGGTGGGCGTGGACTCGGTCATGCGACGCCTCCGGCCAGCACACGCGGCGGTGGGCGCTGGCCGTCTCCGGTCCGGTCAGCGCGCAGGGGCGCTGTGGCGCGCGGGTGGCCGCGACGCCGGCGAGGATGCGATCCGGCTGCTGGCGCGCAGCGGCATCCGCCCTCGCCCTGGCAGTTCCCGAAGTCCTGGGTGACTCCGCTGGCGCCGTAGGTGCCGTCACCAGCCACCGCCGTCAACAGGGCACGCCAGAGGATGACCAGGTCAAGACGCAGGCTCCAGTTGTGGATGTACCACAGGTCCAGTTCGATCCGGCGATTCCAGCAGATCTGGTTCCGGCCGTTGACCTGGGCCCAGCCGGCGATTCCAGGGTGGACCTGGAGCCGGCCCATCTGTCTGGCGGAATATCGGTTCACCTGGCTCCGGACCGTAGGCCGGGGCCCGACAAGGCTCATCTGCCCAGCCAGGACGTTGAGTAGCTGGGGTAGCTCGTCGATGCTCATCCTGCGGAGCACGCGCCCGACCCTGGTTGTCCTCGGGTCGTCCTGCCCTGCCAGCAGCCCGAGTCCGGTGTGCTCGGTTCCTACTGTCATCGTCCGCAGTTTGAGCATCGTGAACGGTTCGCCGGCGACGCCGACTCGCTCCTGCCTGAACAGGACCGGGCCGCCGTCGTCCACCTTGATGGCGACTGCGGCGACGGTCAGCACAGGCGCGGCCACAGCGAGGCCCGCCAGGGATCCGACGATGTCGACTGCCCGCTTCACGCCTGGAAGGGGCAGCGGCTCGACGGATGGGGGTGACCATCCGACGGAGGGCTGCGTGGCCGGGTCCGCTGGCGACGCCGCGGGAGGAGCTGAGCGCTGCCGAGGTATCGCGACCGTAGTCATGTCCACACGAGAAACTTACTATGAGTAAGATCATTGTTACGTCAAGAGGTCGCGGTACCCTAACGGAGAGTCAGTTTGAATCACCATGTGTAGCGGAGACCGTCGTACAGGCACGGCACCGGCCGTGCGGAGGGGATGAGAACGTTGCTCCGAAACCGGCTGTTCCACGCGAAGGCGGCATCGGATGTCGCACCTGCCACCGGGCTCGCGACCGGCTACGCGCGCCTCATCCAGCGCGGCTCCCGAGGCGCCGCGCTGGCCGCCTCCTGGACCAGGATCATTCTGGTGCGGATGACGCAGCCCGGAGTCCAGGTGGGGTTCGACTCCTTCATCGGGCCCGGATGCACAATCCGCTGCGCTCCCCGCGGCACGATGGTCATCCGGCGCACGGTCCTCATCCGAGATGTCCAGCTCGAGGCCGCCGACGGAGCGCTCCTCACCCTCGACACGGCCTATCTCGCCGCCCATTGCGTGGTGGTGGCCCGCCAGCGGGTGGCCGTCGGCGCCGGCAGCCTACTGGCCGAGATGAGCGTGGTCCGCGACCAGGATCACGTGGTCGGGCCCGGCGTCCCGGGTATGGCGATGCTGTTCTCCGCGACGCCGGTGACACTCGGCCGCAACGTGTGGATCGGCGCCAAGGCCACTGTGCTGCGGGGCGTGACCATCGGCGACGATGCGGTGGTCGGGGCGGGCGCGGTGGTGACCAGGGATGTACCGCCCGGGGCCAGGGTCGGAGGCGTGCCAGCGGTGCCGTTGGGCACGTCTCGCCCCGATGCGGCGCCTGCCGATGAGCGGGATGATGTCCCGGCCGCCGCGGTCCCGGCCACCGCTGCCGCCCCAGCCGTTCTGCCTGCGCCGCGCTCCGCGGTGCAGCCGATCTCCGCAGCACGAGCGGGCTCCGCGACAGCCTCGCAGCCGGACTCCTGACACGGAGGAACGTCACACCGTGAGCACCCTGACCCGGGCGACAGGCGAGTAGGCCGGGCGGGTCGCTGACCCGCCGCCCGCCCGGCATCAGCTGTGCTCGAACAGCTCCTGCAGCCGCCGGTGCTTCTCCTGCTCGGGCAGCCGGCCGGTACCCACCGAGGCGGCGAGAGTACGGGCGCGGAAGTCCGCGCAGGATCCCACGACCCGCGCCGGCACCCCGGCCACCACCGATCCCGCGGGGACGTCCCGGTTCACCAGCGCACGCGCGCCGATCACGACGTCGTCGCCGATGGTCACCCCGGGCATGATGAGCGCACCGAGCCCGATGAAGACGTTCGACCCCACGATGATCGGGGCGACGACATCAGCCTCCGGATGATCGTCACGCAGAACCCAGACAGCCCCGTCGTGCGTCACGAACCTGACCTCGGCCGCGACCACCACGTGGTCGCCAAGGCGGATCAGGTACGGCTCACTACCGAACGTCGACCCGCTGACGCCGATCAGCCGGCAGCGGTCACCCAGGCGGACCCCGATCCGCCGGGCGTAGCCGATCGGGTCCGTCCGCTGCTGGTAGCGCAGGTGAAGGGCGACCGGGGCCCGGCGGGCGATGCCGACGAGGCTGTCAATCCTGCGCTTCGGGCGCTGGTACCCCTGCTCGGTCACTGCCTGTGCTCCAATCTCGACGATCCGGCGACACGGCGTGACGATCCGGCGGCGCCCAGGATTGCGTCGGCGATATATCTGCGGTTCTTCTCCTGATCGAGCAGCTCCTCGGCCCGCTCACGCGCGGCCTGCCCGCGCCGAGCCAGACCGTTCGCACCGGTCCCCCCTGCAGCGCCGCCTGGTGCAGCTCGAAGGCCGCGCGCACGGCGACCGTGAGGGCCGCGGGATCACCGGGCGGCACCAGCCAGCCGTTGTGGTCCTTCACCAGCTCCGGCAGCCCGCCCACGGCCGACGCGATGCTCGGCACCGCGCAGGCGGACGCCTCCGCCACGGCGCCGTAGTTCTCCGACAGCGACGGGCTCACGCTCACGTCAGCCGCCGCGTAGAAGGGACGCACATCCTGGGCGGGGCCGGCCCAGACCACCGAGGCGGCGCCGGGCAGCCCCGCCGCCCAGGAACGCAACCGGTCACGGTAGGCCTCGCCGCCCGGGCCGTGCCCACCGCCGACCAGCACCAGCGTCGCGGGCCCGGAGCGCGACGCGAACCGGGACCAGGCCTCGAGCAGGACCTCATGCCCCTTGATCCCCTGCCCTCGGTGCACCAGCCGCTTCGGCGGGTAGAAGTAGGCGACGCAGACGGCGACGAAGGCTGACGGGTCCAGGCCGAGCTCCGCCCTCGCCTTCGCCCTGGCAGCAGCGCCGGGCGGGACGAACGACACGAGGTCGACGCCGTAGGAGGCGGTCGGCAGCCGATCCGGGCGCACGCCGAGGGCGAGGTAACGCTCACGCAGGTGCCCCGACGAGCAGACAACCAGGTCATCCGCCCGGGCGAACCAACGCTCCACCAGCTCGATCAGCCGGTTCTCCAGGTAGAGCGGCCCCGCCACCATGTGCACCCGCGCCGGCCGCCGGCTCGGGCCGCGCCCGAGGGAGGCAAGCCGCGCGAGTACCGCGGAGGCGTACAGGTGGTAGTGCAGCACATCCGGGTCGAGCTCGCGCAGCAGCGTACGGAGCTGCCACACACCGGCTGCCTGCCGCAGCGGCGAACGCGACGGCACCGGCGCCGGACTGCGGACGACCCGGATGCCGCGCTGGGCGCAGCGCCGCGCGAGCGCGCTGTCCTCCTCGGGAAGCAGCACGACCACCTCGTGACCGTCGTCAGCCAGCGCCGTCAGGATGGGGATCGTCCACAGGCAGCCGTTTCCGGTCTTCAGAACAGTCACGATCCTCATCACCGGCCCGCCTCTCGGCCGCCGCCGCCCCGTTCCCCGCTGCCACGTTCCCCGTGCTGCTTCCCGCCCTGCTGTTCGCCTTCCGGACGGCGCGCGACCCAGATGCAGCTGGCCCCCCACCGGCGGAGCACGGGCAGTTTGTCGACGGTGAGGCCGAGCGGCCGGCTGATCGATCCCGGCAGCTGACCAAGCCACGGCATCGACCAGGTGGCGAGCGTGAGAAGGGTTCCGTGCAGCCTGACGTCCACCACCTCGAAGCCGAGGCCACGCAGAATCGCGGACATCTCCTCCGGTGCGAAGGCGTACTGGTAGAAGTCCTCCCATTCGTCCGGTTCCACGGCGGGAGCCACGTCCGGTCCGTTCTCAAAGAGATGTCGCCGGCGCTGCAGATATTCGTTCAGGCACGGCGTGGACACGATCGCGACCCCACCCGGCTTCAGGACACGGTAGGTCTCCGCGAGTATCCGCTCCGGGCCCTCCGCGAAGTGTTCGCACACCCCCGGTGAGTAGACGGCGTCGTAGCTGCCATCAGGGCAGTCGAGTTGTCGGACGTCCCCCGACCGCAGTGGCACATCGGGAAGCAGTGCGCGAATCCGGGCGAGCGTCTCCGGGGCCCAGTCGACGCCTTCCGCCGCGAAACCACGGGCCCGAGCCGCGACGGTGAAGTGCGCCAGGCCGCAGCCTGCTTCGAGGACCCGCCCGCCTGGAGCCGCCCAGGTCAGGAAGGTGGACCGCAGCTGATGAGGCAGGTGTCCGCGCCGGCTCCGGCGATACGACAGACCGATGTCCTGCCAGACGCCATCCCAGTAGGCCGCATCCGCCTGCGCCGAGAAGTAGGCGAGCCGGCCGCCGTGGGCTCCTGGCAGCCACACCACTCGGAATCCCCTGACCACCGAGGCCGCGCCCGGTCGGCGGACGCCGCGTCGCCGGATCCCGCTGGTGCCGGCGCCGGAAACGGCCCGGCCCGGCCCGCGGTCGATCTCACCCGGGTCGGCGGCACCGGATCGGACCGGGGTCCGTTGAGCTGGCATGGCGGGCTCCCCCTGTATGTGAGCTGGAATCGACGGCCGGCGCGACGCGACGGACGGAAATGTGGCTAGGTGGTGCCAGAAGGCTCCGGTCTGGTCGGCGCGAGACTCATCGGCTCGTCGCCGGTCCCCCGGGGCTCGCGGGGATCATGGGGCACGTGGGGATCATGGGGCACGTGGGGATCACGCGGCACGTGGGGATCGTGGGGATCGCGGGCCATCGCGGCTCTGGTCCACAGGCTGACGACCCCATAGGCGATCAGGCTCGCCCACGCCGCGCCCACCATGCCCGCCGCCGGAATCAGGATGACATCAGCGGCCGCGACCACGGCGAGACCGACCAGGCCCGCCGCGCCGCACGCCTTGGTCCGGCCCTGACCGCTCAGGACCCGGGCATCGATCTGGAAGGCCACCAACAGAAGCTCGGCGACCAGAAGCACCCGTAGCGGTGTGACCGCGCTCCGGTAGGCATCGCCGAAGAAGAACAGGACAAGGTGGTCCGCGGCGAGCCACATGAGCGCGGCGACCCCGGCCATCACCGCAAACACGCGAACCAGCTCGGCGAACACAGCTCGGGTGCCCATCGTGCCGCTGGCCACCCGGTAGCAGAGAACCTGGCCCCAGGAGGACGGGACAAGCCGGAGAACCTCACTCGCGGTCGCCGCAACGCTGTAGATGCCCACGGCCGACGTCCCCGACATCACCCCGATCAGGTACCGGTCGAGCCGGAACGTCATCGACATCGCGGTGTTCATGCCGAGCGCGGGAACGCCCGTCCGGATCAGCAGCGCGGACGCGGCACGATCCAGCTGGGGCCGGGTCACCAGACCCGCCCGCCGCAGGAGAAGGAACCCGGCGACGCACTGGAAGGCGCCCGCGACGACGGACACCGCGAGAACCGGAGCTACTCGCAGCGTCCCGGCCGATACCTGCAGCCCGACCAGGGCCGCCAGCTGCGCCAGGCAACCCGCCGTGTTGACGAGGGCCGAGGCGATCACCTGGCCGACCGCGTTCAACGTGTCGATCAGCTGGATGCTCAGCAATGTCGACACGGACAGCAGCCCGGTGAGCACCAGAATGCCGGGACCCCGCTCGGGCGCGTCCGCCAGCCAGAGGGTCGGCCCCACGATGCCGGCGGTAAGCAGGCACTGCGGCACCAGGAGCAGCAGGCTCAGCCCGAGTACGTGGTCGACCGAGACCCGCGGGTCCGTGCGCCCGAGGTAGTACCGAGCGGAGGTACCCGTACCCAGAGCGACGAACATCCCGGTGAGACCGGTGACCGTCAGGATCAGGACGAGCTCGCCCCGGCCCTCGACGTCCAGGGCGCGTGCGGTCATGACCGCGACGACCAGGTTCGTCAACGCAGCGCCCAGCGCCGCAGCGGAGACGGCGACAGCGGGGCCGGCGACGCCGGACGCCCGCGCCGCGGAGCGCCCGGCCCCACGCGAGACCGCCCGGTGGCGCCCGCTCGGGGAAGGTGGCTCGGGATGAACGTCGCCCCCGCCGGCAGCATCACCGGCAGCACCATCGATGGCGGAACCGTGCCCGGCAGGCAGAACAGTGCCGGCGCCGACCCGGCGCACCCCGCTCATCGGGAGGCCAGCGAGCGCAGACCGGTGCTCGTCCGCTGAGCCCCCCGCATCCTCCGCGACCCGGGCAACCCCTGCGGCCCGGGCAACCCCTGCGGCGCCAGTCTCGCTGGCGGCGCAGAGTCGTTCAGGCTGCCGGAGCCCACCCGCGGGACATCGCTCCACCGGCCGGGCGAGGCCTTGCGCCACCAGTGCCCGGCCGCTCGGACCGCGACCAGCACAACGGTGCCAACCAGGACCTGCATCGGCAGCGGGGTGAAGTCGTTGCGCACCCCGATCAGGAGCGGCACGAGGAGGACGCTGCAGGCCGCGTCGGTCCACCTCGACCGCCAGCCGTCGAGCCAGCCGCACAGCAGGCCGATCACGAAGAGGATGGCCACCACGCCGGGAACGCCGAAGTTGTAGTAGGCCTCGGCGATCGGAGAGCCACCGATCGGCCCGGATCGTTCCCGAATGACCGTGTTGAACAGCCGGTCATCGATCTCGGCCGGTGGCTGCGGGATTCCGAGCACGCGCCCTTCGATGATGCGGGCAAGCTGACCGGTGTAGGTCCGGCCGCCCGCCGCGGGTTCGCCGTACCCGTCTCGCCAGGCGACCGCCTCCGCTACGGGACGAAGCGACGCCCCCATCTCAGCCAGACCGTCGAGGGGTCCGAAGCCGATCTGGCTCAGCGTGACCTCGGCCAGGCCATGCTGACGGATGTCCCGAAGCGCCCCGACGGCACTCAGGAGGACGACTCCCGCCAGCAGCGCGGCCCCCATCCCGGTCCAGCGGCTTGGGCCACGGCCAGCGGCTTCAGCCGGCGGAAACGAGGGGACGTCGCCGGACCGGCGCATCATGTGAGCCACGGCGGCCGCAGCCACGGGGAACAGGATGGTCCCCCGCATACCCAGTGGCAACGCGATCAGCGCGAACAGCCCGAACATCAGGTAGCCCGCCCGTCGCAGCCGCCGCCCGCCATCGACGGTCAGCAGCATGAGGCCGAAACCCAGACCGAAATCCAGATAGGGAACCAGCGGATCGCGATATGCCAGGGCGATCAGGTCCTCGTACGATCCGAACAGCAGGCCGCTCCCGCCAGCCCGCCTGATCAGCAGGAGCATCAGGCTGATCGAGGCGGCGAGAACCGCGAATCCGACCACGCCGGTCGCAGCCGACCTCGTCGGCGGTGCAGGCATGTCGGCAGGCGTGTCCGTACCGGTCGACCGGTCGCGGTGCACCCGGCCAGTCGAGGAAGCAGGCAGGGACATTCCCACCGCGGCAGCTGCCACGCCGATCGCCGCGATCGTGAAAATCCGTCCTGTCGAGACGGACAGGATCCAGTCGAAACCGAGCTGCCCGTCGCTGGAGACCAGTGGGCGGTGCAGCGCGAGCGGCAGCGCGAGCCCGAAATGGAACAGGACCAGCAGTACGAGGTAGACCGCCGAACACGAGAGGACGCCCTGCGTCCGGGCCCGGACGCAGAGCGCGATGAGGCACCCGAGCACGCCGAAGGTCACCGCCGCGACCCCGGCCGGAGACAGTGCCGAGATCTCCTCCGAGAACGCCAGCAGTGCTGCGAGAATGCCGCCGGCGCCCAGCCGGAAGGCCAGCACGCGCGGGCTCGCGCCGAAACCGACGGGCACGCCGGTTGTCACTGATCCCACAGGCTGGTCATGCCGCGCCGCCACTGGTCCATCACGAACGGGGAGGAGGAGAACGCACGAAGTGCCTTTACACGCTGCGCCGACGTGGGCGGTGCGGCCAGCATGCCGGCCGCGGCCTCGGCCCAGGCCTCGGCGGCGCAACCTTGCGGCACCGTCGTCACGCCGTCGAGCAGGCGGCCGATCTCCACGACTCCGGGCAGGTCCGGAGCAAGCACCGGCGTGCCCACGGCGCAGGCCTCGAGGACGACGGTCGGCAGTCCCTCGTGCCGCGAGGTCAGCAGCAACAGGTCAGCACCAGCCATCAGGCCGGGGATGTCGAACGACTCGCCGGGCAGGTCGAAGGCGTCGGCGACCCCGCCGAGCTCGGCCCGGCGACGCAGCTCCGCCGACTCGCGTGCATCCTGGCGCCCGACGATGCGCAGCCGGGCCGGAACACCGCGCCGCCGCAACGCGATCAGAACGTCAACCGCGGCGCTCCGGTTCTTCACCGGGTCGGGCCGCCCGACGTGCACGATGGTGGGCCGCCACTCGGCCGCCGCCGTGGAAGCGACGGAGGCAGCGACGACTGTGGCGGCTGTGGAGGTGGTGACGAGCGCGCGCTCGAACGGTGCCGGGTCCAACCCGTTGTAAAGCACCCGGCAACGACGCTCCCGCTGCCAGTCCGACCGCCACAGGCTGGTCATCGTGGCCTCGGCGACCGCGACGAGGTCGGTGGCGCACCAGTCGATCAGCCGCCGCATCACCGCGCGCTGGACACGTCCTCGCAGGCTGGCACCGTGGCGGTCGCCGGTGCTGTGAAAGTGCGCCACCCGCAGCGGCACACCGGCGGCCCTCGCGATCAGCAGGACCGCTCCGGAGAAGGTGGCCACACACGAATGCACGACGTCGGGTCGCAGTGCGCGCAGCAGGCGGAGGAAACGCACCGGAAAGCCCAGGTCGAGGCGACAGGGGTGGACCGAGCCGCCCAGCGAACGGATCTCCCCCGCCAGGGCGCCGGGACGGCCGGTGAGGGTGACGAAGACGAACCTGTAGCGATCCGGGTCCAGATTGCGCATCAGGTCGACGGTGCGCAGTTCGGCGCCGGCCCGGTCCATGACGCCGAACACGTGCAGGACCGTACGGGGCCGCGGGCGCGCGGACGCCCGGTCCGCGACACTCATCGCCCGGGCCTGACGAACGGTTCGGCGGTTTCGCGGGGGCGGGCCCGGCGCTGCGCCGGCGTGGCGGCCGCCGCGGTGACTTCTCGCAGCGTCTGATGAAAGGAGAGGATGACCGGTCGGATCGTCTCGAAGGAGTGCTCCCGCGCGGTTGCGAGGTTGCGCTCGGAGGCGGCGCGGTACCGGGCCGGGCTCGCGATCAGCTCGCTCAGCGTCTCCGCGAGCCGCCTGGGATCATCCGGCGGCACGAGGTCGCTCGGCGGCAGGAACTCGACCACGCCCCCACCGCGGACGCGACCGCGGGCAGCGCCCGGGCAGCGGCCTCGGCCAGGACCCGCGGAAGGCCCTCGGTTCGGGACGGGAGCACGAACACATCCGCGTCGTCGAGCGCCGCTCGGACCTGCGCACGGCTGCCAAGCCAGCGGATGAAGCGCACGTCCCCGCCGAGGCCGCGGGCCACCGCCCGCCGCACGATCTCGTCGTGATGCCGGCCGTCACCGACGATGGTCGCCATCACCGGGAGGCCGTTGGACCGCATCAGCGCCACCGCGTCGACGAGGACGTCATGCCCCTTGTACACACGTTCCTGCGAACCGATCGTCAGAAGGCGGACCGGTCGGCCGGGGCGCGAGTGCCCGGGCCCGGTCGTCCCCCACTCGCCGGGGGCTCGGCGGGGTAGCGGAACGAAGTCCTCGTCCTCCAGCAGCGACCCAGGGCAGCTCATCATCGGCACGCCGGGGCGGGCCGGGTACCTGCTCTGCAGGACATTCCGCGTGACATAGCTGACGGCGTCGGCGCTGCGGCACTGGCAGGCGAGCAACTGGCCGGCGAGCAGCGCGGCAGGGCGGTGGTCAGCGAGCACCTCGGCCACGTCTCCGACGACCTCGAGCCCGAACGGAACCCGCCGGCGCCGGAGCTCACTCAACAGAACCGTGCCGACCAGGCCGGGAACCCGCGCGACGAAGGCGGTGTCCGCGGCGGGACCGTGGAGTTCGGCGACCGCTCGACGCAGCGCGCCGCGCAGCGCGGGCCAGCGGCGTGCGTAGGCCGCGACGCCCTGGAACGTCGGCAGCGGCAGCACGCGGACGCCGGCGCCCTCCACGGGGATGCCGTCCTGGTCGCCGGCCGCGCCGCGGGCCACCCGGGCGGCGAGCAGCACTTCGTCGAAGACACCGAGATAGCTGGCCCAGGTCGGGTAACCGGCGGCGGGGTTCGGCGTCAGCACACGGCCGTCCTCGTTCTGCTGCAACCTTGCTTCGGTGGCGACAACGATCCGCATGGTCTCCCTCAGCCCAACCCTCGAACGAATTCGGCCACTCATCGTACTCATAGCGATGCAGATAGCGACACAGCCCGACCCGTGTCGCGGGGTCCCCACAACTGCCGCCGCGGGGACCCCGGATCACCTCAGTGGAGACGTCAGGTCAGGCAGGCAACCGCATCCTTCTGGTCGGAACAGACCTTGTTGAGCAGGTCGATCTGGTCAACCTGCGCCGACAGCCCGATCGGATCGTCGGAGACGGCGTAGATGTTCGCCACGCTCACCTGGATGACCGAGTAGGCGGGCAGCGTCCCGCCGGGGTAGAGCACGGGACCGGTCAGCACGAGCTCGAGCGCCCGAACACTCAGCGACGTGGCGTCGGAGATCTGCCGGTTGACGAACAGCACGCCGACCCCCGGGATGGGAATCTCGGTACCCGGGTCAAGTGGCCCGACGTACGGCACACCGGCGATCGCCAGATCAGCGATGTTCGTACCGGTCGAGTCGAACGTCGTGGAGCTGCCGTCGTAGTGCGCGTTGGCCTTCGCCGTGACCGCACCCGCGGTCACCAGACCGCCGAGCAGGCTCACCCCCGCGATGGTGCTCGTGGTGGAGCCCGATGAATCCGGGCTTCCGACCGTGGCCTCACCGGTCTCCGTGATCGCGCCGACCGTGATCACCCCCGGGATGTTGATCCCGAGCGAGGTGTCGGTCGAGGTCCCGCCCGTGCAGGGCACGCCCGTCGCGGCCAGAGGTCCGACGGTGAGCGGTCCCGCGGACACCAGGTTGCTGTAGGCGACCCCGGAGATGATCACCGGCAGCGGCGGCCGGAAGAACGAGTGGGAGTAACCGATCGTGATCGAGGTTCCCGCGAGCGGCCCCAGGGTGATGTCGAGCGAGAGTCCGATCGTGACGAGACCGGCGTTGCCCGGGACGGGGATCTGCCGGTTGACCACCAGCGAGCCGACTCCCGGGATGGCGATCCCGGTGTTCGGCGCGACCACCCCGTTCAGGATGGTGATGCCGCTGAGCTTGAGGTCCGTCACCGTCACAGAACCCGTCGAGGTGACCGTCCCGTCGGCCGCACTCGTCGCCGTCGTGGTGATGTCAATCGCGTCGGCGGAGATCAGGGGAAGGAGGGGGGTACCGAGCAGGTCCAGGCCGAGGAGCTGGCTGGTCGAGGTACCGGTCTGCACCGGCCCGACAGCGAGCGTCGACACGGTGTTGGTGCTCGCTCCCGCGCTCAACGAGAGTCCCGGGATGGACACCGCGCCGCCGTTCGAGCGGCTCACCCCACTGGCTGTCGTGCATCCGAGGCCCTCGGGGAAGGTGGCCCCGGAGTCGATCACGCCACCGACCGTCACCTGGGTCGAGTAGGCGAGCTGGTCGTACATGGCAGGGGGGGACGCCGCCGTGGCGCTCCCTCCGGTCAGAACGATCGTGCCACCCGCGACCGCGGCGGCGACGATCCCACTGACGGACCGGGCGAGCCTGAACCTCCCGCCACGGCATCTCACTTGCACTTCGCGCATCTAGTCACTCCATTCGACGTCGTCAAGTCGATCAGACATCAACGGAGAGTGACGTTAGCTGTGCTTACGCTGAGTAGCGGCTCGCCCCGCCGACGCAAGCTCGGGATCGGATCGCACCGGCGCGCCGGTCAGGACCGGCAGGAAGGAGGGGCGGGAAGGAGGGGCGGCGCCCGCGCGGGTTCAGCTCCAGCACGTCGGCGCTGTTCGACGAAGCCGCGGCACTGGAGGCCCAACCCGCAGCGATCAGTACCAGCCGAGCTGTGGCACGGGCGGCCGGTGGTGAGCGGGAACCCCGACGGCCATCACCTCGGCGGGAAGCTCCCGGATCACGACCGCACCGGCGCCGACAACCGCGCCGGCCCCGACTGTGAGCCCCTGCCGGACAACCGCACCACTCCCGATTGTCGCCCCGTCCCCTATCACCGCGGCGCCACTGATCCGAGCACCGGGAGCAAGCGTGGTGTAGTCACCGAGCCGGCAGTCGTGCCCGACCGTCGCCGCGATATTGACGTGAGCGTGGCGGCCGGTCAGCACATTGGACGTGATGCTGGCAAACCCGCACACCACACTGCCAGGCCCCAGGGTGACCCGCCGGCCGACCATGGCGGCCGGGTGCACGAGGGTCGCCGGTACACGGCCCCAGCCGGTGGCAGCACGATCGATCGCCCGCCGCGCGTACGGGGAGCCGATCCCCAGCACATACCTGGCATCCAGCTCGGCGAGGAGGCTCACCGGCCCCAGATGACGGACTCCGTAGGTCGCGAGGAGGTCGAGATCGGGCTCACCGTCGTCGAGTACGCCGAGAATGTCGTAAGTCGGCTCGACCTCGTTCACAGCCTCGACGACCTCCAGCAACTCCCGGCCGTGCCCACCCGCACCTACGATCACCAGCGCATCCATACCGCAACCAGCTCTCTCTTCGCATACCCGAAAAACATCGAATATTTTCCGGAGGCTACTTGCTGCGAGAGTAGCCGATACCTCTCCGCACCTGGCCGCAATCAACCGGTACGGTGCGCGTCGACACCCGCCCGGCCGCGCCACACCTATGCGCTTACTTCAATCTCTGTTGCAACGGTTATTCATTTTTCCGGTCCTCGGTCAGCCGCCCCGGACCGAGGCAGCAGCAGGCTCGTAAGCACGTGTTCCACCGACCTGACCGCCGCGTCGATGATGCCGCGCAGTCGCGGAAGGTCTCCAGGTTTCCACCGAGCGGATCGGCGATGTCGTCATGTTCCGGAGCAGACGGACGCGTCATGCCACGCGCTGCCGCCGCGGCGTCCGTCAGCGCCATCCCCGCCACCCGCAGGTGCTCCGGCTGGATCCCGAGCTCCGGCTCGAGCGAGGCCAGGCGACCATCGGCCAAGGCCCAATCCGCCAGCCGCGCGAACTCGCGCAGGGTGAATGATCTGCGGACCGCCCGCGGTGCCAGCGTGACGACGTCCGCACGATGTTGACGCGTCGCACAGAGAACGAGGTCCGCCCGCTCCGCCATCGCGGTGGTCACCTGCCGTGCACGGAACCCGGCATCGTCCACGCCGTGTTCGTCCAGCGCCGCCGACGCGAGCGGGTGCATGGGTTCACCCACGCAGGCTTGGACTCCCGCGCTGCTCACCACTGCCGCGCAGGCGAGTGGCTCACGCAGCCCGACCCGCGCCATCAGCCGGGTCAGCCGGGCGACGGCCAGCCGCTCCGCGACCGGGGACCGGCAGATGTTGCCGGTACAGACCATGAGCACCGACCAGCTCGCCCGATCCGGCACGGCTTCCAGATGTCCAACCGCCATCCGCCCTCCACAACCTGCCCGCCCGACGCCTGCCCATCCACGGCGCCACGGCATGGCCTGGTGGCCAGGCCCACCTCCCGCGAGGCCTGGCCACCAGGTGCGCCGTTTCCGCTAGCCCGTCAGCCGATCCTCGTGCACCAGCTGGCCGGACAGGCGTCGCCCTCCCGTGTCGACGCGCTGTGAGCCGCGATGTGCCCGCGATCGTGGTGAAGGGCCGCGCACGCCGATCTTCAACGGCGCGGTGTTCGGTGGAACCGGCGTGCCGGTCAGATCGGATCCGCCTGCCATCGGGGCTACCGCTGCGGTCGCCGTGAGCGAGGTTGCCTCGGGAACGGGCTGCGGGAACACACCGGCGCCCGGCGCCCCGGATGTCACCTTGATCGGCCCTGTCATCGCCGGCTCGCCCACCTGCGGCGGCCGCCGGAGACGGTCATCCCATTCCTTCAGCCAGCTCAGCACCCGCTCCCCCGTCATCGGGCGGGAGACGAAATAACCCTGCGCCTCGTCGCACTGCCAGGCGGCGAGTGAGGCCCACGAGCGCGACGTCTCGACGCCCTCGGCCACGATGCGCAGGCTCAGGGCGTGTGCGAGGGAGACGGTGGATCGGACGATCTCCGCCGCGGAGGGGTCCCGATCGATGTCACGCAGAAAGCGCTGGTCGAGCTTCACCTCGTCGGCCGGGAGCTCGAGCAGATAGGCAAGGGAGCACAGCCCGGTGCCGTAGTCGTCGAGGCTGACCCGCACACCGTGGTCACGCAGGCCCGCGAGCGTCCGCTGCGCCTTCTCCAGAACCGTGATGAGCCCGTCCTCGGTGACCTCGACGACCAGGGCCGACGGGGGCAGGCCATGGAGCTCCAGCTCCCCGCGTACCAGGTCGACGAATCCTGGGTCGACGATGACCGAGGCCGGCACGTTCACCGACACCGCGAGCGTGGCCCCGGCCGCGCGCCACCGAACACAGTCGGTGAGCGCCAGGTCGAGGACACGCCGGGTCAGCAGCTCCATCAGACCCGCCCGCTCCATCTCGGGCAGGAAGAGGTCCGGCGGCCGGAGGCCTCCGGTGGGATGCCGCCAGCGCACCAGGGCCTCGACTCCGCTGATCCGCCCGCTGCGCATGTCGACCTTGGGCTGGTAACGCAGCTCGATCTGGCCCTTGTCCAGCGCTTCACGCAGATCCGCGCGCAGCCCCAGGCTCGCCCGACTCCCCAGCTGGCAGTCGGGAGCGTAGACGCGTTGGCCGCTGTGGGTGCCCTTCGCCGTGTACATGGCTTCTTCTGCTCGCCGCATAAGCTCGAGCACGTTCCGCCCGTGTTCCGGGAAATGGGCGATACCCACGCTCACCTCCGCCTGCACGCGCAGGTCGTCGAGGCTGACCGGTGTCCGCAGTGCCTCCCTGATTCGCCGCGCCACCCCCTCCGCGTCGGGGAGGTCGACTCCGCGCAGCAGTGCCGCGAACTCGTCACCGTCCACGCGCGCCAGCAGATCGTCGGCGCCCAGAACCTGCTGGAGCCGGTCGCTGACGGACCGAAGCAGTCGGTCACCGTTCTCATGACCGAGTGTTCCGTTGATATCCCGCAGGCGATCAAGGTCAACGAGGATGAGTGCGGCGGGAGCTGCGCCGCCGGCCCGATGCCCCCCTCCCAGCCACTGGCCGGCGGTCTTCAGGAAATGCCGGCGGCCCGGCAGGCCGGTGAGGCCGTCCACGCCGCGCCGGCGCCGGCCGAGCAGCGCGGCCGCTCGGCCGCTGACGCCCAGCACCGGCAGACCGACGGCAAGCGTCGTCGCCAGGGAGGAGGCCAGGATCGCTGGCAGAGTCGACCCGCCGCGGCAGAGCGACCAGACCACGATGGAGACCAGAAGGACCGGGGCGAGGACGAGTGCGGCGGCGGCCCGATGCGCCGATCCGGGCGCGACGGAACGCCGGGCAGCCATCGGTCGGGCGGAAGCGGCGCCGCCGGAGCACGGTGCCGGGTCCGACGGCGGCGTCGACGCTCCCGCCCGCACCGGGCCGGGCGCCTCCACGCCGCCGGGCACCACGTTTCCCCCCGGACCGGAACAGGCCGTCTCGCCCTCGCCTGCGCCGGCCGTGTCGACTCCTGTCAGCGCAGCGCACGCCGACGGCCCGGACGAATGGTTGTGCTCACCCACCAGGTTTCGTTCCGCCGGCGCGTGCGTCGCCGGCGCTTCCGCCGCTGCCGCTGCCGGTACCGGTACCGGTACACCGGCAGGACCCGCCGGCAGCCGGCGCGGCACGGTACGCCGCCTGATCGTGCGGTCCACCCGCGCCGAGGTCACCACCGACGCTCACCTGGTGAACCGCTCAGAGAAAAGTCTTGCCTGACCATACGATTTGCCCCCGAAGTCGAACCTGCTCCGTTAGGAACGGACTCCCCACGCCTGCCCTGTTGTAGCGGCAGCCTGCGCCTGGTTCGCTCGCCCCCGCGGTACGTGCGGGTCACCCGCACGAGTTGGCAGGTTATCGGACCCCGGGATTCTTGGCCCGGCCGCAAGGGCTACTAGCCCCGCCGTTCACTCATCGGAAGACATCACGGGACAAGATTCCCTGACGAACGGCAAACGTTCGACGCTTCAACGGCATGATCCTGCCACTTGTGATCTGCGTGTGGTCCGACCGTGGAACCCGCCAGGGAAAGCTCGCGTGCCACAGCGAGCAACACACCGGCGCGTTCCCCGCCTAGTCCCCGACGGTTACGCTCGTAGCGGGCAGATACGACTCGACCAGCGGGAAGACCAGGAAAAGGAGAATCGCGACAACGGCGAGCGCGAGAAGCACCGCGAGCGGGATCCGCACCTGCCTCGGCCCGGGGAGGTGTCTGAATATCCAGCTGTACATGAGTCATTCCCCTAAGGCGATTCGCACCGATCGTGGTCGGCACGGGCAGTGATCCAGGGGTCACCTCCAAGGCCGAGGAGGAGCCCAGGGCTGAGCTGGCTACCCGCCCGTCAGTTCGGGAGGCGGCCCATCACTCTTGTCTCTCGTCTCATCGAGCTCCGCGAAGACGATGAGTCGGCTCTTCGCGGAGAAGCGCGGATGGCAGGTCGTCAGCGTCATCCGCGCCTTGGTGGGGGCCTCCCCCAGATGCCCTGGTACGGGGTAGGTCACGTCCAGCCGGTGGGGGTCGACGATCTCCGATCTCGTGACCCGGTAGGTGAAATACCTGTCGGCGACCTCGACCACGATGGGGTCCCCCACCTTGAGCTCGTCGACCCGGCTGAAGGGCTTGCCATAGGTCGTGCGGTGTCCCGAGACGACGAAGTTCCCGATCTCGCCAGGCATGGCCGAGCCCGGGAAGTGCCCTGGTCCGCGGCGCAGGTCCGCCGTCGACACGCCCTCCACGACGACCGGCGCGTAGTCCGTTCCGAAGCGCGGCACCCGTAGCACGGCGATCCCGTCGCCGAGCTCGACGGGCGGCACGGATGGCCGCTTCCTCGGATCCGCACCGCCGCCCCGCGCCGGCTTCGGGACGGCATGCTGGGCCCAGGCTGTGGTCAGATCGTGGCGGATCTGATCCTGCGTTCGAGCAGCGAAGATGTCAGTGATCCACAGCTGGTAGCACAGGAAGAGAACCACGATGACACCACAGGTGATCATCAGCTCGCCGGCGCCCCGGGCGAGATGGCCGCCAAGAGATCGCACCGTCCGATCCCGCAGCGGGTCCGCTGCCGGCAGCTCCGGGGCGGCGTATCCACGTCCTCGCGCCCGCGCCGGACCATATGCCGGTGCCAGACCCTGGGCCGGCACCGCGGCAACAGGTGGATTCCGCGGATCCGGGCCGCCCATCAGGTCGTCGAGGCTGTCGAGGCCGTCGAGCTCGCCCCGGGCATCGACTTCTCCCCGGTCAGCCCCGGCCAGGTCGGCCGGTGAGGCCGGCGCCGACAGTGAACTGCCCGGTTCCTTGCCCTCGCCCGGAGTCCCAGCAGCCATGCTGCAACCCTAAGCCATGAATCAACTACTCTCCGCGATGGCGTGGCGCGGGTTGAACCCGAAGGGCAACTCCAGTCGGTGCGACGTCATCAACGGCTCGTCACTCAGCAGGGTGGCCGTCGCGCCATCCGCGACGATCATTCCCTGGTCGAGGATGACCGAGCGCGGGCACAGTTGCAGCGCGTAGGGCAGATCGTGGGTGACCATGATGAGGGTGAGGTCCAGGCCCTGGAGGACCTCCGCGAGCTCGCGGCGACCGGCCGGATCAAGATTGGCCGATGGCTCGTCGAGGACAAGAACCTCCGGCCGCATGGCGAGCACCGTCGCCACCGCGGCGCGGCGCCGCTCTCCCAGGCTGAGGTGATGCGGTGCCCGCTCGGCGTACTCCGCCAGACCGACAGCCCGCAGCGCCTCGGCCACCCGACCCGACAGCTCCGCGCCTCGAAGGCCCAGATTCGCGGGGCCGAACGCGACGTCCTGACCCACCGTCGGCATGAAGAGCTGGTCGTCGGGGTCCTGGAAGACCAGGCCGACCCGGCGCCGGATCTCCGGCATGTTCGCCTTCGCGACGGGCATCCCGCCGATGCGAAGCGTGCCCGCGCCAGCCGCCAGAATGCCGTTGAGATGCAGCATGAGCGTCGTCTTGCCTGCACCGTTCGGCCCGAGCACCGCGATCCGCTCACCGCGGGCGACCGTGAGGTCGACCCCGAAGAGCACCTGCCGCCCGTCGGGGTAGGCGAAGGCGAGGCCCTCGATCTCCACCGCGGGGCGTCCCGCGTCCGCGGCGGCGGTCACGGACGCAGCCTCGGCGGCCGAAGCCGACGTGGACCTGGACGTCACGACACCACACCGAGATCGAGGCTCCGGCCGGCGACGGCGACCGCGACACCGAGGACGACCAGAGCACTGGCCGTCGCCCACTGGCCCGGTCGCGGCGACACGGTCGGCATCGCGGCGGGCATCGTGCCCGAGTAGCCGCGGGCGAGCATCGCCAGGTGAACCCGCTCGCCCCGCTCGTACGAACGGATGAACAGGGTGCCGAGCGACGCCGCGAGCACGCCGGTCGCTCGCAGTGAGCGCGGCTCGTGCCCGCGCGAACGGCGAGCCACGCCCATCCGACGCATCTGATCCACGACGAGGCCCGAATAGCGGATCATGAAAGACGCGACCGCGATGATCACGGGCGGCAGCCGGAGTCGCTCAAGCCCGACCAGAAGATCATTTGCCGGCGTGGTCGCGGCGAGCACGATAACGGTCATCAATCCGAGCGTAGCCCGCGCGAGCAGGCCGAACGCCTGTTCCAACCCAGGCCGTGAGAGCCCGAGCCCGAGCAGCTCGACCCGTGGGCCGGGAACGACGAACGGAAGTGCCGCCGCGAAGGCGAGAAACGGGATCTCAACCGCGAGCCGGCGGATCACGAACAGCGGCCGCAGCCGCGCCAGCGCACAGAGCGAGGCCAGCACCAGCAGGTGCACCCCGAAAGCCCAGCCGGCGGTGATCGGGGTGACCACCACGCAGATCACGTAGCCGAAGGCTGCGACGATCTTGCACTGCGCCGGCATGCTCCGCAGAAAGCCCCGTCCGGGCTGATACGGATCGAGCAGATGCGCGCCACCCATCGCGGTCGCCGCTACCACTCACTCAGGCGAGCGGAGCGCCACCGGCTCCGGCCCCCGGGCCGGCTCCGGTACGCTCCGCCGCCTGATCACGCTCCGAGGCCGCGGAAGCAGAACGCGGCCGTAGCCGAGTGACTCCCCAGAAGACGGCGCCAAACACGACGAAGGCGATCGACACCCCGATGACGCCGGCCAGGCCGCCGGCGAGACGCTCGTTGTCGATCCCGGACACCGCGTAGCCGGCGAGTGGCCAGTCCGCGAACGAATGGTCCTTCTCCTGGTAGATGAAGCCCTTGTCGGCCGCGACCTTCTCCAGGCCGTCCGGGCTCGAGCTGGCGAAGCCGGACACGAATCCAGCCAGGACGAACGCAACAAACAGGCCGAGGCCGACAAAGACCTTGTTGTGTCGCTCAGGGCGCGCGGCGACGCGCCGCACCGTCGGCTCGGTCAGGGTGGAGGACGTCGCATCCGCGGCGGCCGACCTGGTCATGAAGGATTGCTCCCATCCCCGATTCGATCCGACGAGCCGTCAGCACCGGCGGGCGCGAGGGCGGGCGGGCGACCCGACAGGCCGGTGGCGCCGACGACGGCGGGTTCGCGGCGGCGGACCGTCAGCTCCTGCTTTCCGAGCAGGTCGCGAGCGCCGTACACGAGGTCCGGCCGGGTATTCAGGACCAGGCTGAGCGTTGCCGCGGTGATCGCCGCCTCGCCGATCCCGATCAGGCAGTGCACGCCGAGCATCGCACCGGCGACGCCATCCAGGGGAAGGTCGACCGTGCCACCCACGGCGAACTCCACGACGAAGGCGCCGGCGGCCAGTGGCACCGTCACGAAGGCGGCGATGACCGATGCGGCGATCACCGACGAGGCACGACGCGGCAGCAGGCGTCGGGCCAGGGTGAACAGCCCGTATCCTCCCATCGCACCGACGAGCGCCATGTTGGTGATGTTGAGCCCGAGCGCGGTCAGCCCTCCGTCCGCGAACAGTGACTGCACACCGAGCACCACCGCCAGCGCGATCGCTCCCAGCCACGGGCCGACCAGAACCGCCGCGAGAGTGCCGCCGAGCAGATGCCCGCTGGTTCCCATCGCCACCGGGAAGTTGAGCATCTGGGCCGCGAACACGAATGCGGCGACCAGACCGGCGAGCGGTGTGAGCTGGTCCGTGTTCTCCTCACCCGCCCGTTTCACGGCGTAACCGATACCCGCGACCGCCACCACACCGAACGCGGCGGAGGTTGAAGCATCGATGAACCCATCCGGGATATGCATGGTCTCCCCTCTCGCCGGGTCTCCGGCCCGTCTGCGGCACAGATCGCCCCATCGGATGCTAAGAATACGCACTTGCGAGTGATTTGCAGATAGAAACCACAGACCGATGCCCAGCGAGACTCCGGCCGACGCCCGGCCCACCCTCACTCGGGATCGAGCCTCGCGGGGCTACGCTTCGACACCAGAAGTTACTCTGGGTTACTTGATAGATATCATTTGCATTCACTCCGCGGGGTTCGGCGACCACCACGGGGTTTGCGCCCAAGAGGAGCACAGGTGGAGATCTCTGCATGCTCGGCGGAGCCGGCGGAGCCGGCGATCCTCCTCCCGAGATGCCAGGCCGCCCGCCCCGAGCGACGCAGGGCCCGGCACCGACCCGGGCTCCGGCGCCCGGCAACCCCCAGCGCGCCCGCCGCGGGCCCGCGTGAGGTGCAGCCATGAAGACCGTCGCGGTGATCGTGCACCGAGGTCCGACGGAGCCGACACTCGATCTCGCGACCCGCCTTGACGTCTCCACTCATCTCGACCAGGTCACGGTGATCGCCAACGACCGCGCCGAACGGCCCTCCGGGCTGCCGGCCAGCGTCGGCTGGCTCGTTCCCCCCCGTGACCTCGGGCGGGGCGGAGCCTTCCGGTACGCCGTCGAGACGATACCCGCGGCTGCCGCCTACCTACTGGTCGAGAACAACGTGCGCATCGACGACCCGACCATCGGGGCCTGCCTGGAACTGCTGGCCGGCGCGAACATCGGGATCGTGGCCCCCACCCTCGTGGATGACGCCACGGCGCCGACCACGCCGGCGCGCCCGACCCGGTTCCTCGTCCTGCCCCGGATCCTCGGGAACGCCCCCGGCGACCGGCCCAGCGAGGCCAACTGGGTGACCGGCGCGGCGATGTTCGTCAAGGCCGAATGCCATCAGCGGATTCCGATGGACGGTCGCTACTTCCTGGGCCTGGAGGACGTCGACTTCTGCCATCGCGTCCGCGACGCCGGCTGGAGTGTCGTGATCAGCCCCTGGCCGGCGCGGCGCCACGGCGCGGGCCCCGTGCCCGCCGCTGCCTACGGCTACTACGAGGTACGCAACCGCCTCTGGTACACCCGGATCCGCCGCTGGCACGGTCGCACTGCCGCGGCACTGCTCTGGACCGTCCTCGCGACACTTCCGCGCGCCACGGTGCTCAGGCCACCGGGAGCCGACGGATCGCACCCTGGCCGGCTCGTCCTGCACGGTCTGCTGGACGGCCTCGGTCCTGTCCCCCCGAGCGGTGACCCACGGCTGGATGAGCCGCGAGTCACCCGGTGGACGACCTGGGCCCCAGCGCCGCCTCGCACGGCGGACGCACCGGCCGCACAGCCGTCGACGTCTCCGGCCCGGCGTCGGCACGAGCCGCCGCTCGGCCAGTCTGAACGGTGAGGAAGGGCCGCAGAGCCCACGGCGCCCCGCCACATGCGGCCACAGGGAGCCCTTCGAAGCGAAGGCGCGAACACCCACGCGGAGTCGGACACGGCCACGCATCAACGGAACTACGGAAAGACTCTCTACTATCACGTTCCGTGCTCCCCTCTCGCCGCTCACTGACCAGGCCGGCCGCCCCCGCAGAACCCGCCGCCGCATCCGTGCCCACGCCGACCTCCGCGCCCACGCCCGCGCCGCGGGTACTCCTGCTGAGACCGGCGAAGGCACGCCCGGACGCCGCGCGGCAGCTTGCCGCTGTCGTCGCGGGCCTTCAGGCCGGCGGCGCAGAGGTCACGCAGCTCACGCCGGCCGGGCCGGACGACCAGCAGGCACGGACCGAGCCGGCCGGGCGGCGCGGATCACCTGACCAGCCGGCCCGACAGGGCCTCGACCTGGCGGGCCGCTGCCGCTCGGCATGGGAGACCGCGGCACACGCACGGGCGCTGGGCCCGCTGGACAGCGTCGTGGTGGGGCAGGTGGACCTGGCGCTGACCGGCATCGTCACCGCCAGACTCACCGGCGCCAGCCGGGTACCGGTGCTCTTCCACGGCGTCGACATGTGGACGATGCGGCGCCACCTGCGTCTTCTGCTGCGCCACGACCCGCTGCTCTGCCCGGTGACGACAAGCTCGTTCGGCGCGGGAGCGCTGTCTCCGACCAGGATGGGCGCGGTCATTCCACCTGGTCTGGACCATCGTTGGCGGGAGGCTCTCCTCACCGAGGCCGCCCGGCGGCGCCCACTGCCCCCGGTGCCGACGGTGCTCACCGTCTTCCCCCTCGACGAGTGGGAGGCCAAGGGCCTTCCGACCCTGGTGGACGCCCTGGACACGCTGCACGCACCGGCGGCGGACGAAGCGTCGGAAGGTGCCGGCGGGGCGGTGGGACCGGTGCGGCTCGTGATCGCGGGAGCCGGTCCGGCCCCAGGCGCACTACATGCCCTGATCGCCGGGCGGGAGCACACGGACCTGTTCGAGGATCCCAGCGACGAGGAACTGGCCCGGCTGTATGCGACAGCCGACCTTTTCGCCCTGTGCACGAGAACCCGTACCAGGTCGCCGGTGAGCGGCGAGTCGCACCCGACCGCCCTGCTCGAGGCGCAGCTCGCGGGCTGCGCCGTCATCGGTCCGGCGCAGGGCGGCTCCCGGGACGCCTACCAACGGGGTGTCACCGGCTGGACTCCGGCGGACGAGTCCAGCCCAGCCCTGGCGCGGGTGCTGGCCGACCTGCTCGCCGACCGCGCACGGCTGGCCCGCGCCGGACGGCTTGCCAGCGACTGGGCGCGTGCGGGCACCGACCCCGACGATCACAGCCAGGCCGTGTTCGCCGCGCTGCTGGGCCGTCAGCGCAGCTGATCAGCCTCGGGCCGCGGGTTGCGATGCCCGCTGCGGCGGCGGGGATTGCGTCGCCACCGCGGTGATCCGGTCTGATCCGCCGATCCGGTCGTAGCGGCGGATCGCGACCAGCAGACAGTTCTGCGCCGCGGCGCTCTCCGCCACCGCACGCTGCGGACCGCTCTCGACAGCCAGGGCGTGCAGGGCGTGGAGCAGGACGCTCCCGAAGCCGGCCTGCTCCACCAGCCCGACCAGATGATCCGCCTGCCGAGGATGGCAGTGCGGGGACCCACGCCGCGATCCACGCGAGTGCGCGAGCCTGGACTGCCCCACCGCGAGCGTGGACTGCCCCACGGGCTCGGCAGCCTGACCATGACCAGGCCCGGGGATGTCCGCGCGCACACAGGTGCGCAGGACGAGGCATCCGCCGGGGCGCAGGCTCGCCCACACCAGGTCCAGCAGGTCGGTCAGCTCGCCGTCGCCCATCCAGGTCGCGACATCGAGGGAGACGGCGATGTCCACCCGCCGCCCGGATCCGAAGAAGTCCTGGGGAGTCCGGTAGTCGATGTTGATCGCCGGGTTCAGGATCCGTGCGCAGGCGAGAACCCCACGAGAGACGTCGAGCGCCGTCACGGACCAGACCCGCCCGGCCACCGCGCGGGTGAGGTAGCCGGGACCGCAGCCGACATCGAGCAGGTCCTGCTCGGGTGCCAGGTACGGCTCAAGCACATCCCGGACGAACATCTCGAGCGAGACGCGGCTGCGGTGCGCCGCGCTGCCCAGGCCGTGACCACGGAAGCTCAGGCCGCGGCCGTGGAAATAGTGCGGCGCCAGCCCCAGCAGCCGCAGCGCGAGGCCTGGCCGCCACGACGACGGAGTCAGAGCCAACAGCCCACGGACCCATCGCGCGCCCAGAAAGGTGCGACCTCCGGTCGCTGCAAGCACGAGCCAGCGGAGAAAGGACACGCGTGGGCACGAGGACACGCAACCGTCAGGGAGCCCGGGAACCGCAGATCCTTCCGGACTGCCTGACCGCTGCGTCACAGGGTCCGACCCTTACAGGACGGAAACCCTAAGTCAACGAACGACTACAACGAGTTCGACTACTCCAGGTAGTCGCGCAGCTTCTGCGACCGCGAGGGATGACGCAGCTTGGACAGCGTCTTGGACTCGATCTGCCGGATGCGCTCGCGGGTCACCCCGAACTCGCGACCCACCTCCTCCAGCGTCCGCGGATGGCCGTCCGTCAGGCCGAACCGGAGCTGGATCACCTTCTTCTCCCGGTCGGAGAGAGTGTGCAGTACCGAGTCGAGCTGCTCCTGCAGGAGGATGAAGCTGGCCGCGTCCACCGGGACGACCGCGTCGCAGTCCTCGATGAAGTCGCCGAGGTGAGAGTCCTCCTCCTCACCGATCGGCGTCTCCAGCGAGACCGGCTCCTGGGAGACCTTCAGGATCTCCCGGACCTTGTCCGGCGTGAGGTCCATCTCCTTGGCGATCTCCTCCGGGCTCGGCTCCCGGCCGAGATCCTGGAGGAGCTGCCGCTGGATGCGGATCAGCTTGTTGATCGTCTCGACCATGTGCACCGGGATACGGATCGTCCGGGCCTGGTCCGCGATGGCGCGGGTGATGGCCTGCCGGATCCACCAGGTGGCGTAGGTGGAGAACTTGTAGCCCTTGGTGTAGTCGAACTTCTCGACCGCCCGGATGAGACCGAGGTTGCCCTCCTGGATCAGGTCCAGGAAGAGCATGCCGCGCCCGACATAGCGCTTGGCGATCGAGACGACGAGCCTCAGGTTCGCCTCGACGAGCTTCCGCTTGGCGATCTGCCCGTCCCGCTCGATGGCCTCCAGGTCCCGGCGCATCTGCGGGGAGGTCTTCTTCGTCGCCACCGCGAGCTTCTCGGAGGCGAACAGGCCCGCCTCGATCCGCTTGGCGAGGTCGACCTCCTCCTCCGCGGTGAGCAGCGGGACCTTGCCGATCTCCTTGAGGTACATCCGTACCGGGTCGGAGGTCGGGGCCTTGAGCGCGAGCTCCTCCTCCTCGCGACGCCGACGGGCCAGCAGATCCGCCTCGTCGGCGTTCTCGCCCCCGGCCTCGAGCACCTCGATGCCCTCGTCGTTGAGCACCTGCAGGACCGTCTCGGCCTGCTCAGGGGGCAACTCGGCCGCCTGGATCGCGACCGTGACGTCCTCAGTGGTGAGGAAACCGATCTCCTTGCCACGGGTGATGAGGTCCTTGACCTCGTCCACCTGGGCCTCGCGGGGTAGGACGGTAGGACTCATGGGCGGAATCTCGTCACTTCCTTCTCGGGATCGACCCAGGTTACGCGGCACCTACGCCCCGCTCCCGGAGTTGGAGCTTGTGCTGTTCCAAAGCAATCAGCTCGCCGAACGCACGGTTGAAGGCATCAGAGTCGGAGGTGGGGTTCAGCCGCTGCACCCGCGACTTGACTTCCCTGATCCGACGGGTCACATGCAGCTCCTGAACACGCGACATCTGATCGTCGACATAACGGTCGTCAACATCGTGGTCGCACAGCACCCCCTCCACCGCGAGCGCGAGAACGAACCGCCGCAGCTCCTCGTCCGGCGCCGCGGCGACCACCGCCGCGGCCCAGCCCGACGGGTCGCCGGCCGCGTACAGACCCGCGCACACCCCACCGGCCGTGGCGATCAGTTCACGGACCGCACGGTGCACAGGAACAGTGAACAGCTCCGCGGCGAGGGTGTCGAACATCGGGCCGGCCAGCCCCGGGTGCTGCAGGGCGAGCTTGAGTGTCTCGCGCTCGACGATGGCGGTTGCCTCGTCGGGCGCGGGTTCGGGCCGGCGGCGCGCCGAGGCGGCCGCCGCCGTGCCGTCCGCCCCGGAGCTCCCGCGTGCCCTGGTGCTCCCGTGCGCGCCTGAGCTGCCCGGCGCGCCCGAACTCCCCTGTGCTCCTGGACTCCCCTGTGCCCGGGAACGGTGCGAAGCTACCCGCTCGACCACGAACCGCTCGTCCAGGAAGCCGAGCCAACGGTCCAGGTTCACCGCGTACCGGTGCCGGATGCCGGCGTCCTTGAGCCGGTTGACCAGAGGGGCGGCCGCGTCGAGCGCCGCGAGCCGGCCTTCCGTGGTGTTGAGGTCGTAGCGGTCGATCGCACCGCGGATCGCGAACTCGAAGAGCGGCTGCCTGGCCGCCACGAGATCACGCACGGCCGCGTCCCCGCGCTGGGTCCACAGGTCGCACGGATCAAGACCGTCCGGCTGCACCGCGACGAAGGTCTGGGTGACGAACCGCTCCTCGAACTCGAAGGCCCGCAGCGCGGCGGCCTGACCGGCCTGGTCACCGTCGAAGGTGAAGATGACCTCGCCGGTACGGCTGTCCGAATCCATCAGGAGACGACGGACGATGGCGACATGGTCGCTGCCGAACGACGTCCCACAGCTCGCGACCGCCGTCGTCACACCGGACAGGTGGCAGGCCATGACATCGGTGTACCCCTCGACGACGACCACCTGGTAGCGGCGCGCGATGTCGCGCCTGGCCAGGTCGGCGCCGTAGAGGAGCCTGGCCTTTTTGAACAGGGGCGTCTCGGCCGTGTTGAGGTACTTCGGCCCGGCGTCGGAGCCCTCGGCGAGACGCCGGCCACCGAAGCCGACGACCTCCCCGCCGAGATCACGGATCGGCCACAGCAGCCGGTGATGGAAGCGGTCGATGAGGCCGCCACGACCACCGCGCTTGGCCAGCCCGCCCAGTTCCAGCTCCTCCGCGGTGAATCGGCGGGCGAGCAGATGCCGGGTCAGCGCGTCCCATGACGCCGGGGCGTAACCGAGGCCGAACCGTTCGGCCGCCGACCGGTCGAAGCCCCGCGAAGCCAGGAACTCCCAGCCCGCGCGCGCATCCGGCGAGGAGTAGAGCTGCTCGACGTAGAACTCGGTGGCCAGCCGGTGCGCGTCCAGCAGCCGCTGCCGCTGGCTCGTGACCGCCCGGCTGGTCGGCCCGCCACCCTCGTAGGTCAGGGTGATCCCGGCCCGGCGCGCGAGCCGCTCCACCGCCTCCGGGAAGCTGAGACCGTCGATCTTGCGGACGAAGGCGTAGACGTCTCCGCCCTCGTTACAGCCGAAACAGTGGAAGAAGCCGACCGATGGTCGCACGTTGAACGACGGTGACTTCTCGTCGTGGAAGGGGCACAGTCCGACGAGGCTGCCGCCACCGACCGGACGGAGCTGGACATGGTCACCGACGATGTCCGCGATGGGTGACCGCTCCCGGACGAGAGCGATGTCGGCGTCGCGGATGCGTCCGGCCACCGAACCCTCCCTGATCACGTCCGGCGGGCCCGTCACCTACGGGCTCCGAGTTCACTGGATAGACGGCGCCCCCCGCCCTGGGGTTGCGCGAGTCGCGGGCTTCGATGTGTCCGGTCACCTCAGACGACGCTGCCGGCCGCCTGCCCGGCGGGACGGCGCTGCCGTCGAGCCGGCTAGGCCACCGATGGTGTCGGTGTCAACGGTCCTTTCGCGTGATGGTACTTGTCATCCGGCCGACAGTGTCGATCATGCCATGCGCACGCCCGCGAGCGGCGGGGCGAGGACCGGACGGCCCCAGCCACCCGGGTCACACGGCCCGGCTCGTGCCGCAGCGACGACGAGCGGCACCGATCGGCACACCCCCGCAGGGTCCATGATGCGACACGGGCCACATCGGAAGCCACCGACGAACCACCCTCATCACTCCAGTGTCGCGCCACGACCCCATCCCATCCCAAACACAGTCGACAGCGATCACAGCGTACGTCGTTTTTCGCTGGTCACAGTGCCGTTGGTAGCTGTCGGCCCGTCAGTGCCCCGCAACGGCCGACATCGACCCCTCGCCGTCGACGCACCGGTAGCCCGCCGACCACACCCGGGGACACCAGCCGGGCCGGGACGACACAGGAGCGCAGGACAGCGCAGGCGGGACAAGACAGCACAGCCGGGACAGGACAGCACAGGCGGCACAATGCAGCACCTGGATGACGCGGGGATGGCACCGCCGGGGCAACCCGGCGAGCCGGACGGCCACCGCACCCAACGACCGGACGACCACGCTCCCCCAGAGGGGGCGCGACACGCCGAAGCGGACTTGTGGATCAGCACCGATTCGGGGGGCTACAGACGCTCACCGACGGTGACCTTCGGCCTGTTTTGCGAGTTCACAGGCCCGCGCCAGCGGGTTCATACCACTCACTGACCACGAAGCCATGCGTATCAGGCCGATTCTCGTACCTACGTCGATCGCAACAACGATACTTTGGGCGCACCCCGTTCCCCCAACTCGGCCCGGAGGCCCGCCGTGGACAAGATCGTCAAGTACGGTGCGATCGCGTTCCTTATCTTCTTCGTCGTCACCGCACCGGACAGTGCCGCGAGCATCATCGACCGGGTCATCGGTTGGCTTGAGGACATCGGGAACGGAGCGTCGGAGTTCGTGACAGACACAGCCCTGTGAACCCGCACCTGCCGGACCCGGCGTCTGCGAGACTTTGATCGTGCCGAGACTCCAGCTTCCCGACCCAGCGCTGCGGGACACCAAGTACCTGGCTTCCCAGGAGCGCCTGGTCATGATGGTGCGCCTGCACTGGGCGATCATGCTGCCGATCTTCGGGCAGACACTGGGCGCGGTACTGCTGGCCCTCGTCGCGAACATCCTCCTGGCCATGCAGGGCATCGACACCGGGCCCATCACCACGGTGCTGTGGTACTTCGCCCTCTTCATGATCCTCCGGATGCTCTGGAAGATCGCGGACTGGCACTTCGACCACCTGATGATCACAGACAAGCGTCTGCTGAAGGTGTCGGGGATCGTCTTCCGGAAGGTCCAGACGATGCCGCTGTCGAAGATCACCGACCTCACCTACAACCGGGACCCGCTCGGGCGGCTCCTGGGCTATGGCGAGTTCGTCGTCGAGTCCGCCGGTCAGGACCAGGCTCTCTCGAAGATCAGTTTCCTTCCGCGGCCGGACCGGCTCTATCTCACCCTGGTCGACATGACCTTCGGTGGTGGTCCGTCCCCGGCCGGCGACGACTGAGCCGGCTGAGCCGGCTGAGCCGACACCGGCGAAAGGTCAGCGCGGGCGGCTGGAGCCGGCAGGGCTGACCTCCTGGTACCGGTCCCTCTCGTCACACCCGCATCACAAACCCCGCTCGCGGCTCCTCGCGTCACCATGTCCTGACGGAACCGGCCCCTCGTCTCACCGCCGAGGGGCCGGTTCCGTGTGCAGCCAGGGTCCTGTGCGGCTGGCGTTCTGTGTGCGGCTGGCTCAGCGCAGCAGGCCGCGCGCGGCTTCCACGATGTGCGGCGTGGAGATGCCGGCGAAGTCCAGCAGCTCGTCAGGGGTGCCGGAGCCGGGCAGCTCGGTGACCGCCAGGTGCGCGAGCCGCAGGGACACGCTGCCGTCCCGCAGGACTCCCGCGAGCCCTTCCAGAACGGCTCCGCCGATACCGCCCTCGGTGTAGTGGTCCTCCACCACGACCAGCCGCCCGCCGGTCGCCCGCGCGGCCTCGGCGAGCGTGGCGGCGTCGACCGGCTTGATCGAGTACAGGTCGATCACCCGCGCCGCGACCCCCTCCGATGCGAGGACATCCGCCGCGGCCAGGCAGTGGTGCAGGGTGACACCGGCACCGATCAGCGTCACGGTGTCGGCGTCCGAGCTGCGCAGGACCTTCGAACCACCGGGCACGAACTGCTCGTCCGGCCCGTAGAGCACCGGGTAGGCACCACGGGTGGTCCGCAGGTAGCTGATGCCCGAGAGCCCGGCCATCACCTCCACCAGCTTCGCGGTGGACGTCGCGTCACTCGGGTAGAGGACGGTCGAGCCGCCGATCGCCCGCATCATCGCGAGGTCCTCCAGCGCCATCTGGGACGGCCCGTCCGGACCGATCTCCACCCCGGCGTGCGACCCGGACAGCCGGATGTCGGCCTGCGAGATCGCCGCCATCCGTATGAAGTCGTACGCGCGGGAGAAGAACGCCGCGAACGTCGACGCGAACGGGACGTAGCCACGCACCGAAAGGCCGACCGCGGCCGCTACCAGCTGCTGCTCCGCGATGAAGATCTCGAAGAAGCGGTCCGGGTGAACCTTGGAGAAGTCCTCGGAGTAGGTCGAGTTGCTGACCTCGGCGTCGAGGGCCACCACGTTCGTCCACGCGCCGACCGCGGCCAGCGCCTGCCCGTAGGCCCGCCTGGTGGCGATCTTCGCACCGAGCTCGTAGGTCGGCAGGGTGATCGCCGGGCGGGGCGCCGGCGTGGGCCGGGGCAGGTCCGCCGACGGCACCGGGCCGCGCACCCGCAGGTTGCGCTCACCGCCCAGCTCGACGATCGCGCGGGCGGCCATGTCCTCCGGCAGCGGCTTGCCATGCCACCCCTCGGCGTCGGCCACCTCGGAGAAGCCGTCGCCCTTGCGGGTACGGGCCAGGATCACCGTGGGCCGGGTCGCGTCCTCGGCGTCGGCCAGCGCCGCGTCGATCACGCCCAGATCATGACCGTCGATCACGACCGCTCGGGCGCCGAAGGCCTCGACCCGGCGGGCGTAGGCCTCCATGTCCCAGCCCAGCTCGGTGGGCCCGCGCTGACCGAGCCGGTTGACGTCCACGATCGCGACAAGGTTGGACAGGCCGTAGTACGAGGCCTTGTCCAGCGCCTCCCACATGGAGCCCTCGGCCATCTCGCTGTCGCCGCAGACCACCCAGACCCGGTAGGGCACCTTGTCCAGGAACCTGCCGGCGAGCGCCACGCCGACCGCGTCGGGCAGGCCCTGGCCCAGCGATCCGGTCGCGACGTCCACCCAGGGCAGGACCGGGGTCGGGTGGCCCTGCAGGCGCTGGCCCAGACGGCGGTACCCGGTCATGAGCTCCTCGTCGGAGATCACACCGACGGCCTTGAACATCGAGTAGATCAGGGGTGAGGCATGCCCCTTGGAGAAGATCAGGTGATCGTTCGCGGGGTCGTCCGGGTTGTCCCAGTCGTAACGGAGATGGCGTGTGAGCAGCACCGCCATGACATCCGCGGCAGACATGGAGGAGGTCGGATGACCGGAACCCGCCGAGGTGCTGCTGCGTACCGAGTCGACTCGCAGCTGCTGCGCGAGTTCCCGAACCGTCTCCAGGTCGGCGACTCCAACCACTTCGGACACGGGAGTTGCCACACCAGTCTCCTTCGTCAGCATTGTGCTGTTTTCGGTCGTCCTGGTCAGGCCGGTGCACCTGCCGGCGTGCCGGCGTGATGGGCAGTCGTGAACGTACGGCCCGCACAGGTCGAGTGTCGTATGTGCCGCGGGCCGGCCGACCCGGCGTCTGACGCCTGTCGCACTACCCCGTCACTCCGCGATCCGAACCGTACCAGCACCTCCGCCCCACCACACCAGCGGAAAGCCGGCCTTCGTCACATACGACGGCCGTCCAGGAGCCCCACGCCGGCGGCGGGCACGTGCCGGACGGCCCACGAAGCAGGGCCGCTGGGACCGCCCGGGTGTCGCATCCGTTCCCCGCCGGCCGCCGCGCCCGTGGCGTTGATCACCGCCGGCGGTACCGGCACGAGCCCGGACGGGGGTACCTACCAGGGGGCCCACCGACCCGCCGGCCATCTCGGTGGTTCGCCCGGCGGGCTCAGACCGCCGGGGTGTGCGCCGCGGCCGGCGAGGCGCGGTGAAAGAGCTGGTAGAAGCGATAGCCGATGCCCTCGCGCAGGATGTAGTGGACCTGGGTGCCGAAGCCGCGGTTCGCCGGCCCGCTGGTCGAGGGCGACGCCACCGCCGCGATGCCGAGATCGGCGGCGATGGTGCGGGACCGGAGGCTGTGCCAGCGGTCGGTCACCACCACCGCCGACCCCCAGTGCCGGCTGTCCATCAGGCCTGCCACCGCGATCATCGACGACAGCGTGTCCCTTCCCTGGGGAACCGCCAGCACGGCACTGGCCGGAACCCCGTGGTCACGCAGGTACGTCGCGGCGACCTCCGCCTCGGTGAAACGGTCGCCCGGCTGGTTCCCGCCCACCGTGATGACACGTGGCGCGACACCGGCACGGTAGAGCTCGAGCGCGTGGTCCAGGCGGGCGGCGAGGATCGCCGACGGCCGACCGTCGTACTGCGACGCGCCAAGGACGATCAATGTGTCGGAGGCCCGCCGGTCATCGCCGCGCCCGACCCACCACACCTGCCCGAAGGTCGCGGCAGAGCCCACGAGCAGAAGTGCGACGGCCATCAGGACGATGCGCACCGCCCAGCGCCACCACGCCACCCGAAACCAGGCCGCCGAGGGCGGACGGGGCAGAAGCCGCCGAAAGGACAGGTCCACGCGATATCACGTTAGCCGCAGCGGACCTGCCTAAACCTTCCGGCCACCGATCGACGCTCAGGAGGCGCCGACGGCACCCACCGACGCCGTCGGCAGCGCGCCGAGCGCGTCCCAGTCCAGCACCTCACCCGCGACGTCACGGATCTCGGCGAGCAGGCCGAGCCGCGCGGCACGCAGCGCCGGCTCCTCGGCCATGACCATCACACCGTCGAAGAACGCCTCGACCGCCTCCGGCAGCGCAGCCGCGGCGGCGACGAAGTCGACGAGCTCCGGCGCCCGGCCGGAGGTGCGGACCACCAGCTGACGGGACAGCTCGGTCGCGGCCTGGGCCAGTCTGTGGTCGACCGGGTCGACGAGATCCGCGATCGCGATGCCCGGTGCCGTGTCAGCCGGAACGATCCGGCGGATCCGCCCGACCGCGGCGGCGAGCCGCGCGAACGACGGGTCCTCCACCAGGACGCGCAGCTCCGCCACGGTCGAGGTGGCGCGGGCCGGTCGAGCGGTCAGCGGCGCCACGGCGGCGACGAGCCGGTGATCCACCCCGGTGTCGAGAAGCTGCTGGGTGAAACGGCCGCGCACGAACGCGTCCGCCTGCTCCAGGGCCTCCTGTGACATCGGGACCGGGATCAGCTTCGCCGCCTCGGCCAGCATGTCCGCCACGGCGAGGCCGGCGAGCTCGGGGCGCTGCGCCAGGATGGCGGTCACCCCGAGCGCGGCCCGGCGCAGCCCGAACGGGTCCGAGCTGCCGGTGGGCGCGGCGTCGAGCGCGAACAGCCCGGCCAGCAGGTCGAGCCGGTCGGCGAGCGCCAGCAGGGCGCCGGGCACCGTCTGCGGGAGCACCCCGCCGGCACGGCGCGGCAGCTCCATCTCGTAGAGCGCCACGGCCACCGCCTCGGGCTCGCCGGCCCGGCGGGCGTACTCCCGGGCCATCGTCCCGGCCAGGCTCGACAGCTCGATCACCATCTGGGTGGCGAGGTCGAACTTGGCCAGCGCCCCTGCCCGGTCCATCGTGGCCCGATCCTGTGGGGACAGGCCCCCGGCGGCCGCGGTGCCTCCGCTGGTCGCGGCGCCCTCCCCGGTGCCGAGCCGGTCGGCGAGGACTCCGGCCAGCCTGGCGATGCGGTCCGCGCGGTCGGCCACCGAGCCGAGGCGCTGTTCGAAGGTGAGCTTCGCGAGCCCGGCGCGGAACGTCGCCAGCGGCACCTTGAGATCGGCGTCGAAGAAGAACGCGGCGTCCTCGAACCGGGCGCGCAGCACCGCCTCGTTACCCGCACGCACGAGGGGAACGTCGACGGCCCCGTCCGCGATCGTCACGAAGCAGGGCAGCAGCGCGCCGGCGGCGTCACGCACCACCAGGTACCGCTGGTGCTTGTGCATGACCGTGGTGAGGATCTCGGCCGGCAGCTCGAGGTACCGCTGTTCGAACGAGCCCAGCACCGGACGCGGATACTCCACCAGGTTCGTCACCTCGGCCAGGACGTCGCCCTCCAGGTCGAGGTCGATCGTGCCCTGGTGCTCGGCGGCGAGCTTCGCCGCCTCGTCCACGATCAGCTCGCGGCGGGTCGCCGGGTCGAGCAGGACGGAGTGCCCGGCGAGCAGGTCCGCGTAGCCGTCGGCACCCGCCACCTCGATCGGCGGCGAACCGGCGCGGCGATGACCGCGCGACGTCGCGCCGGCGGCCAGCGTGGACACGGCGACCGGCACCACCGCGGCGCCGAGCAGCGCGACCACCCAGCGCACCGGCCGGCTGAAGGACAGCTCGGGGTCGTTCCAGCGCATGTTCCGCTCGGCGCGCAGGCCGGCGAGCACCGCGCCGAGCACCTCGGCGAGCACCTCCGTCGCGGGCCGGCCGACGTCGGTACGCACCAGCGCGACGTGCTCGACACCGCGGAACTCGACAACGGTCAGATCGGCCACGTCGCCGCCCTGCCCGCGGACGAAGCCCGTCGCCGCCTTCGTCGGCTCACCCGCCGCGTCGTAGGCGGCCGCGCGGCGCGGGCCGCGGACGACCCGCTCCACGTCCGGCTCCCGGGGCGCGACGTCGGCGACGACGGCGACGATCCGCCGCGGGGTGCCCCGCACCAGCACCTCGCCGTGGGTGAGGCGGGTGGCCGCGAGCCGCTCGACGAGCGCCGCGCGGACGGCCTCGGTCTGCCGGGTCACCTCGGCGGCGGGCAGCTCCTCGACACCGATCTCGAACAGCAGGGTCGCCGGCCCGGTGGGCACCGCCGCCGGGTCGACGGTGGCCGGGGTCGCCGCGGCCGGTCGGGGCGTCTCGCCCAGCGGGCTGCCGAGCTCGACACGCCGGTCCCGCCACAGGGCGGCGACCTCGCGCGACATCCCACGCATCTGGGTGAACGAGGTGGCCCGCTCGGTGGTCGAGACGGCGCCGCGGGAGTCGAGGATGTTGAAGGCGTGCGAGCACTTGAGCACGTACGTGTGCGCGGGGACCGGCAGCCGGGCGTCGATGAGCCGGCGTGCCTCGGCCGCGAACTCGGCGTACATCCGGCGCACCGTGTCGATGTCCGCCTCGTCCAGGTAGTACCGGGACATCTCGTACTCGGACTGGCCGAACACCTCGCCGTAGGACACCCCGGGCGCGTACGCGATCTCGGTGAAGTGCCGGACCTCCTGCAGCGCCATCAGGATGCGCTCGATCCCGTAGGTGATCTCGACGCTCACCGGGTCGAGGGACTGGCCTCCGGCCTGCTGGAAGTAGGTGAACTGGGTGATCTCCTGGCCGTCGAGCCAGACCTCCCAGCCGAGCCCCCAGGCGCCCAGCGCCGGTGAGGCCCAGTTGTCCTCGACGAAGCGCACGTCGTGCGCCGCGGTGTCGATGCCCAGCGCGCGCAGGCTGCCCAGGTAGAGCTCCTGCGGGTCACCCGGGTCGGGCTTGAGGATCACCTGGAACTGGGTGTGGGTCTGCAGCCGGTTCGGGTTGAAACCGTACCGGGAGTCGTCCGGACGCACCGAGGGCTCGACGTAGGCGACCCGCCACGGCTCGCCGCCCAGCACCCGGAGGATGGTCGCCGGGTTGTGCGTACCGGCGCCGACCTCGGTGTTGAACGGCTGCACGATCATGCAGCCGCGCTCGGTCCAGTAGCGGGTCAACGTCAGCAGGGCGTCCTGCATGGTCAGCATCGGGTCAGCCTCGGCAGCTCGGTGATCGGGTGTTACCCCGCCGAGGCTACCGGGTGGCAGGGCCGCTACCGCTCGTCCAGGCTCCACACGCCGTCGTCGACTCCGGCGCGGGCCCCCGTGCGGACGCCCGCGCCGGGGGCGATGACCGCCGCGTCCGGCGCGAGGGCCGAGCCGTGGGAGTAGGCCGGCCCGTCGGCGTCGCGTTCGTACAGGACCTCGAAGGCGCCCGGGGCGTCCTGGGCCCAGACCAGCGTAGGCGTCAGCTCACACCGGACGTCGAAGGCGGACAGCGCCCGCCGCCAGGCGCCCGGACCAGCCCATTCCGTGACCAGCAGCCAGGCGCCCGGCTCGTCGGCGCTGCGGCCGAGCCGGGCGGTGCGGAAGCCGCGCTGCGCGGCCAGTGCGGCCACCACCCGCTCGCCGGCCGCGGCGAAATCGGACCAGGCCGCTTCAGGCACCTCGAACCGGAGGACCGCGACCACCGGAGCTCCGGCGGCCACCGCAGGCCCCGCGGAGGCCGCCGGCCGGTGGTCAGGCATGCTTCGCGACCACGCCGCCGTAGCGCCGGTCGCGGCGGGCGTACTCCTCGCAGGCCAGCCACAGATCGCGCCGGTCGAAGTCAGGCCACAGGGTGGGTACGAAGGAGAACTCCGCGTACGCCGCCTGCCAGAGCAGGAAGTTGCTCAGCCGCTGCTCGCCCGAGGTACGGATCAGCAGGTCGACGTCCGGCATATCCGGCTCATCCAGGTATCGCGCGACTGTCTCCTCGTTGATGCGTTCCGGGCGCAGCCGGCCGTCGCGCACGTCCCGGGCGATCGCCGCGGCGGCGTCCGCGAGCTCCGCACGCCCGCCGTAGTTCACGCACATCACCAGCGTCAGCCGGTCGTTGTCGCGGGTGAGCTCCTCCGCCGCCTCCAGCCGCCGGATCACGTTCCCCCACAGGCGGGGCCGCCGCCCGGCCCAGCGCACGCGGACACCGAGCTCGTGCATGTCGTCGATGCGCCGCCCGAAGACACCGTCGGTGAAGCGCATCAGGAACGCCACCTCGTCCGGCGAGCGCTTCCAGTTCTCGGTCGAGAACGCGTAGACCGACAGCCAGCGCACGCCCATCTCGATCGCGCCCTCGACACAGTCGAACAGCGAGTCCTCACCGGCCTCGTGCCCCTTGGTACGGGGCAGGCCGCGCAGCTTCGCCCAGCGGCCGTTGCCGTCCATGACAATCCCGACATGACGCGGGACAAGGGCCGGCGGCAACGGCGGCGGCTGCGCTCCGGACGGATGCGGACGCGGATCGCGGAACCGTCTGCCCACCTCTTCACGCAGGCTCACAGCCGACATCCTTTCGTCCGGGCCGGCGCCTCACCGACCGACCCCCGCCGGCCCGAGCCCACCCGGACCACCGGTCTCGCAGCACACATCCCGTCCCCGCTCCTCACACGGTCCCCTCGCCCGCCGTGCACGTCCGTGCCCGACCCAGGCCACCGCCTCCGCGCCCATCGGCTCTTCATGCCCGTGGCCTCACGTCCGTTCAAGATGCGGCAGGGCCCGCAGCGCCCGTTCGAGATGCCACTGAAGGTAGGCGGCCACGACCCCCCGGCCTCCCGTCGGGTGCGGACGTCGGTCGCCTCCGCGCCGTCCCAGTCACCGTGCAGAAGGTCGGCCAGCAGCCGCACAGCGGCCGGAGACGTCGACACCGCGCCTCGCGGTCGACATTCCGGGCACACTACGCCGCCACTGGCGACGGACAGCGAGTGGTGTGGTCCTGACTCCCCGCAGAGCGCGCACTCGTCCAACGCCATCCCGTAGCCGGAGACGGTGAGCGATCGCAGCAGGAAGGCATCCAGGACCAGGGACGGCGTACGTTCACCCGCTGCCAGCGTACGCAGACCGCCCACGAGCAGCAGAAAAAGCCGGAAGGCAGGTTGGCGTTCCTCGCTGGTCAGCCGCTCCGCGGTCTCCAGCATCACCGCCGCGGCCGTGTACCGCGCGTACTCCTGGGCGATCGTCGCACCGTAGGCACCCAGGATGTCCGCCTGAGTGACCGTGTCCAGCGACCGGCCCTCGTGGAGCTGGAGGTCGACGTAGGTCCCCGGCTCCAGCCGGGCACCGAATCGGGAGGACGTCCTGCGGACGCCCTTGGCGACTGCCCTGACCCGACCGTTACGCCGCGTGAGCACCGTGACGACACGGTCGGCCTCGGCGAAGGGCATCGTCCTCAGGACGACGCCCTCATCGCGATACACCGGCACGTTCCCATGGTTACATGCCTGCTCCACACGACCAGGTGGGGCCGCATCCGTCCCGACCTCCCGGGACAGCCGGCGACGCCGCCGAGCACCATGAGACGCCGCCGGAAACCCGGCCCCGGCCCGGCCCGGAGCCGTCAGAAACCCAACCGGCGAAGCTGCTTCGGGTCCCGCTGCCAGTCCTTGGCCACCTTGACGTGCAGGTCCAGGTAGACCGGCGTCCCCAGCAGCGCCTCGATCTGGGTACGGGCCCGGGTGCCGACGTCACGCAGCCGGGAGCCGCCGGAGCCGATGACGATCGCCTTCTGGCTCGAGCGCTCGACGAAGACGTTGACCCGGACGTCGAGCAACGGTCGGTCCGCGGGGCGGCCCTCCCGCGGCAGCATCTCCTCGACCACCACGGCCAACGAGTGCGGCAGCTCGTCGCGCACACCTTCCAGGGCCGCCTCGCGCACCAGCTCCGCGACCATCACCTGCTCGGGCTCGTCGGTCAGCTCCCCCTCCGGGTAGAGCCGCGGGCCCTCCGGCAGCCGGGCTACCAGCACGTCCGCGAGCCGGTCGACCTGGAACGCGGACACCGCGCTGACCGGCACGATCTCGGCGAAGTCACCGAGCCCGGAGACCTCCAGCAGCCGAGCGCCGACCCGGTCCGGGTCGGCCACCTTGTCGACCTTGGTGAGGATGGCCACCACCGGTGTCCGCCGCGCCAGGCGGCCCAGCTCGTCGGCGATGAAACGGTCGCCCCGCCCGAGCGGCTCGTCGGCCGGCATGCAGAAGCCGATCACGTCGACCTCCGACAGCGTCGCGCGCACGACGTCGTTGAGCCGCTGGCCCAGCAGCGTGCGCGGGCGGTGCAGACCCGGGGTGTCGACCAGGATCAGCTGCGCGTCGGGACGATGGATGATGCCCCTGATGGCGTGCCGGGTCGTCTGCGGGCGCCCGGACGTGATCGCCACCTTCGTCCCCACCAGCGAGTTCGTCAGCGTGGACTTGCCCGCGTTGGGGCGGCCCACGACACAGGCGAACCCCGAGCGGAATCCCGTCGCAAGGTCCACTAGCTCGACGTCCGGGTGCGTGCCACGCCGTCCGGCCCGGCGAGGAAGAGGGGAACCCCCGCACCGAACTCGGCGAGCATGGCCAGATCGTCGGCGGCGGCCGCGTCGGCCTCCGTCACCACGGCCGCGGCCTCGAAACGTCGCGCGCCGCTGGACGCCGCGGCCACGACCGCGGCCCGCAGCGCCGACGTCGCCAGCTCCGGCCGGGCGTGCGCGACCGTGGCGGCCACGTAGGTCCGGCCGTCGGTGTCGCGCACCGCGGCGCCCTCCGCGAGCTGGCCGCCGGGCGTGTAGGCCCGCAGCCGGGCGGCGCGGGCCAGCACCACCAGCTTGGTGTCCTCCGCCTCCAGGACTGGTCCGGCCGGCGGGCTGGAAGGGGGGTGGAAGACATCACGATGTCACCTTTCTGCTTTGCTCCGGCCCGTCCGTCCCGCCTGGCCCGGCCGGCCCTTCCGGCGCGTCCGGGTCACGGGTCGACGGGGTCAGCCGCCGGACGACGACAGTGCCGATCTGGTTGCGCCGACCGGCCGCCCGCTCGGCGGACAGCCGCAGCCCGGCCACGTCGGCGGTCGCGCCGGGGATGGGCACCCGGCCGAGCGCGCTGGCGAGCAGCCCGCCCACCGTCTCGACATCGCGGGCGCCGGGCACGTCCTCGACGCCGAAGAGCTCGGCGAGATCGTCGACGTCCAGCCGTGCCGTCACCCGCGCGGTGTCGTCGTCGAGCCATTCGACCGGCGGCGTGGCGCTGTCGTACTCGTCGGTGATCTCACCGACGATCTCCTCGAGGATGTCCTCGATGGTCACCAGCCCGGCGGTGCCACCGTACTCGTCGATGACCACCGCCATGTGGGTCCGCGACGCCTGCATCTCGCGCAGCAGGTCGTCGGCGGGCTTGCTTTCGGGAACGAGCACTGGCGCCCGCATGATCTCGGCGACCCGGCTGTCCTCGCGGCCCTCCCGCTCCCAGCCGACCATGTCCTTGAGGAAGGCGATCCCGACGACGTCGTCGACGCTCTCGCCGATCACCGGGATGCGGGAGAAGCCGCTGCGCAGCGCCAGCGAGATCGCCTGCCGCACGGTCTTGTCGGACTCGATGAAGAGCATGTCCGGGCGCGGCACCATGACCTCGCGGACGAGCGTGTCACCCAGCTCGAACACCGAGGCGATCATGTCCCGTTCCTCGGGTTCGATGACCTCGTTCTCCTCCGCGAGGTCGACCAGATCGCGCAGCTCCGCCTCCGAGGCGAACGGGCCGTCGCGGTAGCCGGGGCCGGGGGTCACCGCGTTGCCGAACGCGATGAGCAGCCGGGGCAGCGGCCCGAAGATCCGCGCCAGCCGGATGGTGAGCCCCGCGGTGGCCAGCGACACCGCGGGGGCGTGCTGGCGGCCCAGCGTCCGGAACATCACCCCGACCAGGATGTAGGCCACCAGGGTGGAGACCAGCGCGCCCAGGCCGACCGCGGCGAACCCGGCCCCGTAGGCGTGGACGGCGAGGACGGTGATGCAGGCCGCGGCGACCATCTCGCCGACGATCCGCAGCAACAGCAGCAGCGCGAGGTAGCGCCCCGGATCGGCCACGACCCGGGCCAGGTTCGCGGCGCCCGCCTTGTGCTGCCGGCCGAACTGCTCGACGCTTACCCGGGAGACCCTGGTGAGGGCGGCGTCCACCGCGCCGAGGCCCGCGGCGGCGAGGGCGGCCACCGCGGCGATGAAGACCAACAGGAGATCACCGGACTCCATGACGGACCGGGCTCCTCAGGAGGTGCCGGCGCCGGCCGCGATGTCCCAGGAGGCCAGCAGGCTGTTCTGGAGCTTCCACATCTCCCGTTCCTCCTCCGGCTCCGCGTGGTCGTAGCCGAGCAGGTGCAGGATGCCGTGGGTGCAGAGGATGTGCAGCTCCCGCTCCATCCCGTGGCCGGCCTGCCCAGCCTGCCTACGGGCCACCTCGGGGCACAGGACGACGTCACCGAGCAGGGTTGTCGGGTCCTCCTCCACCGACTCCGACCAGGACGGCTCGAACGCCTCGTCCTGCGGGAAGGCGAGCACGTCGGTCGGCCCGTCCTCGCCCATGTAGCGGACGTGCAGGTCGGTCATCGCGTCGACCTCGACCAGCATGACCGACAGTTCCGCGAGCGGGTTGACCTTCATGGTGTCCAGCACGAACCGGGCCAGCGCGGCCAGGGTGACCTCGTCGAAGTCCGTCACACCCGACTCGTTCGCGACGAAGACCGCCATTACCGTTCCCTTTCCGTGGCGCTCGTTTCCCGGGCGCTCACCGGCGGTCCCGGCGGGTGGCCCGGGCCGGGCGCGAGTCGGCGGCCGGCACCGGGCTCGCCGCGTCCCAGCGGGCGTAGGCGTCGACGATGTCGCTGACCAGGCGGTGGCGGACGACGTCCGTGCTCGTCAGCGTGGCGAAGTGGACGTCGGCGACCCCGTCGAGGATCTCACGGACCACTCGAAGGCCACTGTGCGTGCCGGCCGGCAGGTCGACCTGGGTGATGTCACCGGTGACGACGATCTTCGAGCCGAAGCCGAGCCGGGTGAGGAACATCTTCATCTGCTCCGGCGAGGTGTTCTGGGCCTCGTCCAGGATGATGAAGGCGTCGTTGAGAGTGCGGCCACGCATGTACGCCAGCGGCGCGACCTCGATGGTCCCGCTCTGCATGAGCCGCGGGATCGAGTCGGGATCGATCATGTCGTGCAGCGCGTCGTAGAGCGGGCGCAGGTACGGATCGATCTTCTCGTAGAGCGTGCCCGGCAGGAAGCCGAGGCGCTCACCGGCCTCGACCGCCGGCCGGGTGAGGATGATCCGGTTGACCTTCTTCGCCTGGAGCGCCTGGACCGCCTTGGCCATCGCCAGGTAGGTCTTGCCGGTTCCCGCGGGCCCGATGCCGAACACGATCGTGTGCTGGTCGATCGCGTCCACATAACGCTTCTGGTTCAGGGTCTTCGGGCGGATCGTCCGGCCACGGTTGGACACGATGTTGAGGGTGAGCACCTCCGCGGGCCGCTCCCCCGCACCGCTGCGCAACATCGCCACCGAATGGTCCACATGTTGCGGGCTGAGCTCCGTCCCGGCGTCCAGCAGCGCTATGAGCTCGGAGAACAGCTTGGCCGCGAGTTCGTTCTCGGCCGGGTCACCGGTGATGGTGATCTCGTTGCCGCGGACGTGGATGTCGGAGGAGAAGGCCTTCTCGACCGCACGCAGCAACTGATCCTGGTGGCCGAGCAGACTCACCATGCTGTGCGGGCCAGGAACGACGATGCGCGTGATGGCCCGCGCGTCTGGGGGAGCGTCGGAATCGGGCATGTAGTACGGCCGCCTGGGCCGGAGCACCTCTCACATCGAGCGTGAATCACACGAGCGCGGATCACATGGGCTCGCGCAGGCACCAGGCCGCGCAAGCACCAAGCCAAGCAAGCCCCCAAGTCACGGGAGCACAGCCACGGGAGCACGATCGTGTCAGCCTGGGGCGAAGGTGGCCCGCAGACGAACCCAGTCTATCCGCCCAGGCGACCGATGTCGGCGAGTACCACCGCCGCCGCGACAACGCCCGCCGTCGACGTCCGCAGCACGGTCGGGCCGAGCCGCCCGGCGACGGCCCCTGCGGCGGTGAGCGCGCCGAGCTCCTCCTCGGACACACCACCTTCCGGGCCCACCACCAGCAGCACCTCCGGCACCGCCGGCGCACCCGGTGCCGCGCCGGACATCCCGGGAGTCCCAGGAATCCCAGGCGGTGGTGCCGGGGCCGGCACAGCCCGCGGAACCTGCAGCCCGCGGGCGAGACCTGCGACCGGTGTCGACGCCGTCTCATGCAGGACGACGGCGAGCGCGGCCTGCCGAGCGCGCCGCGCGAGCGCGGCGGTGGTGACCAGTCCCCCGACCTCGGGCCAGACCAGGCGGCGCGACTGCTTGGCGGCCTCCCGCGCCGTGCGGTCCCACCGGGCCCGGGACCGCTCGCCGCGTTCCCCCTCCCAGCGAACCACGCACCGCGACGCCGCCCAGGGAACGATCTCGTCGACACCGGCCTCGGTCATCATCTCGACCGCCAGCTCGCCGCGGTCGCCCTTGGCCAGCGCCTGCGCCACCACCAGCCGCGGGACCGGTGCGGGCACCTCCCGACGACGCAGGACCACGCATTCGAGCTCGTCCCGGCCGACCGAGCCGACCTCGCATTCCAGCGCGGTACCGGCGCCGTCGGTCACGTCCAGGCGCTCACCCGACCGCAGCCGGCGGACGGTGGCGGCATGCCTGCCCTCCGCGCCGGAAAGCACGAAGACGTCCGTCGACGGCAGCGGATCCAGGTGGAAGACGGGCGCGGTCAGCGGTTACGCCGCCCGCTGCGGCGCCGGGAGAACAGGCCCGAGCCACCGGAGGAACCGCCGACCGCCACGGCCGGCGACTCCTCCTCCCGCAGCTTCGCCAGCTCCCGCAGCAGGCGTTCCTGCTCGGCGTCGAGCTTCGTCGGCGTCTCGACCACGATGTGGATGTGGAGGTGGCCTCGCCCGACCGCGCGCAGGTGCGGAACACCGCGCCCGGCGAGCCGGATCACCTCACCGGGCTGGGTGCCCGGCTTCACCGTGATGGTCTCGGAGCCGTCGAGCGTCTCCAGCGTCGCCACGGTGCCCAGCGCCGCGGCTGTCATCGGCAGCCGCAGGTCGCAGTGCAGGTCGTCACCCTCGCGGGTGAACACGGCGTGCTGGCGCTCGGAGACCTCCACGTACAGGTCGCCGGGCGGACCGCCGCCGGGGCCCACCTCACCCTCACCGGACAGGCGGATGCGCATCCCGTCCTCGACCCCGGAGGGAATCTTCACCGTCAGGGTGCGCCGCTTGCGGACCCGACCGTCGCCCGAGCATTCCCGGCACGGGTGCTCGATGACGGTTCCGGTGCCGGAGCAGCGCGGACACGGCCGGGACGTCACCATCTGGCCGAGGAACGAGCGGGTCACCTGCTGAACCTCGCCGCGGCCGTGGCATGTCGAGCAGGTGGACGGCTGCGTGCCCTGCGCCGCGCCGGCCCCGGTGCAGGTCGGGCACACCACCGCCGTGTCGACGGTGATGTCCCGGGTCGCCCCGAAGGCGGTCTCGGCGAGGTCGAGCTCCAGACGCAGGAGCGCGTCGTTGCCACGCCGGACCCGCGAGCGCGGGCCACGGCTGGCGCCGCCCCCGAAGAACGCGTCCATGATGTCGCCGAGGCCACCGAATCCCGCGCCGAAGGGCGAGCCGGCGCCGCCCCCGCCACCACCAGGCGCGAGCGGATCACCACCAAGATCGACGATCTGACGCTTCTCGGGGTCCGAGAGGACCTCGTAGGCGTTCGTCACGTTCCTGAACCGCTGCTGCGCCTCCGGATCCGGATTGACGTCCGGATGCAGCTCACGGGCCAACTTGCGGTAGGCCCGCTTGATCTCGTCACCGGTTGCGTCTCGCCGCACACCGAGCGTCGCGTAATAATCCACTGCCATCAGTCGGCACCCAAGAGTTCACCCACGTATTTGGCGACGGCCCGGACAGCCGCCATCGTTCCCGGATAGTCCATCCGCATCGGGCCGACGACTCCCATTCCGCCCAGTGCAGCCGGGCCGAGACCGTACCCGGTGGCGACAACAGAGGTCGATCGCAGGGCGTCGACGTCCGTCTCGCGCCCGATGCGCACCGTAACAGTACCGGTCTCACGCGCCGAACCGATCAGCTTGAGGAGCACCACCTGCTCCTCCAACGCCTCCAGGATGAAGCGCAACGAGTCGGCGAAGTCCACGGACGCCCTGGTGAGGTTGGCCGTCCCGGCCAGCGCGACGCGCTCCTCCTGGCGCTCCAGCAGGGCCTCCAGCACCACCGTGGTCAGCGTCGTCAGGTAGGGGCGCAGGTCGGGGCGGACCGTGTCCGGCAGGTCCGCCGCGGCCTCGGTGGCGTCCGCGATCCGCCGGCCGCGCAGGGACCCGTTGAGCAGGCCCCGCAGCTCCCCCACGACCCCGTCGTCGACCGGCGCGGGAATGTCCACCACCCGCTGCTCGACCCGGCCGGTGTCGGTGATCAGGACCAGCAACAGCCGGTTCGGGTTCAGCGTGACGATCTCGATGTGCCGCACGCTGCTGATCGACAGCGAGGGATACTGCACCACCGCCACCTGCCGGGTGAGCTGCGCGAGCAGCCGCACGGACCGGCGGACCACGTCGTCGAGGTCGACAGCGCCCTCCAGAAAGCTCTGGATGGCCTTGCGTTCGGCTCGTGACAACGGCTTCACACCGGACAGCCGGTCGACGAAGAGGCGATAGCCCTTGTCCGTCGGAATCCGACCGGCGCTGGTGTGTGGCTGCGTGATGTAGCCCTCTTCCTCCAGCGCGGACATGTCGTTACGCACCGTGGCGGGCGACACCCCCAGGGCATGACGCTCGGCCAACGTCTTGGATCCCACCGGCTCATTGCTGAGCACGAAGTCCTCGACGATTGCCCGCAGAACCTCCAGACGCCGTTCTTCCAGCACGTGACCACACCCCCTCAGCCGGTTCCCTACGCCAGGCGGGGCTGGCGGTATGCCGGCGCAGTCACCTGCCCTGGCACTCTGCCGCCACGAGTGCCAAGTGTAGCCTCCCGCCCTGGTCGGAGCAGCCATCGTGACCAGACCCGCGTTCAGCGACCGTCACAGCCCGGTCAGGTGACCGTCACGGCTCCGTCAGGTGACCGCCACCGCCCGGCCGGGTAGCCGCCGCCCAGCCGGGCTGGCACAGCAGCCCGGCCGGGTAGCCGCCCCGCCCAGCCGGGCGAGGGCCGCCGCCCAGTCGGGCGAGGGCCGCCGCCCAGTCGGGCGAGGGCCGCCGCTCAGTCGGGCAGCAGCGCACGCACCACGGTGTCGGCCAACAGACGACCGCGGCGGGTCAGCGCCACCCGCCCGGCCGCGAGCTGCCGGTCGAGGATGAGGCCGTCCGCCGCCAGTTCGTCGGCCGCCGCCCGCCCCCGATCGCACAGCGCGACCGCCTCGAGCCCCTCGACGAGCCGCACCCCCAGCATGACCCGTTCGACCCGCTGCGCGGCGGCGTCGAGCACCTCACGGGCGGCGGCCGGGCTGCGGCCCGCGCCGACCCTCGTCGCGTACTCGGTGGGGTGGCGGACGTTCCACCACCGGACCCCACCGACATGGCTGTGCGCGCCCGGCCCCAGGCCCCACCAGTCGTCGCCCCGCCAGTAGCCCAGGTTGTGCCGGCACCAGGAGGCACGGTCGCGGGACCAGTTGCTGATCTCGTAGTTACTCAGCCCGGCGGCCGCGAACGCCTCGTCCGCCTGTAGGTAGCGATCCGCCAACAGGTCGTCATCCGGTTCCAGGAGCTCGCCGCGGCGGACCCGCCGGGACAGCTTCGTGCCCTCCTCCACCGTCAGCGAGTAGGCGCTGACATGGTTCGGAGCGAGCTCGATGACCGCCTCCAGGCTGGCCGCCCAGTCTGCCTCCGACTCCCCCGGTGCGCCGTAGATCAGGTCGAGGCTGAGCTGCTCGAAGCCGGCCTGGCGGGCCCAGCCCACGACCTCGGCGACCCGGCCGGGAGTGTGCTGGCGGTCCAGCGCGGCCAGCACGTGCGGGCGGGCGCTCTGCATGCCGAAGGAGATCCGGGTGAATCCGCTGGCCCGCAGATGCTCGAGTGCCTCCAGGTCGACGGACTCCGGGTTGGCCTCGGTCGTCACCTCCACGTCGCCCGCCAGGCCGAAGGTGTCGTCCAGGATCCGCAGCACCTTCGCCAGATCGGAGGCGGGCAGCAGCGTCGGGGTGCCACCGCCGACGAAGACCGTCGCCACGGGCAGCTCCCCTTCGCCCAGAACCGAACGCGCGAGGCGGGCCTCGGTGGCGATGGAGTCGACGAAGGACGCGGCCCCACCCTGGCCGCCCGCGCCGAGCTCGGCCGGGGTGTAGGTGTTGAAGTCGCAGTAGCCGCAGCGTGCCGCGCAGTACGGGACGTGAACGTAGACGCCGAACGGCCGGGAACCGACCGTGGCGAGCGCGGCGTCGGGGAGTGCGCCGTCGACGGGCGCCGGCGCCCCTTCGAGAGGCTTGGATGGCATGACCCCAGTGTGCTCCCAACGCGCGCACAGACCGCAACGCTCTGTTTTGTCAACAGGCCCCGCCACAGTGATTCGATCATCACCTGGCGACATCAGGACCAGTATCGGACAAGGAGGCTCACGGGCCGCCCGAATGCGCCATCCGAGGCACCGTCGGCGCCCGCTCGGGGCCGGAATCACATGTTTGCGATCTGTTGACAGTGGCAGGGCCAAACGGTGGGCAACCGGTCATGGCTCAGTCGAGTTGGCTGCGAAATGATCCGACCATGCAGGAGGAGCTCACCAGTGGAATCGTGACCATCGAGGAACTGCTACCACCACGAACCACGGAGTACCGGTCAGGATCCGTCCTGGCGCTCGGCTTCGCGGAGGCCGAGCCGGCCACCGAGCCGATCCGCGTTCCCCGGATCGGCCCGCCCACGGACACCGTCTGACCCGCCGGCACCGTCTGATCCATTCGGCACGGTCTGATCCATCGGCACGGTCTGGCCCGCCGCCACGCCCGGAGGCATCGCGACCGGAGCCGCCGATGCCCGGCACCTGACGCCGGGCATCGGAGCCCCGGCGCGGACTCCCCACCATGCCTGCCGTGCCAGCCACGCCCGGCCGGTCGAGCAGGACCGGGACCGGGCCGGGCACACGCGCCCCGTCAGCGCGCCGGCTTCGACCCCGACGAGCTCGGGCTCTCCGTCGTCGACAGGGCGGCGATGAAGGCCTCCTGCGGGACCTCCACCCGACCGATGGTCTTCATCCGCTTCTTGCCCTCCTTCTGCTTCTCCAGCAGCTTGCGCTTGCGGCTGATGTCACCGCCATAGCACTTGGCGAGCACGTCCTTGCGGATGGCGCGAATGTTCTCCCGGGCGATGATCCGGCTGCCGATCGCGGCCTGGATCGGCACTTCGAACTGCTGGCGCGGAATCAGCTCACGGAGTTTCGAGGTCATCGCGACCCCGTACGCGTAGGCCTTCTCCCGATGCACGATCGCCGAGAACGCGTCGACAGCCTCCCCCTGGAGCAGAATGTCCACCTTGACCAGATCGGACGTCTGCTCGCCCGCGGGCTCGTAGTCGAGGCTCGCGTAGCCGCGGGTGCGTGACTTCAGCGCGTCGAAGAAGTCGAAGATGATCTCACCGAGGGGCAGCGTGTACTTCAGCTCCACCCGGTCCGTGGAGATGTAGTCCATGCCCTTGAGCACACCGCGGCGGCCCTGGCACAGCTCCATCACCGCGCCCACGAAGTCGGTCGGCAGCAGCAGCATCGCCTCGACCACCGGCTCGTACACTTCCGCGATCTTGCCCCCGGGCCAGTCGCTGGGGTTGGTCACGGTGACCTCGGAGGCGTCCTCCATGACCACCCGGTAGACCACGTTCGGCGCCGTCGAGATGAGCGTGAGGTCGAACTCGCGCTCGAGCCGCTCACGGACGATCTCCAGGTGCAACAGGCCGAGGAACCCACAGCGGAAGCCGAACCCGAGCGCCGCCGAGGTCTCCGGCTCGAAGGTCAGCGCCGCGTCGTTGAGCTGCAGCTTGTCCAGCGCCTCGCGCAGGGCCGGGTACTCACTGCCATCCAGCGGATACAGGCCCGAGTAGACCATCGGACGCGGATCGCGGTACCCGCCGAGCATCTCCGTCGCCGGCCTGCGCGCCGAGGTCATGGTGTCGCCGACACGGGCCTGGCGGACGTCCTTCACCCCGGGGATGACGTAGCCGACCTCGCCCGCCGACAGCGAGCCGGTGGGCCGCGGCTCCGGGGAGATGACACCGACCTCGAGCGTCTCGTGGCTGGCGCCGGTGGACATCATCAGACAACGGTCACGGGTCGACAGCGTCCCGTCCACGACCCGGACATAGGTGATCACACCGCGGTAGATGTCGTAAACACTGTCGAAGATCATCGCACGGGTCGGCCCGGTCGGATCGCCGCTCGGCGCCGGAATGCGGCGGACGATCTCGTTGAGCAGCTCCGGGACGCCCTGACCGGTCTTGCCGGAGACCTTCAGCACGTCACCCGGATCGCACCCGATGATCGTCGCGATCTCCTCGGCGTACTTCTCGGGCTGCGCGGCCGGAAGATCGATCTTGTTCAGCACCGGGATGATCGTGAGATCGTTCTCGATCGCCAGGTAGAGGTTCGCCAGCGTCTGGGCCTCGATGCCCTGCGCAGCGTCGACCAGGAGGACCGCGCCCTCACAGGCCGCCAGCGAGCGGCTCACCTCATAGGTGAAGTCGACGTGCCCGGGAGTGTCGATGAGGTGCAGGACGTAGTCCGCACCGTCATCCGCCCGCCACGGCAGCCGGACGTTCTGCGCCTTGATCGTGATACCACGCTCGCGCTCGATGTCCATCCGGTCGAGGTACTGAGCGCGCATGTTGCGGGCCTCGACCACGCCGGTCACGCCCAGCATCCGGTCGGCGAGTGTGGACTTGCCGTGGTCGATGTGGGCGATGATGCAGAAGTTGCGGATCGACGCCGGGTCGACGCCGGCTGCCTCGTGCGGTGCTTCGGACACGCGGGCTGGTCTCGTTTCGCTGCTCGTCGGTCTGTCTCGCGTGCTTCATCGTGCCAGGCCTCCATCGTGCCAGGCACAGGCCGCCGCGCCGGGCACAGGCGCCTGCCCTCGTGGCCGCGCCCTGCGCCCGGCACCGCTGGCTGGTTTGATAATGTCGGTAGCGCTTCGCTGTGGGCCCTGGTTGGGGCAGCCTGCGGGTTCTGGAGTTGACCAGGTCCTGAGGTAGCCCGAGTCCCTGGGACTCAAGTGAGATCTCGGGGTGGCTGAGATCTTCTGCACGGCGGGCCTCCACAGGTACCATCCCGACTCGAAACCCAGAGGTTCTCCCGCGTGGCCAACATCAAGTCGCAGATCAAGCGCAACCTCACCAACGAGAAGCGACGGCTGCGCAACAAGGCCGTGAAGTCCGAGCTGAAGACCCACGTGCGCCGCTTCCGCGACGCCGTCGAGGCCGGTGACTCGGAGCGCGCCGACGCCGCCTTCCGTCTCGCCGCCAAGAAGCTGGACAAGGCCGCCAGCAAGGGTGTCATCCACCCGAACCAGGCCGCCAACCGCAAGTCGGCGATGGCGAAGGCGAACGCGGGCATCAGCGCCTGACGTTCTGTCGGGTCGGGGCCGGGCTTCCCAGCGGGAAGATCCCGGCCCTTGTCATTGCCCGGCCCTTGTCGTGCTTGGGGCGACTGCGTGCGGCGACCGCCCGCGCTCGGGGATCTCAGCTCGGGCCCGCATCAGCCGTCGCGGTCCAGGGTGCGTTCGAGCACCTCGGCGTAGGCGACCAGCGCCACAACCGCCAGTGGGAGCACCAGCAGAACCCAGGCGCTGGCCAGGTCACCCATCGCGATGACCAGCGTCACCAGCACGGTGGCGGTGACGACCAGCACGCGCATCCATCCCGCCGGCAGCACCCGTAGGCCGAACATGCCACCGGGTGGCACCTGCTCGTGCCCGTCACCGGCAGCCCCGGGCCCCCGGGCCCGTTGGAGTCACGGTGCTCCCCTGCTGACGCGTTCATCGTGCTCGTCCTCCCCGGCCGGCGAACTCCGCCCGGCCACGCTCCTCGGCACCGACCGACCGGCCCCGGGCTCGTGCGACCTCCTGGAGCAGGTGTTCCAGCGCGTAGCCCGCATCCACGGCCGCGCCCTTCACGCCAGCGTCGGCCACCGCGACCGCCCGGATCGCCCGTGCCAGCCCGGCGTCCGACCAGCCGCGGGCGGATCGCTGGGCCCGTTCTACCTTCCAGTCCGGCATCCCGAGGGCCTTGGCGATGTCCCACTTGGATCCGCCGCCGGCCGCCGCCACCCGGGCCAGATCACGCAGGCCACCAGCGATGGCACTCGTGATCAGCACCGGGGCGGTACCGCCTTCGAGAGCCTGGCGCAGCAGGGTGAGCCCACCCGCGAGATCGCCACCGATGATCGCGTCCGCCACCGCGAAGCCACTGGTCTCGGCACGCCCACGGTGGTAGCGACCCACCGCGGCCTCGTCGATCACGCCATCGGTGTCCGCCACGAGCTGGTCGCACACGGCCGCGATCTCCCGCAGGTCGCCGCCCACGGCGTCGAGCAGTGCCTGGATCGCGCCGTCGGTCGTCCGGCCACCCAGCCGGCGGATCTCGGCCACCGCGAAGTCATGCCGATCACGCGGCCGGGTGATCTTGGCAGCTGGGATGACCTTGGCGCCGGCCTTCTTCATCACGTCGACGAGCTTGCGGTTCTTCACCGCGCCGCTGTGCACCACGACCAGCGTCACGTCGTCGAGCGGGCGCCCGACATACGCGAGCAACGCATCCCGCAGATCCTCCGGCAGCTCGGCGGCGCCACGGACGACCAGTACCCGCCCACCACCGAACATCGAGGTGGCGCCGAGATCGATCATGTCGGCATCGGTGAGCTCGCCCGGTGCGCGGTCGACGATCTCGACCTCGGGGTCGCGGGCCCGAGCGGCGGCGAGGACCTCCCGCACGGCACGCGCGACGAGAAGCTCCTCGTCACCGCTCACGACGACGAGCGGCGGCGGGGCAGCGGGCTGTGGCACGCGGATCAGCATGTCACGCCGGCCCGCCGCCCTCACGCCACCCCGCCGCCCTCACATCCGACCGGGCCGACGCGCCACCAGCGCCACCCGGCCGGACGGCTGCCGGACGACCGCCACCGCGCCGTGCAGGTCGGTCCGGCCGATGATGATCCCGGCCGCGCGCAGGCTCGCCAGCGTCGCGGCCGCCGGATGCCCGTACGTGTTCCCGACCCCGACGCTGATCAGGGCGGCCCGCGCGCCCGTCCCGGTCAGGAACTCCGGGATCTGATCAGCGGACCCGTGGTGGGCGACCTTGAGCACGTCCACCGTCACCGCACCGGCCCGCGCGACCTGGCGCTGCTCCGGCGGTTCCGCGTCCCCACTCAGCAGCATCGTCACGCCACCGACCTCCGCGAGCAGCACAAGGCTGGCGTTGTTCGGGTCACTGGCCGTGCCACGCAGGACCCGCTGCGGGCCGATGACCTGCCAGCGGACATCCCCGACCGTGCCGGACGCACCGGCCGAGCCCGAGAGCACCGAGCGGACCGTGACCCCCGCCGCCCGGGCACCGTGCTCGACCTCGGCCCACTGCTCCGTCGGCTCGGGCAGCGGGCTCACGATCATCTCACCCACCGGCAACCGGCCCAGCACCCCGCTCAGACCCGCCGCGTGGTCGGCGTGCAGGTGGCTGAGCACCAGAAGCGGCACCCGCCGGACCCCGAGATCGGCCAGGCAGGCGGCCATCAGCTCGGGGTCGGGCCCGACATCGACCACGACCGCCGAGCCGGCTCCGGCCCGTAGCACCAGCCCGTCGCCCTGGCCCACGTCACAGGCCACGAGCCGCCAGCCCGCCGGTGGCCAGCCCGCCAGCCTCGGTACCAGGAACAGGCGTGCCACCAGCAGGCCCGCGATCACCGCGGCGAGCAGCCGGCGGGTCGGCGGACGCCGTGCCAGGGCGAGGGCCAGCACGACCCCGGCGAGCGCGGCCGCCGCGCCGAGCGGCCCGGACGGCCAGCCGATCGCCGCCCCCGGAAGGTCGGCCGCCCGGCCGGCGACCAGCACAAGCCACCGGCACGGCAGGCCCGCCAGCCGCGCGAACAGCTCGGCCGCGGGCGGGTGCAGCGTGGCCACAGCCATGGTGAGCAGGCCGAGCAGGGTGGCTGGCGCGACCGCCGGCGCCGCGATCACGTTCGCCGGGATGGCGACCAGACTGATGCCACCGCCGAGCCACGCCAGCACCGGAGTGCACGCCAGCTGGGCCGCCGCCGCGACGGCCACCGCCTGCGCGATCCGGGTGGCACCGGCGAGGAGCCGGCGCGACGGCCGCGGCCGGCGTGCCGCAAGCCGCCGCTCGAACCCGTCGCACCAGCCCGGCCCCCAGACCACCATCCCGGCGGTGGCGAGCACCGACAGCGCGAAGCCGGCGGAGAGAGCGAAGGTCGGGTCCAGCACGATGACAGCCATCACGGCCGTCGCCAGTGCGGCAACGACGGCACGTGGCCGCCCGGCCGCCAGCGCCGCCAGGCCGACCAGCCCCATCGCCGCGGCCCGGACCACGCTCGCGGACGGCCGGGCCAGGATCACGAAGCTGACGAGCGCCGCCGCGGCGGCGAACGCCCTGGCCCGCGAACCGAGCCGGGTGCGGCCGAGGACGACGAGGACGGCACCGGTGGCGATGGCGGCATTTGCTCCCGAGACAGCAGTCAGGTGGCTCAGGCCGGCGACGCGGAAGTCGTCCTTCAGCTCCGGGTCGAGCTTCGAGGTGTCACCGACGACCATGGCTGGGAGCAGCCCACCCGCAGGCTGGGCGACCACACTCGCCGCCGTACGCAGACGTGCCCGCAACCAGCCGGCCGCCCGTTGCGCCAGGGGCGGCCGCCCCTGCGAGTGCGGCGGCGCCCGGGCGAACAGGACCGCGGCGATCGTCTCGCCCGGCCCTGGAGGGGCGAGCGTGGCCCGAACGCCCAGCCGCTGCCCCGGCAGGTAGGCCGCGAGGTAGCCCGCCCGCCCGACCAGCAGCACGGGAACCGCGGCGCGTACCCGGCGGTCAGGGCCGGTGACCGCCTCAAGGCGGGCTCGCACCGTGGCCGTCGCCGCGGCGCCGCCCGGACCTCCCGCACCGGTGCCGGTGGCCCCGGCCGGGGGCCGCGAGACCTTCGGATCGTCGGTGAGGACCACGACGGCCTCCACCGTCCGCTCGGCGCGGACCAGCGCGGCGAGCGGCCCGACCGCCCTCGCCCGCCCGGCCGTGCCTCCGATCAGCAGCCCTGCCGCGAGGAAGGCGACGGCGACACAGCCGGCGAGCCGCCGCCCCGGGCTCGCCAGCCCCGCCGGCCGGCCCGCCGCCCCGCTGCCGCGCCCCGGCGAGCACCGCGAGCACACAGCCCGCCAGAACGACGGCAACGCCTCCCAGGAGCTCCCGGCTGGGCACCCAGTACCCGCCCAGCGCCGCGCCGGCCCAGACCGCGCCGGCCGGCACAGCCAGGCGCAGGTCGAGGCGATCTCGAGGTGCGTCCTTCGCGTCGGCCGGAAGACCGACGCCGACCTCCATGACGACGGAGACCATTCAGACCGTCACCAGCGGCAGCAGATCCGCGAGCCGCCGGTCCCCGACCCCGGTGACCTCCCCCAGCTGGTCGGCTGACGTGAAGGGCCCGTTCGCGGCGCGCCAGTCGACGATCCGCTGGGCCAGGACCGGGCCCACGCCGGGCAGCTCGTCGAGCTGGCTCGCTGTGGCCGCGTTGAGGTCGAGCGGCGTCTGACCGCCACCCGCAGCCGAACCTGCCCCACCCGCCGCGCCTGCGGCGGCCTGCCCGCCCCCGGAGGGTGGTGGCGCCGGCCCAGCGCGGCCGTCGACCAGGATCTGCTCGCCGTCGGTCAGGACGCGGGCCAGCGCGAGCCCGGTCGTGTCGGTGCCCGGCAGCGCTCCGCCGGCCAGCGTCAGCGCGTCGACGACCCGGGATCCGGCCGGCAGCCGCACCACTCCGGGCCGGGCGACCCGGCCGGCGACGTCGACGACGATCTCCTGCCCGGCCTTCGACTCCGTGCCCGCCGGACGCCCGGGCGAAGAGGTGGGCATCGCCGGCGCCGATGCCCCCGAAACCGAGGAGCCCGCGGCCGGCCGCGTGGTCGCCGTGGCCTCCTGTGCCACGAGAGCCGGCTGGCCCGGCCCCTTCGAGGCGAGCTCCACCGGCCGACCGCGCCAGGCCAGCCAGCCGGCAGTCGCCGCGGCCGCGACGGCGACCACGACCAGCACGAGGGCCGCCCGCGCGCTCGGCGCGAGGATCGCACCGCGCAGCGCGGGCGGCAGGCGGTCGGACAGCTGGCGGTGCCTCCCGCGCCGGCCGTGGCCTTCCAGGCCGTGGTGGCCACCAGCACCGGCACCGCCAGCGCGGCTGACATCGTCAGGATCCCCCAGGGCTTCGAGATCGTCACGATCATCGAGATCTTCGGGATCGGGATGAGCCCCGCGTCGGTTATCGACCGACCGGCTGCCCGCCCACTCGTCGGACCAGCCGTCGCCATCGAGGTCGGACCAGTCGTCAGACCAGTCGTCGGACCCGCTGGCGGTCCAGCCGGCGTCCAGCTCGCCGAGCGGCCCGGTGCCCCGGCTCGGATGCCGGGTTGACGGCGGGAACGCCGGCCAGGACCGCCCCAGCGGTTCGGTCACGGCGTCGTCGACGTGGGCGGCGGCGGCGTGACCGGCGCGATCGGCATGGTGGGTGCCGCCGCCGGCGGTGCGTCCCCTGCGACTTTCCTGACGCGATGAGTGCCTGTGCATGCACGCAACGTAGGAACAATCCGGGTGCCCCTGGATCCTGGGCGTCCCCCTGTGGACATCCAGTTCTCATCCACAGATGCGGAATGGACCCGCGAACACTTTGGTTGACGGCTCAAGTAACGTACCGAACGAAGCCGAGCCCGCCAGCACGCTCGGCGGCACGAACGGGCGACACCCGACACCCGACGACCACCACGAGGAGATCCGCGATGACCGCTCCAGCCAGCACCCCCCTGACCGACCTGACCGGCACCTGGACCCTCGACCCCGCGCACACCCGGATCGGCTTCGCCGCGCGCCACGCGATGGTGACCACCGTGCGCGGCCAGTTCACCGGCGTGCAGGGAACCCTCGAGCTCGACGGTGCCAACCCGACCGCGTCGACCGCGAACGTGACCATCGAGACCGCCACGTTCGACAGCGGCACCCCCGACCGCGACGGGCACGTCAAGTCGGCCGACCTGCTCGACGTCGAGCAGTTCCCGACGATCACCTTCGTCAGCACCGGCGCGAAGACCGGCTCCGACGAGGACAGCTACGTGCTGACCGGAGACCTCACCATCCGCGGCGTCACCCGGCCCGTCGAGCTCGCGATCACGTTCGAGGGCAGCTCGAAGGACCCGTTCGGCAACATCCGGGCCGGCTTCACCGGCGCGACGAGCATCAGCCGCAAGGACTTCGGCATCACGTTCAACGCCGTGCTGGAGACCGGCGGCGTGCTGATCAGCGACAAGATCAAGATCGAGCTGGACGTCTCCGCGATCAAGTCGGTCTGACGTCGGGGCCGCGGCCACAACCCACGGACCGTGGGCCACGATTGCCAAGCCGCAGATCACAGAGCGCGGACAGCGGCCTGGAGCACGGCGCGAGGCGCGCACCTCGCGCCGTGCTCCAGGCCGTGTCGTCGACATGTTGCCGAGAGCACGGACGCGGGCCGCCACGCTGTGGGACCATCGCTCCCGATCGAGGCCGCGACCAGCCCCGGAGCGAACGGATGAAGGTCCACGTCGACTTCGACCGCTGCGCGAGCAGCGGTACCTGCGTCCAGCTAGTACCCGATGTTTTCGAGCTCGGAGACGACGGCTACCTCTATCTCCGCGACGAGGAGCCCGACGAGGACCTCCGAGACGATCTTGATGAGGCCGCCGAGACCTGCCCGACCGACGCGATCACCATCCTCGAGGCCTGACCGGGCGGCTGGGCGTTCAGCCCAGGCGGGTCACCGCGACCGTCACCCCGAGGGACGTCGACTCACCGCCCGAGTACACGCCCTGCAGGGGCGGCACGTCGTGGTAGTCACGCCCACGCGCGACGACGACATGCTGTTCGCCGGCCGGCACCCCGTTGGTCGGGTCGAAGGCCCACCACTGGCCGAGCCAGCCCTCGACCCAGGCGTGGCTCTGCCCGCTGAGGGTCTCCCCCACCTCGGCGTCCGCCGACGGGTGTTGGTAGCCCGACACGTACCGCGCCGGCATGCCCGCGGCCCGCATCAGCACCAGGGCCAGGTGGGCGAAGTCCTGGCAGACCCCGACCCCCTGCTCCCAGGCCTCGACGGCGGACGTACGCACCTCCGTCGTCCCGGGCTGGTAGGTCAGCTTCTCCCGCACCCAGTCACCGACGGCGGGCAGGAAGTCCGCGGGGCTGTGGGTGGCGGCGAGCTCGCGTGCCGCCGCGACCAGCTCGGGATGCTCCGGTGTCGAGACGGTGGGCCGGACGAACTCGACGAACCTGTCCGCGACGGTGTCGTCGGCGAGATCCCGCCAGCTCGGGACGTCCACCGGGGGCTGCGGCGCGGGCGTCGTCTGCACCACCGAACGCCCGGTGACGACGAGCTCGGTGTGCGGGGTGTGCAGGTCGAAGGCGGTGACCTGGGTCCCCCAGTAGTCCCAGTACCGGTAGGTGGACGAGGCCGGCTCGGTCCGTACCGTGGCTTCCAGCGTCAGCTGGCGGTCCCCGGTCTGGGGGATGATCCGCGCCTCGTTGTACGAGGAGATCACCGGGCTCGCATACCGGTAGCCCGTCGAGTGCTCGATCCGGATCTGCCAGCTCATCGTCGCGTGTCTCCTCGTCCCCTCAGCTCCGTAATCCCTCAGCTCCGTGACCCCACGGCGTGGCACACCGGTCAGGCCGGTACCTCGCTGGCCCAGGTGTGCGGGCTCTCCCGGGCGAAGTAGCGGGCCGTGACGGCCGCGCTCACCGCCGAACAGGTCCGTTGCAGCGCCGCGAGCAGGTCGGGCATCTCCGCGACGAGCTCGTCGATGCCACGGAACTCCAGCTCCGTACGAGCCCGCCCGACGTTGCGGCGCGCGGCGTCGTCGACGGTCGCCCGCACCACCCCACGACTGGTGTCCAGCTCGGCGAGGATCTGTTCCGCAAGCGCCAGCGACCAGTAGATGGACCGTGGGAAGAGCCGGTCCAGCAGCAGGAACTCCGAGACCCGGGCCGCGTCCACCGCCCGCCGGTAGGTCCGCAGGTAGGCCTCGTGCGCACCGCAGGAACGCAGCAGGCTGATCCAGCTCTGCGAGTTGGGGTCCTCACTGATGCTGGACGACAGCAGCCGGGCGGTCATGTCGACCCGCTCGATGCTCCGGCCGAGCACGAGGAAACGCCACCCGTCGTCACGGGCCAGGGTGGCGTCCACCAGGCCGGCGAGCATCGCCGTGCGATCCCGCACGTAGCGGAAGTAGACGTTCGGGCCCATCCGGCGGGCGAGCTCCTCGGTGTGCGGCAGCTCGTTCCAGGTGGCGTTCAGGCACTCCCAGACCTCGCTGGAGACCACGACACGGGCACCGCGCGCGTTCTCCCGCGCCGCCGACAGCGATCCTCGGATGCTCGACGAGTTCGCGGCGTCGTAGGCGAGCACCTCGGTGACGTACCGCGAGTCCGCGGGTTCGGAGCGGTCGACGACGCCCATGACCGCGAGCAGTTCGGCGCCGGCGGACGTCTCGTCAAGCCACGGGTCCTCCAGCACCCGGTGGACATGCACGTCGAGGATGCGCGAGGTGCACTCGGCCCGTTCGGCGTAGCGGCCGATCCAGAACAGCGACTCGGCGATTCGGCTCAGCACGCCTGCGCCTCCTCCCCCATCGCACTCGACCGGGCCTGGTTCTGCTGCTCGGACTGCTGTTGCTGCTGCTCGTCGGACGAGTGCGGGCCGAGGTCGGGCCCGGGCGCCACCGACGGGGACGGCCCGGTTCGCCGGATCGGCGGCGCGGTCTCCCGCCCGAGCCGTTCCGGGGCGAGCACCCAGGTGTCCTTGGAGCCCCCGCCCTGGCTGGAGTTCACGACCAGGCTGCCGCGGGGCAGCGCGACCCGGGTCAGGCCGCCGGGCAGCACCCAGATCCGGTTCCCGTCGTTGACGGCGAACGGGCGCAGGTCGACGTGCCGGGGGCCGAGCCGGTCGCCGGCGAGCGTCGGCGAGGTGGAGAGCTTCACGACCGGCTGGGCGATCCAGCCGCGCGGGTCGCCCAGCACCCGGGCCCGCAGCTCGGCGAGCTCCGCCTCGGTCGCCTGCGGCCCGATGACGATTCCCTTGCCGCCGGAGCCGTCCACCGGCTTGACCACCAGCGCGTCGAGGTTGTCCAGTACGTGCGCCCGCTGGTCGGGCTCCTCGAGCCGGAAGGTGTCGATGTTGCGCAGGACCGGCTCCTCACCCAGGTAGTAGCGGATGAGGTCCGGGACATAGGTGTACATCAGCTTGTCGTCGGCGACGCCGT
>NZ_ADGX01000010.1 GCF_000177675.1 Parafrankia sp. EUN1f
CCACTCTTCGAGTGGTGGTTGACCGGGTAGCCGGCGGGTGTTGTTCGGGTTGCCGGGTCGGCCACCAGCTGGAGCATGGCGTGGACGTCGACCACGCAGGCCACGCCTACGGCGCGAGGGCCAGACCGGCCGGATCTCGGCGCGCTTCGACGGCGACGCCGCCACCGGGCTCGCCGTCGGTGCGACTTCAGGGTCATGACGTCCACCACGGCGTGGGTATCAAGCACGGCGTGGGCATCAAGCACGGCGTGGGCATCGAGTGCGACCGGCGGGTGTGTCTCTCCTCGCCCGCCGGTCGACTGTCAGACGCCGAGGCTTCGGCGCATCACGGCGGTCGCCGTAGCCGTTTTCGTGCGCAGGGGAAGAACCGCGCCGATGGCTCGGTAGGCACGGTTGATCAGTCCGGGAACGTGCACGAGATCCCGGCCCAGGGTGGCCAGTGAACCGGCGGCGACGACCTCCGGAGTCAGTGTCCACGGTGGCAGGCGGGTGCTTCCAGAGCGTGCCTGAAAGGGCGTGGCCGTCGTTCCGGGCAGTACGGTCTGGAACAGGACACCGCTGTCACGGTTCTCGTGCCATACGGCCGTCGCATACGAGAGCAGAAATGCCTTTCCCGCCGAATAGACGGCGCTGTGCCCGATTGGTGCCAGGGCGTTCACCGAGGCGATGTGGATCACGGCCCCGCGGCCGCGACCGAGCATCGAGGGCAGGACGGCTCGGGTCAGCAGCACCGGAGCCAGCATGTTGAGGTGGACCAGGTCCGTGTAGGCGGCGGCGTCCGCGGCGGTGAACAGTCCCTTGATGCCGATTCCGGCGCTGTTGACCAGCACGTCCACACGCCGCCCGTCGACAAGGCCCGGCAGCTTGTCGACGAAGGAGGGATCGGCCAGATCCAGGGGATGAGCGACCGCCCGGACGCCGTGTTCGGCGCGCAGCGCGGCGGCCACCCGGACCAGGTTCTCCGCGTCGTCGCTGGTCAGGATCAGATCCACGCCGAGGGTGGCGAGAGCTTCGGCATAGGCCCGGCCGATGCCCGACGACGCGCCTGTCACCAGCGCCCACCCGCCGTCGGCCGCCTGGGCGAGAACGGCCTTGCCGGCCGCCGACGTCCTGAACGGCGCCCGTACCCGCATCCGCACCGGCATCCGCCCCTCGGTTCGTGGCCCTGGCCTCCTGGCGGGCAGGCCCAGCCGCTCTCTCAGTGCCCTGCCCAGCCTGTGCCGCACTATCCGCAGAATGCCGAAGTAGCGCTTTTCGAGCGTCGTCTGGTAAACCCATCCGGTCTTCTCGACGCCGTCGACCACGACCGGCCCGACGTATAACGGCCGCGGCCTGCTGTGGTGGTAGAAGTCGCGCAGCGCGGGAACCTCGGTGCCCATGATGACACTGTGTCTGCCGACCTTTCCGCCCTGGTGCAGTACATGGCACCAGAACAGGAGGGAACGCCAGCTCCGGCGCAGGGGCGGCGCGAGCCAGGCGCAGGTGAACTCCTGGGTGTCTGTTTCGTCGATCTCCATCTCGCAGCGGGCCCGCGCCGGCTGCGGAATTCGGGTGAGAGTGCGGAAGGGGGGAGTCACGTTCAGTACGAAGCCGCCGACGAGATCGGGGCCGTCGAAGGTGGCGAAGACACGCGCAGAACGCAGATATTCGATTTCGACGGAATATCCAGAATATCGGGCATAATGTGCGGTGAACGCGGCCAGTTCGGTGTCCGTGCGCAGCCGCCTCAGCCGGAACGCGTGTCCCCCCACCAGACCATGGTAGGGACGAACGGCGGTTCCGCGCGGCGACGGATGCCCGCGGAACGTGTGGGGCCTAGCGGAGCGCGCGGCGCAGGAGACGATGTGCCAGAGCCGGGTACTGTCGTGGCAAAAGCCGCACCACGGCATCGGTGATCTTTGCGTCGGTGCCCACGAGGATACGTGGCCGGTTCTCCTCGACGCCCCGCAGAATGATGGTCGCGGCCTTCTCCGCGGGAAGTCTCAGAAGCTTTTCGTTGTAGAGGCGGGCACGGTTGACCTGATCGTCGGTGATCTCCAGGTTCCGGCGCCGGGCCTCCTCCAGCGCGGCGTTGGCGATGTTGGTCTTCACTCCACCCGGGTGGACGACGGTGACCCGCACCGGATGGTTCCCCTGCAGCATCTCGATGCGCAGGGTCTCGGTGAAACCCCGGACCCCGAACTTCGAGGCGCAGTAGGGGCCGAGCTCGGGCTGGGCCATGAATCCGTTGAGGCTCGACATATTGATGACGTGGCCGTCGCCGGAGGCGATGAGATACGGCAGGAACGCCTTGGTGCCGTGCAGCACACCCCACAGGTTCACGGACAGGACGCGCTCGAAGACCGTCCAGTCGGAGTCGAGGATCGTGGTACCGGCGCCGGCGATTCCGGCATTGTTGTAGAGCTGGTGGACGGTCCCGAAACGGGCGTTGACCTCGGCGGCGAAGGCCTCCACCGCGGCGCGGTCACTGACGTCGAGGTGGCTGGTGTGCAGGTCGGGCACGTCGGCACCGGCGGCCGCCTTGACCAGGTCGGCGGTCTCAGCGAGGCCGGCGTCGTCGACGTCGGCAAGGGCGAGCCGGGCGCCCCGGCTCGCGAGGCCCAGCGTGAGGGCCCGGCCTATACCCGAGGCGGCACCGGTGACGACGGCGACCTTGCCGTGGATGCTGGTCAGGGTGCTTCTCCTCCGTGCTGGGCCGTTCCCGGCCGGGTGGTTCAGGCGGTTCAAACGGTTCAGGCGGTTCGGGCGTTGCCGGCCGCCTGGGCTTCGCCGGCCGGGTGGGTGGTGCTGGCCGGGCGGGCGGTGCCGGTGTGGTCGGTGATGAGCTCGACGAGCTGGTCGACGACGCCCGGTGCGAGGTGATGGCGCAGACCGGTGATCTCGACGTGTCGCGCTCCCGTGATCGCCGTCGCGGTGGCCCGGCCGCCGCTGGGATGAACCATCAGATCGGCGTCGCCATGGATGACCAGGGTCGGCGCGGTGACGGCGGCGAGCGAGGCGGTGCGGTTGCCCGAGGCCTGGATCGCGCCGATCTGCCGGGCGACCCCGGCGCGTCCCCGCGGTCCCGGCCCGCGGTCCCAGGCCCGGGCGGCCCAGTCGGATTCGACGTCCACATCGGGCGGGTAGGTGGTCGACCCGATATGCCCGAGCAGCGCCAGGTGGCGGGCCACGGCCTCCTCGCGGTCGCGGGGCGGGCGCCCGGCCATCAGCCGCAGCGTCGACCGGGCCGGCTGCCCGACCTGACGCGCACCCGTGGTCGAGAAGATCGAGGTGAGGGTGGCGACCCGCTCCCCGTGGCGGGCGGCGAGCGACTGGGCGATCATGCCGCCCATCGACATGCCGACGACATGGGCGCGGGCGACGCCGAGCTGGTCGAGCAGCCCCACCGTGTCCTCGACCATGGCGACCAGGCTGTAGGCGTCGGGGCGGGGGCGGGCCAGCAGCAGCCGGGCCCGGCCCGGCGGAGGCGGCGGTGGTGACGCGGTGGGGAACGTCGTCCGACCGACGTCACGATTGTCGAACCGGATGACCCGCAGGCCGCCGGACACCAGACCGGCCACCATCGACTCCGGCCAGGACGCCAGGTCGAGGCTGAGCCCGGCGATCAACAGCACCGGGACCGTGCCACCGGGATCGCTCTGGCCGCTCTGGCCGCTCTGGCCGCTCTGGCTGGACTGGTCGGACTGGTCCGGCTCGTCGATCCGATAGCACAGCCGCATCCCGTTGGGCAGGTCGCAGAACCGCTCGTCCTGCCCGGCGGAGGCCGGTACCGATGCCGGGGTTGCTGTCAGTACCGATGCCGATGCCGATGCCGACGCCGGTGTCAGCGTCGGGGCCTGGGCCTGGGCCTGGGCCTGCCGGGCTCGGGTGAACCGCAGCTCGTCGTCCTCTACCGGCATCCGCCGCAGCAGCCTGACATCACCGAAGTAGTCGAACGACGTCCGCCACGGTGCCCGGTCGCCCTGCCGGGGCAGCTCGTCGATGGAACGCTGGATGTAGCCGGCGCCGAAATCGAGGAACGGCTGGGTGCTCAGTGCTGGGCCGGTGACCGCCGGGCAGGCCGTGTCGTAGCCGTTCGCGTCCATATGGGCCAGCAGGCGGCACAGGTGCTGTGCGAGCAGGCCGACCTTGAGCGTCCAGGAGGAGTTCGTATAGCCGACCAGGTAGGCGAAGTTCGGCACGCCGGAAAGCATGAGGCCCTTGTAGGAGACGGTGGACGGCAGCCGCACCGGCTCTCCGTCGACAGCCAGGCTGACGTCGCCGAGCGACTTCAGGTTCAGCCCGGTGGCGGTGACGATGACATCCGCCGCCAGCTCCCGGCCGGATTCCAGCAGCACACCGTCCTCGGTGAACTCGGTGATCCGGTCGGTGACGACCGAGGCCGCGCCGCGACCGATCGTCCGGAAAAGATCCGCACCGGGGGCGATGCACAGCCGTTGATCCCACGGGTCATACGGCGGGTTGAAATGCTCGTCGACCGGATAACCGGCGGGCAGCAGCATCCTGGTCAGCCGGCGGAGGATGCGGCGGGCCGCCGTCGGATACCGCCGGCAGAAACGCCAGATCGCCTGCTGGCGAAAAATGTAGAGGGGGCGGATGATCGCGTGCGCGCGCTCCGCGCCGACCGCGCGCCGCAGCCCGATGGACAGCACGTCCCTGCTGGCCATCGGCAGGATGTAGGTGGGCGTCCGCTGCAGCATGGTCACGTGCCGCGCGGTGGCGGCCAGCGCCGGGACCAGCGTCACCGCCGTCGCACCACTGCCGACCACCACGACCCGTTTCCCGGTGCAGTCGAGATCCGCCGGCCAGTGCTGGGGGTGGACGATCTGCCCGCGGAACCGTTCCCGGCCTTCGAACCGCGGGGTGTAGCCCTCGTCGTAGCGGTAGTAGCCGGTCGCGGACAACAGCCAGGAGCAGGTCAGCGTCCGGCGGGTCCCGGACCGGCGGCCTTCACCACCACCACCGCTGCTTTCACCACCACCGCCGCCGCCGTTGCCGACCTCGACCTCGACCTCGACGGTCCAACGCGCGTCGGGTGACGACCAGGAGGCGCCGACCACCTTCGTCCGAAGGTGGATCCTGCTCTCGATGCCGAACTCGGCCGCGGTGTCGTGCAGGTAGGTGAGGATCTCGTCGCCGCCGGCGAGCGTTCCGTCGCCGCGCCACGGCTTGAACTCGTAGCCGAACGTGTGCAGGTCGGAGTCCGAGCGGATACCCGGGTACCGGAACAGATCCCAGGTGCCGCCGATCGCCCCGCGTGCCTCCACGATCGCGTAGCTGCGCCGAGGATGGTCCCGCTGCAGGTAGTACGCGGCGCCGATACCGGAGATCCCCGCCCCGACGATGAGGACGTCGACGTGCTCGGGAAGGCCGACGTGCTCGGGAAGGCCGCGCGTGCGCTCGACAGAGCCGCGAGCGTGCGCGGCGGAGTCGGAGTTCGGCGACATTCGGTGACCTCCCAGCCGGTATCAAGCACCGTATGGGGACTTATGGTGTCGCCGCAGCGCGCGATTCACCAGGGATGAAGTGCACCATCCTGGATGGAAACTGGTGCAGATTGCACTGCCTGCCGTAGGTTCGGGTCGTGTCCTGGGACCTTCCGTCCAGCCGGATCCGCGAGCTGCTACGCCGCGGCGCCGAGCTGGTGCTGCATCCCAATCCGGATTGGCTCGACGAGCTCGACGCGGCGACCCTGGCCGGCCCGGCCCGCCAGCAGGTCGCGGAGGACCCGGTCCTCGCCGCGGCCATCCGGCGCAGCAACCGCGCGAACCTGCGCTACTGGGCGGCGGCCAACATCCGCGCCCCGGGGGAGCGGGTGCCGGCCGATCTGGGGGATGTGCCGCTCGCGGTCGCCCGCGACCTGGTCCGGCGCGGCCTGGACGACGCGATGCTCGGCGCCTATCGATCCGGTCAGAGCGTCGCCCTGCGCTACTGGATCGAGATCGTGTTCACCCTCACCTCCGACCCGGAGGAGCTGCGGGCCCTGCTGGACGTCTCCTGCCGCTCGATCGCCACCTACATCGAGGACACCGTCGACGCGATCGCCGCCCAGATGGACCGGGAACGCGCCGACCTCACCCACGGCACCCACGCCGAGCGCCGCGAGGCCGTCACCCTGCTGCTGGACGGGGCGCCGCTCTCCCCGCAGCGTGCGCAGCAGCGGCTGGGCTATCGCCTCGAAGGCGCGCACTGGGCGGCCGTCATCTGGAGCGACGACCCCGACATCGACCTCGCCGCCCTCGACCGGGCCGCCGACCTGTTCGCCGTGGCCGCCGGTGACCCCCGGCCGCTGACCGTGCTCGCCAGTGCCGCGACCCGCTGGGTCTGGGTCCACGGCGAGCCGGACCTCGCCCGGCTGCACGCCACGGCCGCCGAGATCCCGGCCGCCCGCATCGCGATCGGCCGCCGCCGGGTCGATCTCGACGGGTTCCGGCGCAGCCATCATGACGCCCTCACCGTGCAGCGGATGCTGGCCCGGCTGGGCGCGCCCCGCCAGATCGCCACCTACGCCGATGTGGAGCTCGTCGCGCTGCTCACCACCGACCGCGAACGCGCCGACCAGTTCGTCGCCGGCGCCCTCGGGGATCTCGCCACCGCCCCGCCCGAGCTTCGTGAGGCGGTGCGCACCTTCGTCGCCGCCGGCTGTAACGCCACCGCCGCCGCGGGCCGGCTCTACACCCACCGCAACACCCTGCTGCGCCGGCTCGCCCGCGCCGAGCGCCTGCTACCGGTGCCGCTCGCCGACAACCTCATCCCGGTCGCGGCCGCACTGGAGGTACAGCACTGGCATGCCGGCGCATGGCCACCCGCAGTCTGAAAGCCTGCAACCTGACAGCCGGCGCAGAACCCCGAACTTCGGGTTGCCGTTGCTGCTGAGCAAGATCCGAGGATCTTGGCGGCTGGAACGACCAAAATCCTCGGATGATCTTCGAGTTGCGGCTGCGGCTGCGGCAGCGGTTGCGGTTGCGGTTGCGGTTGCGAGCTGCGGCTGTCGGTGTGGGCGGGTTGGTGGCACGCCCCGCTACCTCACGGCAGCAGGTCCGCGCAGCCCGTCTCGTCCGGCAGCAGCGGGCGGAACCTGACCATCCACTGCCGGCCATCGGACGTCCACCGAGTGGTGCTCACCGCGGTGCGGGCGACCGCCAGCAGCTCCCGTGCCTGGTCGCCGCTGACCGTGGCGCAGGTTGTCCTGGTGAGCGAGCCGAACGGCTCACCCGGAAGCGATGGTCCTGGCCAGGCAGGTACGCCCGTGCCGGTCGCGGGGTCGCATCCGGCGAGCGGACCACCGCCGGACGGCGCCGACGGGCAGCCTTCGGGCCGCGGCTCGACGAACGCGGCCACGGCGGCCGGCGTGTACGGCTCGGGCTCGCTGACCGCGCGGGGGCCGAGCGTGGTCGGCAGGTCGGTCAGCGCGTCCTGTAGCTGTTCGAGCGCCTCCCGCGCGGACCGCTGCCGTGCTGTCAGCTCGGATCCACCCATCGCGGGCGTGTACTCGGACAGCGCATAGACCGACGTCGTCCGGACGCCATCCGCGGTGCGGACGGTGAACCTGGTAGTCGACGAATCCGTGATCCGCGGCTGGCCGAAGTCCCGGTCGCCGCCGACACCGGCCGCGACGGCGAGGTCGACGAGCTTCTGGACGTCCGCAGCCGAGATCCGCCGCAGCTGGAGTGCGGGCAGCGCAGGGCCCGGCCCCCCGGCAGGCGACGGATCCCGGGTGATCACCCGACCGTCCTGGTAGACGACCACCGACGGCAGACGGACGGCCTGCATGTCCACAGTGACCATGCCTCCGAGCACATCCACCCGGATGGCGACGCTGTCGGCGCTGTCACCGGGAAGGGAACCGCGCGGCGCGGGTGGGGTCCGGGTGGTGCCGGGGGCGTAGGTCAGCCGGCTTCGCGGTCGGTCGCCGCGTCCGTCGCCGCTGGTCTCGGTACACGCCGCGGTCGAGACCACCAGGACGGCCAGGGGAACTGCGGCCGCCATCAGCCGGAAGCCGCGGTGCGTCATCATCGCCATGGCCCTTTGACGGGACAGCGCCCGGTCTGGTTCGTACCTCTCTACCGTGGATCTGCCGGCGACCGCTGAGAACCCGCTGGCCTGCCTGGCCTGCCTGGCCTGCCTGGCCTGGGTGGCTTGGGCGGCCTGGGTGGCTTGGGCGGCCCGGCTTCATGCGGTGGCGGCGGAGACGTTCCCGTGTAGTTCGTCCCAGGATTGCCGCGCAGCGGCGATGGCATCCCGATGTTCCCGGGACCAGTCCGCCAGCGCGAATATCGCGGTGATGAGGCTCTCGCCGACGGGCGTGACCCGGCCGGATCCCAGCCGGCCTCAGCTGCCTGCGGCGCTGCGCTCGTAGGCGCCGTCGCGCAGGATGGGCACCACGTCGTCGGTGTCGGCACGTGCCGCGCACAGCACGTCGTCATCCCAGCCCCGGGCCCGCAGCTCCTGGCCGGAGGCCGAGGCCATCAGCTCGCCGGGCAGGTCCGCCGCCGCGGCGCGGAACGCCGCCATCGCCGCCCGTGCCTCGGGTGACACCGCGGACGTCGGTAGTCCCCCCGCGTCAACGGTGCGCGCGATGATGCCGCCGGCGCCGAGCAGATCCTCCACCGCCGGCCGCAACGGACCCAGGTGCGGGGTGCCGGACGGATCCGGCCAACGTTCCCCGGCCGCGATGACCGCCACGGCCTGCCCCGCGCTGATCCGCTCGGCGAGCCACCTGCCGACCGCCGCCGCGTTGCGCAGACAGCCGGCGATCACGGCGGCGGCACCCAGCTCCTGGGCCCGTGCCGACAGCGTCGCCCCGTTCGGCGACGTCAGTACCAGCCGCGTACCGGCCGGGATGGCGGTCAGCCTCGCCGGCGACAGCGACCACCGGCTGGACGGATCATCCCGGCTACCTGCCAGCGCCGCGCCATGCTCCACCGCGAACCCGCGTGCGGACGCATCGCGCCAGCGATAAGGCCACACCCGGGCACCGCGCGCGACGGCGACCGACACCGCGGTGCTGAACCTCAGGACGTCGACGACGACAAGGACACATCCAGCCCGGGCAAGTACCGCGAGATCCTCACCGCCCCACCCGAACCTGAGCGGGTACTCGCGCTGGTTGGTAAAGACATCCGCCCCGGCCACCGCGCCGGCATGTACAACCACGCTGCGATGGTGACATCCCGCATCGGGCCATGCCGCTGAGGGCGGCGGTGTCACACCGGCAGATGTGCCGGACATGTTCTGGTCAGCCGACCACGTCGACAGCGGAGGTTGATCAGGATGAGGCTGCGCAGAGCCGATCGTCCCGAAGGCGGTGAACTGAACCGCCGGGTGCGCGCCGCGGACCCGCTCGGGCCCGACTTCACCACCAGCGAGGACGTCGGCCGCCTCGTCGACGAGCTCGCAAGTGCGGTGGTACGGACCGGGCGTGCCGAGCCTTCCGCCGGATCCGCGCACCGCGCGGCGACCACCCGGGCTCCGCGCCACAACCCGACCTGGGCGGATCAGGCCGGAGCAAGACGGCGGCGGGTGCTGGTCGCCACACTGGCGACCCTGGCCCTGCTGGGCACTGCGGCGTTCACCTTCGGCGACGATCTCGTCGCGCGAACGGGAATGTTCGGCTCACCGGGGATGACGGAAAACGACACCAGCGAATGGCTCAACACCCGCGCCTCGGACTTCCGGGAGGTCATGGAATCGCTGCAACCGACCGACATCCCGTTGCCGGCTGGCCGCAGCTGGCAGCCCGTTATCGACAACAACGTCGCGAACGGCCAGCGGGAAGGCGGGTTGATGCAGGTCACCGGGGTCCGGGCGGCCTTCGCGTTCTACGCGGAATGTGTCTGGGACTATGAATGGCTCGTCGCCCGCCAGGCGGGTGACAGCGGCCGGGTCGACCGCGCGGTCGAGGTGATGGGCGGTATGGCGTCCTGGCCGATTGTCGTCGCGACCGACGGCGGTGGCGTTCGGGACTGGCTTCGCAATGTGGCCGACGCGGCGGCGCGTGGCGACGAGGGCCCGGTGCGGCAGAACCTGGCGGCGAACTGCGAAGCCGACTGGATCGGTGCCACCCCGTGACCGGTGAGAGCCTTACCCGCGCCGCGTTCCCGGCGACATCGTCGTTCCGCGCGACGTCGCCGTCCGTCCGAACCACATCCGCGACGGACCCGGAGATGGCCGCACCAGGCCCGGTGGCCTTGGTGGAGGAGCGGTTCACCGGTCTGGTCAGCGCGGTCGGCCCGCGGGTGCTGGCGTTTCTCGCCCGTCGCGTCGATCCGCCCGCGGACGCCGCCGACCTGCTCGCCGACGTCCTGATGACCGCCTGGCGCCGGGTCGGCGACCTGCCGCCCGACGACGACGCGGCAGCCGCCTGGCTGTTCGGTGTGGCCCGCCACACGCTCGCCAACCACCGCCGCTCCCAGACCCGCCGGGCCGCGCTCGCCGACCGCCTGCGGGACCATCTCGCCACGGTCGTACCGGCTCGAGAGGCGCTGACCGGCGCTGCGATGGCTGATGACGTGATGACCGACGAGGCCGTCGAGGTCCGGGCCGGGCTGGCGCGGCTCGCCGAGGCCGACCGGCTGGTTCTCACCCTCTCCTGCTGGGACGACCTGACCGCGGATGAGATCGCCGGCGTTCTGCGGATCACCCCGGCGGCCGTCCGGCAACGCCTGAGCCGCGCCCGCACCCGCCTCCGCCGCCAGCTGGACGCCTGACGTCCGCCGCCTGACGTCCGGCGTCTGACGTCCGGCGCCCGATCATGTGGGGCTGGCGTTGCGGGGGAGGGCTCAAGGTTGCTCGGCCACATCCAGGACGATCTTCCCCTGGATGTGGCCCTGTTCGGCCCGCTCGTGTGCCCGCCAGGCTTCGGCGAGCGGGTAGACGCCGTCGATGCCGACCCGCACCGCACCGGCGTCGAGGAGGGCGGCGATCTCCGCCAGCTGGTCACCGGCGGAGTGGACCTGGCCGCTGCGAATCAGGACGCCGCGCCGGGCCAGCTCCTCCTCGCCGAAGTCGCCGTAGAACACAGGGCTGAGCACGCCACCGTCCCTGATCGCGGGGGTGAGGCGATGGGCGTTCGGCCCTCCGACGGTGTCGAACAGGACGTCGACGTCCTTCACGACGTCCGTGACCTGGGTTGTCGTGTAGTCGATGTACTCGTCGACGCCCAGCCCACGCAGGAACTCCTCGTGCCGCGTCGACGCGACGGCGATCACCCGGGTGCCGAGAACGCGCAGGAACTGGACGAGGAAGTGCCCGACGCCCCCGGCGGCGCCGTTGACCAGCACGGTGCTCCCGGGGGTCACCCGAGCATGCTCCCGGATGAACTGCCAGGCCGTGAGCCCCGCCATCGGGACCGCCGCGGCCTCGACGTGGTCGATTCCGGCCGGCTTGCGCGCGAGTTCCGCGGCCGGCGCGGTCGTGTACTCGGCGTAGCCTTTCGGCGCGCCTATCTCGGTGGGGAAGCGAAGCAGCCCGAAGACCTCGTCCCCCGCCGACCAGGCGGTGACGCCGGGCCCGGTGGCCGTGACGACGCCGGACACGTCCGTCCCCGGTGTGAACGGGAACGGGACGACGGGTCGGAGCTCCGCGGGGATCGAGGCGAGCCCGGACCGCGCGTACCAGTCCGGAGGGTTCACCCCGGCGGCGTGCACCCGCACGAGGACCTCGCCCGGGCCGGGCTCCGGACAGCTGACGTCGGCAAGCTGGAGCTCGCGGGGCGGACCGGGGCGGTGCACGAGGATGGTTTTCATGCGAGGTCGTCTCCTGATCGTCGGGCGAAGGTCACCACATTCCGGAGCAGTGCTCCGGATGCTAGACGGAGCACTGCTCCGATTTCAACCTCGGCGGCCGGCATGAGCGCGGGACCGGACTCGCCCGGTCACCGCGACCGGCGCGCGGACGCCCGCCGCAACTACGACCACATCCTCGCCACCGCGGCCGTCGTGCTGGCGGAGCAGGGCGTGCAGGCATCCCTACGCGACGTCGCCCGTCGCGCCGACGTCGGTCTGGGCACCCTCTACCGGCACTTCCCGACCCGCGAGGCGCTCCTGGAGACGCTGCTGCGCCAGGGTTTCGAACGGCTCGTGGAGCTCGCCGGCCGCCTGAGCGAGACCCACCCACCCGAGCAGGCCCTGACCAGGTGGCTCCACGAGCTCGCCGCCGGCGCCAGCGTCTACCGCGGTCTGCCGACCTCGCTGGTCGCCACCCTGCAGGACCCGACGTCGGCGCTGTTCGCGTCCTGCTCGGCGCTGCAGAACGCGGGCGCCGGCCTGGTCGAGAACGCCCAGCAGGCCGGCGCCGTCCGGGCTGACATCACCGGCCCGGACGTCTTCGCGCTCGTGGGAGCCGTCGCGTCGATGGCCGAACATGCCGCCTTCCGTGGCCGCACCGCCCTCCTGCTCGACGTCGTCATCGACGGTCTGAAGAAACCGGCGGGAGGCTAGCCGCGGCCGAGTGATCACCGGAGACGCCGCCTCGGACCTGCGTCAGGCTGTGCCGGTCCCAGACCCGGATCGTGTGGTCGCTGCTGACGCTGACGATCTCGGCGGCGTCCGGGGTGATGGCCACGCCCGTGACCCCGTGGGTGTGGCCGGTTAGGCAGGCCAGTTGCCGGCCACTGGCGCGGTCCCAGATCCGGATCGTCCCGTCGCCGCCCAGCGTCCGCACCACCGGGCCGCCGGCGCCCCCGCAGCTGACGATCTGCGATCCGTCCGGGCTCACCGCCACCGCCCGCACGTCGCCGACATGTCCGGTGAGACGGGCCTGTCCACGGCCACGGCCACGGCCACGACCACGGCCACGGGCGCGGGCCAGGTCCCACAGCCGCACCGTCCCGTCGCCGCCACCGCTGACCGCCTGCCGGCCGTCCGGAGTGACGGCCACCGCGGACGCCCAGTTTCGGTGCCGCCCGAGACGACGTTGCCGGTCGCCGTCGAGGTCCGCCACCCAGACGGTTCCGTCCAGATCACCGCAGACGATCCGCTGGCCGTCCGGGGTCACTGCTACCGCGGTCACCGCCGTCTCCCGACCCGGAAACAGCCGCTCCCAGAGCGCCCGCCGGCGTCTGAGACGTGTCTGTTCTCGAGCGGCATCCCGGTCCTCGCCGGCATCCCGGTTCCGGTCCCAGTCCGGGTTCCGCTCCCAGAGCCGGACCGTGCCGTCGCCGTGGCCGGTCACGATCCGTCGGCCATCGGGAGTGACGGCGACTGCCCACACCGGGACGCCGTCGCTGGTCAGACACCCGAGGCGGCGGCCGCCGGCGAGATCCCAGATCCGCAGCGCCCCGGAGAGGTCGCCGCTGGCGGCCCACCGGCCGTCCGGCGCCACGGCCAGCGCCGACATCCGGTCAGGTCCGAGGAAAGGCGCCCGTGATGTCGCCGGTATCTCCCCGGGAGGGATATGGGCCTGCTCCTCGCCGGTCTCCAGCTCCCAGATCCGCAGCATGCCGTCGCCACCGCCGGTCACGACCCGTCTGCCATCCGGCGTCAACGCGACCGCGGACACCTCACCGGTGTGACCGGTCAGGGCCGCCCGCTCCGTACCGTCGGCGAGGTCCCACAGCCGCACCACCCCGTCCGCGCCCCCGCTGACGACCTGCCGGCCGTCCGGGGTGAGGGCCACGGCCAGGACCGCACCGTGGTGACCGCTCAGGCTGGCCTGTTCCCGGCTGCCGGCGAGGTCCCAGACCCGAACCAGCCCGTCGTAGCCGCCGCTGACGCCCGTCCTGCCGTCCGTGGTAAGCACCAACGACGTCATCGCCGTCAGCCCTGGCGCCCGGTCCGAATCTTCCGTGCCTTCCGTGCCTTCCGCGTGCCTTGTGGGATACAGGCAGGCCTGCTCGCGGCCGGTGGCCAGATCCCAGACCCGCACCATTCCGTCGGCGCAGCCGCCGACCATCTGGGCGCCATCCGGCGTCAGCGCCAACCTGCCCAGCGACTCGAAGGCATGTTCGGCGACCCGCCGACCGGTGGCGAGGTCATTTATTTGGAGTACCCAGCCATCGGCGATCTGGGAGATGACGAGATGCGTTCCGTCAGGGGTGAGTGCCAGCCCCAGCACGCTCGCGACGCCGATGGTCGTCAGCAGCTGGCCGCTGTCCAGGTCCGAGACATGGATCGGCCCGCGCCACCCGGCACTGACCACCCGCCGGCCGTCGGGGGTGACCACCACCGCCGACACCTCGTCGACGAGCCCCGCCGATCCGTCCGAGGGCTTTTCCAGCCAATGGGTCACGCTGGCGCGTTGTCGTCCCGTGTCCAGGTCCCAGATCCGTACCGTGCCATCGCCACCGCCGCCGACGACCTGCCGTCCGTCCGGCGTCACCGCCAGCGCCATCACGGAGGAGCCGCCGATGGTGAGGCGCAGGCGCTCCCGTCCGGTCGACCGGTCCCAGATCCGCACCGTGTCGTCGTCCCTGCCCGCGCTGATGACCGAGCGGCCGTCGGGTGTCACCGCCACCGCGGACACCGCCCCGGAGTGGCCCCAGAACGGTTCTGAAACAGACCCATCCGGCAAGCTGGTCACCCGGACAGTCTGGCACCGAGCTAGGTGAGTGCCCGCAGGGCGGCGTCGGCGACGGCGGGGGCGAGCTGGGGGTGGTCCGGCCGCGGGAGCAGCGCGCCGAAGGGGGCCTGGGCGGCGATGGCGTGGACCGCGGCGACCCGGGCGGCCATGTTGATCGGGCAGTGGGCGGTGACCGCGGCGCGCAGCAGGCCGGGCAGCGCGTGCAGGGGCCGCGGCCCGTCGGTCGCCTGCGGGAGCAGGGGTGGTGATTCGGGACGGACCCGCAGTAGCGCGGGGCCTTCCGGCGGCGCCGCCAGGCCGATCAGGTCGACGAGGAGATCGAGACGGCCCGCGAGCTCGTGCAGCAGCGTCACCCCGTAGGCGACCGGGTCGTACAGCAGCAGGTCGTGGATCCCGGCGGCCAGCAGGAGACCGGCGAGATCCCCGCCGCGCTGCGGATCGACGACTGCCACCCGGGCGTGGCGGGGGTCGACGCCCCGGCGCCGCAGATGGTTCAGAGCGGCCGCCACGGCCGCCACGGCGAGACCGTCGTTGATCGCGTCCAGCAGCACCGGGTGCGGTGCGGGTTGCGATGCGGGGTGCGGTGCGGGTGCGGCCCGCAGCGTGGCGCGGACGGCGTCGATGTGCCGGACGTGCGTGTGGACCAGCACCGACGCACCGAACCCCGGCGCCATCATGCGGATCATCGCGGCGAGCTCGTCCGGGCCACAGGCCGACAGCGGAATCGGCACCACGTCCAGACCGGTCTCCCGGTGCAGGTGGGCTGCCTGCGACTCGACGGCTGGCAGCGCCGCCTCCGCTGGCAACGACTCGAAGTCCAGCACCGCGCTGGCGTCACTGAGCAGCGCGACTCGGCGGGCCCGGCCGCTGAACCTGTCGACCTGCCCCGGATGGGCGACCAGATGACGGATCACCCGGCGGTCCGCGTCGGCATCCAGCAACGCCAGGTCCCGCCCGGTCGCGGTCGACGCCCGCAGCTGCTGGCCCAGCTTCCCCGTCGAGGCGACCGTGAACACCGGATCCTCGGTCCGGAGCAGGTCAGCGCCCAGGGTTTCCCGGAGGGCCTCCACCAGCCAGGACAGTGTCGGCCCGCTGTCGGCGTCCACGATGATCCGCCGGCAGCCGTCCGGGCCGGGCTCGTCCGCCTGGATGACCGCCATGCCCGGGGTTCGGGCGAGGACCGCGTCCACCGCCGGCCGTGCCTGCGCGGACACGTACACCGCGACACCGAACGCCGCACTGACCGCGGCTGACCCGTGGGGCGTCACGGCGCCACCTGCGTCAGGATCCGTCGGGCCGCATCCCCCACCTGGCCGTCCGGCATCCTTACAGGATCTACGAAGTTGCCGAGGGCGGCAAGCAGTCGGCGTGCCAGAGTGCCCGGCGTCGCCTGGTGGCCGATGACCGCCGGACGGTGCGCAGGCAGGACGGTGCCCGGGAAGGACGGTGCCCGGGAAGGACGGTGCCCAGGGATTCGCCCGGTCCCTGGGCAACGCACGGCTTAGAGACTGAGGGCGCTGCGCATCCGCGCCCGCGTCACCGGGCCCACGACGCCGTCGACCACAAGCCCGTGGCTGCTCTGGAAGTCGCGGGTCGCGGCCTGGGTGAGCGGCCCGAACGCCTCATCGACCGTCAGGTCCCGGTGCAGGGCCAGGCGTAGCCGCCACTGCCAGGTCGCCACCGCGGCGCCGAACGCACCGACCTGCAGGAGCTGGTTGCCGGTACCGGGCGGGGTGTGGGTGACGTCGATCGCGATCCGGGAAGGCGATTCGAACGGTCGGACCTCGAACGGCGTCCGGGCCGCGACCCCGATGCCCCAGCCGGCGATCCCCTCGAAGACGTCAGGCTTTGTCACCTGCCGCAGCGCCGCGAGATCTCGGATGTCCGGCGGCGCAAGCGTCACCGTCGGGTTGCCGTTGTCGTCCACGCTGTCGGCGGGCCGCAGTGTCACGTGCAGGAAAGCGCGCCCCTTCAGCGGGATCCGGTCGCCGGATCCGTCCTGGAACACCTCCGGCACGTACCTGACGTCCACGGTGGGTCGAGGTCCGTCCCATTCGATCACGACCCGGTCGAAGTCCGGGTGCCCGCCGATCCGTACGTCTGTCAACAGAGCTTTGAACTGGTTGGTCATCGCGTCCATCCGATGTCGAGGAATTCGGTGAGCAGGGCGTTCGCGTCGACGCCGGCCGTTTTTGGAACGGCGCGCGCGATCGTGCGTACTTTCTCGACGATCGCCGAGATCCGGATGCCCTCGTTGCCGACGGGCCGGCCGTCGATCAGCCCACCACCGCGCTGATGCAGGGCGACGAGCTCCCATTCGTCGTTGAGGACGGGGGAACCGGACGAACCGCGATCGGTGTCGGCCTGATACGTCAGGCGGGTCGTGCTTTCGACCGCCAGCAACAGGTTGCTCCGGACGGAGATCTCCCGCGGGCGCCCCTGAGGATGCCCGACGATGTTCACGGGACGTCCTTCGAGGATCTTGCCCTGTGCTCCGATCGCGGGCAGCCACCCGAAGACGCTGCCCGGGGGAGCACCGTCGCCGGTCGACGTGACCGCCACCAGGGTGAAGTCGAGATCGGTCACCGCCGCCGTGACGAAGCAGCGTCGGGGTTCCAACGTGTGGCGCACGCTCTGCGTCCGCTGGTCGTCGGCATCGTTGCGATAGCGGAACATCACCTGCGCGTTCTCGGCCGTCGCGACGTCGGGCACCACATGGTTGTTGGTCAACAGCAGCCAGGGGGAGACGAGGAACCCGGTGCCGAAACCGGCGGGGACCTCGACCCTCGCCACGGCCTCCGCCGCGGCGGCTCCCAGGCGCAGCCACCTTCCGGGCAGGAAATCCGCCTTGCCAAGGGCGATTTCAAGTTCCGCCGCCAGCTGCGGCGGGTCGTCGAGGACGTCGGCGCCCACCCCGTGTCGCCTCGCGTAGGCCTGCCGGCGTGCCTCGGGCTCCGACCGCCAGGCGTTGCGCGGTTCCGCGAGGACTTCCCTGGCGCGGGTACTGGCTTCGAACGCAGGCAGCAGCTCGCCCGGAGTGAGGGCCGTGAGAGCTGTCACGGCCCGGTGAGCACACCGGCGAACACGAACAGATCCTTGATGGTGACGATTGGATCACCGTTCGGCAGGAGGACACCCTGCTCGGGGCTCCAGCCGTTGTCCTGGTTCAGATAGGAGCCGGGGTCCAGGCGTAGCTGGCCGATCAGGGTCTCGACGACGATCCGGCTGCCGACCTCGCCGAGTGAGTTTCCGTTCGCCCGTACCTCGGCCTCCTTAAGGATGTAGTACCAGAGCGGGGTCGCCTGCAGGAAACCCCCGTCCGTCAGCGCGGCGCTCACCTCGTCGCTGTTTCCCTGCAGCAGTTCGTCCGCGGTCAGCGGCGTGACACCGAGGGCGCCCGCGACGGCCTGCCCGGTGGGCAGGGCGAGCTGGTATCCGCGCAGCAGATTGCGTACGGCGAGCCTCTTGAGGATCTCCGCGTCGGCGGGCACGACCCCCTGCGCGGGGCCGATCTCGTTGATGAGGTCGAACAGCGGCGGGGCCAGCCGGGTGTCGATCTTGCGGGCGAAGTGGTCGGGCTTGGGGGATCCCTTGTCCACGAAACGATCCCACTCGATCACCCAGTTGAAGGGAAGGACACTGGTGCGCCCGACAAACGGCGGGTTGGCGCCTCCCGTGAAGCTGAAGAGGAGGCTGAAGGGTGCGTTATCAAGTACCTTCCCTTTCCCGCCTCCCGCCCGACCGAAGTTCTGGTTGTAGTCGTAGGCGGCCCGTACCATGCTGTGCCCGAAACGAAAGGCGGCGGCCGAGAACTCGAGTGGCATGAAGACCTTGCCCGCCCTCGGAGCGAAATGCTGCGGGCCACTCAGCAGAACCTTGTCCGTGACGCCGGGCAGCGCCACCGTCTTCAGATAGTCGTGGACGACGAGCCACTGGTAGTGCCAGCGCACCAGATCGCGGGCCCGGTTGAAGACCTCCCGGTCGGTTGCGAGGTACGGCTCGTGCGCGAGCACCCAGTCGACCACCGCGTTGTGGAAACGGAGAAAAGCGACGTGGAACTGCGCGACTATCAGGTTCTCGTCGTTGCGCCCGTCTCCGACGAGCGCCACCGAGCCGTCCCGGGGCAGGTCGTGCAGGCCGTCGGCCGCGAGCGGTATGGGATCGCCCGCCGGCCGCGATCCGTCGTTGTTGGCCTCGGCCACGCGGCCGAGCCGCAGCCTCACCCCGTCGTACAGGTCGTCCGGGGTCTCCGTCTCCGTTGCCGTTGCCGTTGCCGCGCCGGCGTCGTCGAAGACAGGTCCGCCACCGTAGACGGAGTCGAGGTCGAGGGCCGGTTGCCGGCCGTTGCGGAGACTGTTGGCCACCGCCGTGGGCAGCAGTGGAGTGACCGGCCCGTTGGCGACGCCGATGAGGGTGCTGTTGGCGCCGGTGTTCAGGGTGAGGTCGTGATCGGTGAACTGGCCCCAGTAGGTGTAGACGGGCGGGATCGTGCTGTTTCCCGCCGGTCCGTCCACCTGCGCTCCGGCGACCGGCGATGTTCCGGCAACCGCCTGCCCCCCGTCCGCGGCGGTACTCGGCTCGGTCAGGGCGTTTCCCAGCCGTTCGAGGGCTGCCCGCACGACGGCCGGGTCGCCCTGGAGGTGGTGGTCGGGAAAGTTCGCGGCCAGACCGGCGAAGAGGAAGTCGAAGGGGGTTGAAGTCGCCAGTTCGAGTTGCCCGGGCGTAGCGGAATCGCCGCCCGTGCCGCCCGCGCCACCAGTGTCCCCGGAAGCATCGTCGGGCGGTATCTGGCGTGCATGGTGAACTGCCCGCAGGATGCGGTGGTCTGCGGCCGACGGTGTCATGACGCGGCTCCTGCTGCTGCTGCTGCTGCGCTTGGCTGCATAGCCGGATCGTCGGTGTTTCTCCTGCTGGCGACATCGGGAAAATCCCGAACACGTGCCCCCGAGTCCGGATTCCCGGACCCTGCGGGAATGGGGGGTCGCATCGGCGATAATAGGGGGCATGTCGGCGGGGGAGGCCGTTCCTTTGGGGCGCGAGCGTGAGCTCGGCGCGGTTGAGCAGGCAGTTCAATCTCTGCGGGAGGGCCGGTCGGGAGTACTGCTCCTGGCCGGTGAGCCGGGTATCGGCAAGACACGGCTGTTACGGGAGCTGGTCGTTCGCGCGCGGGCCGCGGACGTGCTGACCCTGTACGGCCGGGCGACGGAGTACGAGCGCGACCGCACGTTCGGGCTGTTCGTCGATGCCCTCGACGACCACGTCGCCGCGGTCGGTACGTCCGGTCTGCCGCTTCCTCGGGAGGCCGACCGCGAGCTCACCCGGATCCTCCCGTCCTGGGGGTCGGGGGAGGAGACGCATCCGTCGCGTCTGCGGGAGGAACGGCATCGCGGTCACTGGGCACTACGGGCCCTGCTGCGGGCGTTGAGCGAGGCCCGTCCCGTACTGCTGGCGTTGGACGACATGCACTGGGCCGATCCGGCGTCGGCGGAGATGCTGTCCTACCTGCTGCGCCATCCGGTCCGTGAGCAGCTACTGCTCGCCATGGCCTTCCGCCAGGAGGAGGTCCCCCCGCCGCTCGCGACGGAGCTGGCAACCGCGGTCAGGGACGGGAGTGCCCGCCGGCTCGACATCGCCCCCCTGAGCGAGCAGGAGGCGGATGGGTTGTTCCGGCCCGGCCTGCATCCGGGGGCGCGGCGCCGGATCTACCAGGACAGCGGCGGGAACCCCTTCTACCTTCTTGAGCTGGCCCGCGCGTCGAGCGAGTCGTCCGGCGCGGCGGCCGTCCTGGCGCACCGGCCGGAGGTGGAAGCCGCCGCCCACGCGGACCCCGTCCCCCGGCGGTACGCGAGGCCATCGCCGGCGAACTGAGCGCGCTGAGCCCGCGGGCCCGAAGGCTGCTGGACGGCGCCGCGGTCATCGGGGACCCCTTCCAGGTGGATCTCGCCGCCATCGCCGCGGATCTCGACGACGACGACGCGCTTGCCGCCCTCGACGAACTGCGAACCCACACACTCGTCCAGCCCATCGCGCCGGCGCGCCAGTTCCGGTTCCGCCATCCGATCGTGCGCCGGGCCGCCTATCAGGCCGCCGGAGCCGGATGGCGCCTCGGCGCCCACGCGCGTGCCGCCGAGGCACTGGCAGCGTGGGGCGCTTCCTCCGCCGTGCTGGCGCACCACATCGAACCGTCCGCGCGGCCCGGCGACCTCAACGCCGTCGAGCTGCTGACCCGAGCGGGGCAGGAGGTGGCCTCGCAGGATCCCGCGACGTCAGCCGGGTGGTTCCAGGCAGCGCTGCGGCTGATCCCCGAGACGGCCCGGACGTCCGACCATCGCCGAGAGCTCCTGCTGGCCGCGGCGGACAGCCTTCGGGCCGCGGGCCGGCTGGAGGAAAGCCGCGACTGCCTGCGGGCGGCCCTGGAGCTGGCCGCGCCGGACAGGATGTCGCGGGTGGCCGTGGTCGTGGCCTGCGCCGGCCTGGACTACCTGCTCCGACGGCACACCGAGGCACTGGCCATCCTGCACGAGACCCTCGACCAGATCGCCGACCCCGGCTCGGCGGAAGCCTGCCAGCTGCGGCTGGCCATCGGAGGGATCCTCACCTGGAGCGACGATCCGACCGCCCCGCGGACCTGGGCCCGTAACGCGCTCGCCGGTGGCGTCCACGCCGACGACCCGGCGCTGACGGTGGCCGCGCTTGGCCTGCTGTCGCTGGGCGAATGGCGGATGGGCAGCACCGGTGCCGCCTTCGAGGCCATCGACACGGCCCGCGGCATGCTGGTCGACCTCGATGATGATCGGCTGTCCCCGAGAGTCGACGCCCTCACCTGGCTCGCGTTCGCGGAGGCCCTGAGCGAACGGGTCGACGACGCGATCGAGCACTGCGACCGAGCCCTCCAGATCGCCCAGACGACCGGGCAGGGCCACCTGCTCACCGCCGTGTTGACCGCGCTGGGCTACTCGTTGCAGTGGAAGGGGGACGTGCCGGGCGCGATCAGCCGCTACGACGATGCGATCGAGGTCGCCCATCTCACCGCGGTCAAGGAGACCTACGTCTGGGCCGCCGGCCTGCGCTGCTATGCCGCGACCGTCGCCGGTGACTTCGCCGCGGCGGTGCGCTACGGCCAGCGGGCACTGGAGACCATCGACAGCTCCGCGCACCTGACGACCACAACCGCCGGGCTCTTCCTCGCCGAGGCGCAGCTGGAAGCCGGTGACCCCCACGGCTGTGTCGACCTGGTGCTCGCGACGGGCGGCGGACCCCAGCTGCCGAGAGCCGAACTGCCGGACCGCCCCTACTGGTATGAGGTCCTGACCCGGGCGGAGCTTGCCCGCGGACGGGTCGACGCCGCCGGCCGCTGGGCCGAACGATCCGCGCAGAGCGCGAACAACCTGGGCCTGCCCGGACGAGCCGGCTGGGCGAGCCGTGCCCGGGCCGGCGTCTGCCTCGCGATGGGTGAGGCCGCGGCGGCGGTGAAACTCGCCCAGGAATCCGCCGCGCTGCTGGGCCTGGCCGGTAACCCCGTCGAACAGGCGAGAACCCGGATAGTGGTGGGACGGGCGCTTGCCGCCGCCGGTGAGACGGCCCTGGCCGTCGTGGAGCTCACCGACGCCGAGGCGGATCTGTCCCGGTTCGGCGCCTACGGCTACCAGAAGCAGGCCGGCCGCGAGCTGCGCCGCCTCGGGCAGCGCGAGCGCCGCCGCCGGCCCGCTGGTGGTGGACGGGCTACGAGCAATGGCCGCCGGATCGCAGCCGATGGCCGGACCGCCGCCCAGGTCGCGGCCCTTACCGATCGTGAACTGGACGTCGCGAGACTCATCCGCTCCGGAAAAAGCAACCGGGAGATCGCCGCCGCCCTCTTCCTGAGCGAAAAGACGATCGAACACCACCTCACCCGCATCTTCGCGAAACTCGGAGTGTCCTCCCGGGCGGCCGCCGCCAGCATTCTGACCCGAGCCCTCACACCGTAGGCGTTCGGCGTGAGCTGACCTATTAGGCTGTGGCGGTGGACCGAGTAGCCGATGTGCCCGAGAATCTCGCCCAGTCCGTGGATCCGGCCCGGGTTAATGACTACGACAGCTTTGCGCAGGCGTACTCGGCGGAGACCGAGAACAGTCTCGTGAATGCGTACTACGAGCGCCCCGCGATGTTGGACCTCGCCGGGGACGTGGCCGGCCGTCGGATCTTGGACGCCGGCTGTGGCACAGGGCCCCTGTCTGCTGCGTTGCGCGATCGCGGTGCGGTCGTCACCGGCATCGACGCCAGCGCCGAAATGCTGGCGTTGGCCAGGTAACGTCTGGGTGACGACATAGCCCTGCATCTGGTCGACCTGCGCGACCGTCTGCCGTTCGCCGACGGAGCGTTCGATGACGTGGTCGCGTCACTGGTGCTGCACTACCTGGAGGACTGGGGGGCGACACTGGCCGAGATGCGGCGAGTCCTCAGGCCCGGCGGCCGGCTGATCGCGTCGGTGGACCATCCTTTTGTGGCCTACACGATCCGCAACCCTCGGCCTGACTACTTTGCAACCACCAGCTATGATTTCAACTGGACGCTCAACGGGCAGTCTGCCCCGATGAGGTTCTGGCGCAAGCCACTGCATGCGATGACCGATGCCTTCACCGCCGCCGGCTTCCGTCTTTCCGTCAGCGGCGAGCCGCAGCCCGACCCGGCCGCCCGTGAGCTGTTCCCCGACGGCTTCCATGATCTTTCGACCAAAACCATCTTCCTTTTCTTCGTCGTCGAGGTACCGCCGTCGGCCACGGGATCGATCGGCGAATTCGGTCGCGGCCCACGAGCGGCGCAAGAATTCACTGGCGAGCACTGAAAATGCCTGGTCTTGAGACCACCCGACCCGGATTCCGTCAGCCAGGTCACGGCTGAGATGGGCGCAGGCCTGTTCGTCGAAAATCCCGTGTCCGTCACGTGTTTTCTGCGCGGCGCCGCGGATGCGGTGCCACCTCGCTGGTCTTTCGGGGTTCTGATCCTCGACGGGAGAACGTTGACGTGGCGATCCTTCTACTACTGTAGCCGTAACCGAGTTACACGCCTGCCGTCCCGGCTCGACGTCGAGCAGGTACGCGAGGTCCGGGGTGCGGAGAAGTTCAAGATCAAGGCGGATCTTTTCAGGATCGTGGTCTGCCAGTCGACGTCAGGACGACTGGAGCTCGGGTTACCGGCGCTGGACGTACCGCTCGTGCGGCGCGCGATTCAACGTGATCAGGGAGAATCTTTTCCTGTCTCGGGCTGAGCCGACCTCCACCGGCATCGATTGAATCACGAGCGGGGTCGGTGCGCCCGAAGAAAGTCGTCGACAAGGTCATGGACATAGGCGGCGGTGAAGGTCTGCCCGGCGAGCAGCCGCCGGTAGATCAGCGGCCCGGCCAACTGGTCGACCGCCCGGGAGGGGTCGAGCCGTGCGTCGAGCTCACCCCGCGCGACCGCGGAGCGGACGATTTCCCCGAGGACGCGCGAGCCCTCCTGGTACAGGAACTCCTTGAGCTCGCCATAGGCCGGATGGGTCGGTGCGCGCTCGATCACCGCCCGCATCGTCCGTTCCAGCGGCGGTCGGTGGAGCTGGCCGCGCAGCACATCCAGCTCACTGGTCAGGTCATCGCGCAGGACGCCGGTGGGAACGGTGTGGTCGATCTCCATCTGCTCACGGAGCACGTCGCGCAGGAGCGCGATGGTGTCGGGCCAGTGCCGGTAGAGAGTGGTTCGCCCGATCCCGCCGCGGGCGGCGACCGCGACGTGGGTGACGGCCTCCCATCCGTCTTCGAGCAGGATCGCGCGGGCTGCGGCGAGGGCGGCGGCGCGGCTGCGCAGCACACGCGGATCAACCGCCCCGGCTCCCGGCGAGTGCGTCGACTCGCTGGCCATGTGGTGTGGCTTCCCTTCGCGTCCTGGGGCGAGCCCGCCTGTGGTTCGACCTAGCTCATGGTTCGACCCCGCCCAGCGGCACTTGCCCATCGTGGAATTCCGGGGCAAGATGTTCCACATCTTCGGAACAACTTGTCCCAGATCTTTTCCGTATCTGGAGGTGACCAACCATGCCTGACGATCGCTTCATCATGCTTGGCGACGCCCAGACCCGGCCGGGCCGCGTTCCCCTGCCGCCTGCCTTCGCGGTCAAGGCACGCACCGAGGACACCGGCGGGAGCTTCTCCCTTCTGGAGGTGTCCGTGGCGGCCGACATCCCCCGGCACGTCCATCTGCACGCGGACGAGTGCATCTACGTGCTGGAAGGTGTGTTGGGCGTCGACTTCGAGGACCGGACCTACACGGCGTCGGCTGGCATGTTCACGCTGCTTCCACAGGGCGTTCCCCACGCGCTGCGCCGCATCTCGACGCCACCACCTCGGGTACTGCAGATCTCCTCGCCCGGCGGTTGGGAGCGCTACCTCGAGGACCTGTTCGAGGCCGGCCCGACCGTCCTCACCGGCGGAGTGCTCGATCCAGTGAAGATCAACCCGATCGCCGCCCGGCACGGCATTCGCTACGAGGAGCGGCCCTGGTGCGCCACCCCCGATACGGGCGGGTAGCGCTCGAACGTCTCGACCTCCGAAGGCGGAGCGACTGAGCTCAGGACTTGTCCTGGATCTCCCAGACGTGGTCGAGGGTATGCCAGGCGAATCGGCGGGCGGCGTAGGTCGGTGGCCAGCCGCCGCCGGCGAGCGGCACGCCGTCGGCGGGGGTGCCAGCACCTCGAGGATCTGGGTCTCGCCGTGGTTTCGCCGTTTTCCGGAGGTGCCCGGACGACCGGACTGCCGCTCAGCCCGGTCGGCCCGGTTCGCGGGCCGGTACCAGCCACCCTGGAGACTCCTGAGGACAGTTTCGTTCCTCAGCTCGAAGGGAGCTGCGCGCGGATGCTGGAAACGTCGGCTCGGCTGTTACGGCTGCTGTCCCTGCTGCAGTCCCGCCGTGACTGGCCCGGCGCCGAGCTCGCCGAGCGGCTGGGCGTCACCACCCGCACGGTGCGCCGCGACGTCGACCGGTTGCGCGACCTCGGCTACCCCGTTGAGTCCGCCACCGGCACCCGCGGCGGGTACCGGCTCGGCGCGGGCGCCGCCCTGCCCCCGCTGCTGCTCGACGACGACGAGGCCGTCGCCGTGGCCGTCGGCCTGCGCGCCGCCACCGGGACGGTCACCGGGATCGAGGAGACGTCGCTGCGTGCGCTCGCCAAGCTCGAACAGGTCCTGCCGTCCAGGCTGCGCCATCGGGTCGACGCGATGCGGTCAGCCATCCTGCCGCTGACCGGCCCCGGTCCGACCGTGGACCCGGATCTGCTCCTCGCGCTGGCCGCCGCCTGCCGGGCCCACGAAGGCGTCCGATTCGGCTATCAGCAGCGCACCCGCCGCGTCGAGCCGTACCGCCTGGTGCACACCGGCCGGCGCTGGTACCTGCTCGCCTTCGACCTCGACCGCGACGACTGGCGCACCTTCCGCGTCGACCGCATGGACCCGGCACCACCGCGGCCCGGGCCACGATTCACGCCTCGGCCCGAGCCTGCCGAGGGAGCGCATGCCTATGTCGCGAACGCCCTCACCGCCGCTCCGTACCGATACCAGGCGACGATCCTGTTCCACGCGCCGCTTCAGGTCGTCGCCGAGCACACCTCGCCCACCTCGGGCCGTCTCGAGCCCCGCGACGCCGACAGCTGCCTGTTCCACGCGGGTGGCGACTCCCTCGACAAGATCGCCCTTTACGTCGCGCTGAAGGGCATCGACTTCCAGGTACTCAACCCGCCCGAGCTCAGGGACCACATCCGCGCGCTCGCCCGCAGACTCGGCGACGCCGCCTCAGCCACGGAGCTGGCCGGTGCCGGCGGCCGGGAAAGCTGAGGACAGGAGCTGTCCGCAAGGATCTCTAACGTTCCGGACATGAGCGAAACAATCACCCGGTTCCGGATCGATATCCGCCAGGCGGACCTCGACGACCTGAACCGCCGACTGGCGGCCGTGCGCTGGCCCAGCGAGCTGCCCGGTGTCGGCTGGTCCCGAGGGGTGCCCCTGGGCTACCTCAAGGACCTGGTCGAGCACTGGCGCACCTCGTACGACTGGCGCAGGCACGAGGCGGCGCTGAACGACATCCCGCAGTTCACCACCGAGATCGACGGGCAGCGGATCCACTTCCTTCATGTGCGGTCCCCGCAGTCGGATGCGCTGCCGCTGGTCCTCACGCACGGCTGGCCCGGCTCGGTGGTCGAGTTCGGCAAGATCATCGGCCCGCTGGCCGATCCGGCGGCGCACGGCGGGAACCCGGCCGACGCCTTCCACCTGGTGATCCCGTCGCTGCCAGGCTTCGGGTTCTCCGGCCCCACACGGGATGTCGGATGGAACAGCGGGCGCATCGCGCGGGCCTGGGCGCAGCTGATGAACCGGCTCGGCTACGACCGTTACGGCGTGCAGGGCGGTGACCTCGGCGCGCTGGTCGCCCCGGAACTCGGCCGTGCCGCGACCGGGCAGGTCGTCGGCATCCACGTCAACGCGGCCACCTTCGGCTTCATCCCCTTCGGCGACATTCCGGATACCGAACGCGCCACGCTCACCGACGCCGAGCAGGCGCGGCTGGCATTCGCGAAGGACTTCCTGGACGACCAGAGCGGCTACTTCAAGATCTCGGCCACCCGGCCGCAGACGGTGGCGTACGCCCTCACCGACTCGCCGGTCGGCCAGCTCGCCTGGCTCGTCGAGAAGTTCAAGGAGTGGACCCATCCCGCCGCCGACCTGCCCGAGGCCGCCATCGACCGGGACCTGCTGCTGACCAACGCGATGCTCCACTGGCTCACCGGCACGGCCGGATCCGTCGCCAACCTGTACTACGAGAACATGCACGCGAACAGCTGGCATACCGCCCCGGCCACCACCCCCACCGGTGTCGCCGTGTTCGCCCAGGACCTGCCCATCCGCCGCTACGCCGAACGCGGCAACAACATCACCCACTGGACGGAGTTCGACCGCGGCGGCCACTTCGCCGCCCTGGAAGCCCCTGATCTGCTCACCGCCGACATCCGCGCGTTCTTCCGCGCGCTGCGCTAGCGCTCGCACCGTCCAGGCCGCGGTGGTCAGGGAGCCGTGGCCCTGGACGTGGCGCGTCCGCTTGACGAAGTAGTGAGTGGCCACTACCTTCGTCCTTGTGGCAGCGACAGGGGCGAGGCAGACGGCGGAGGAACGCCGTGTATCGGTGCTTGCCGCTGCCGTGTCGGAGTTCGCGCGGGGTGGGTTGGAAGGCACGTCGACGGAGTCGATCGCCACGGCGGCCGGCATCTCCCAGCCCTACCTGTTCCGGCTGTTCGGCTCGAAGAAGGGCCTGTTCCTGGCGGCCGTGAAGGAGACGTTCGCCCGGACGGTCGCGGCCTTCGAGGTCGCGGCGGGGGAGCGGTCCGGCCAGGAGGCCATGGCCGCGATGGCGCAGGCCTACAACGACCTGCTGGCCGAACCCAGCTACCTGCTGATGCAGATGCAGGCGTACGCCGCGTGCGGCGACCCGGACATCCGGGCCGCGACGCGGCGGGGGTTCCGGGATCTCTGGTACGTGGTCGAGCGTCTCAGTGGCCTGGACGTCGACGTCGTGCGCGCCTTCTTCGCCATGGGGATGCTCTGTAACGTCTCGGCGGCCATGGATCTGCCCGCCCTCGACGAGCGCTGGGCGCAGATCATCTGCACGGATGGCGTGGGCATTGCGGTGAGCAAGACGGTGCTCGCCGAAGGCTTCACGGGTCCGGCCTCCGAGCCCGCCGACGCCGATGCCGACGCGGTCGTCGACGATTCCGGCGCGGGCGCGGGCGCGGGCGCGGGCACGGATGTCGGTAGCGGCGCCGGCGCGCCGGTGTGACCGGCATCGACTGAGCAGCAACACGAGTCATCCGCGGCATTTTTTTGGCCGCGTAAGGAAGTGGTCAGTCACTACCTTGGAGGGAAGGCCTGATGGCCACCGACCGGAACCGCCTCACCTGGACCTTCGTCGTCACCTGTATCGCCGCCTTCATGACCTCCCTGGACAACCTGGTGGTCACGATGGCGCTGCCGTCGATCCGCGAGCACCTCCACGCCAGCCTGGCCGAGCTGGAATGGACCGTTAACGCCTACACCCTCAGCTTCGCGGTCCTGCTGCTGCCCGCGGCGGCGCTGGGAGACAGGCTCGGCCGGCGCCGCGTCTTCGCCGCCGGGCTGGCGATCTTCACCGTGGCCAGTGCCGCCGCCGCACTGGCACCGGGCGTCGGCACGCTCATCGCCGCCCGGGCCGTGCAGGGCGTCGGCGGGGCGATCGTGCTGCCGCTGTCGATGACCCTGCTGTCGGCCGCGGTCCCGGCCGAGCGCCGCGGCGCCGCCCTGGGTATCTGGGGCGCGGTCTCCGGTCTGGCCATCGCGCTCGGGCCGCTGGTCGGCGGGGCCATCACGCAGGGCGCGGCCTGGCAGTGGATCTTCTGGGTGAACGTCCCGCTGGGCCTCGCTGTGATCCCCCTGGCCTTCACCCGCCTCACCGAGAGCCGTGAGCCGTCCAGCCGGCTGGACGTCACGGGAACCGTCCTGGTCAGCCTGGGCCTGTTCGGGGTGGTCCTCGGTGTGGTCCGCGGGCAGGACCACGGCTGGACGAGCGCCGGGGTGCTTGGCGCACTGATCGCCGGTGCGGTCGGACTGGTCGCGTTCGTCGCCTGGGAGCTGCGGTCCGAGCGGAACGGCGGCGCGCCGATGCTGCCGGTGAGCCTGTTCCGCCGCCGCGGATTCGCCGCGGTCAACGCGGTCGCGGTCCTGTTCTCCTTCGGGATGTTCGGCTCGATCTTCCTGATCTCCCAGTACCTGCAGAACGTCATGGGCTACTCGCCGCTGGGCGCCGGTCTGCGCACCCTGCCCTGGACGGTGATGCCGCTGATCGTGGCGCCCATCGCCGGCCCGCTGTCCGACCGGATCGGCGGGCGCCCGCTGATGATCACCGGCCTGGCCATGATGACCGTCGGGCTGCTGTGGCTGCGCGCCGACCTGGCCCCCGACACCTCGTTCCCGACCCTCGTGCCTGCCTTCATCGTCTCCGGCATCGGCATGGCCCTGTTCTTCGTCCCGGTCGCCAACGTGGTCATGGGCTCGGTCCCGACCGAGTTCGAGGGCGTGGCCTCCGGCGTCAACAACGCCGTCCGTGAGGTCGGCGGGGTCTTCGGCATCGCGGTCCTGGCCTCGGTGTTCGCCGCGGTCGGCGGCTACGCCAGCGCCGCCGACTTCACCGACGGCATCCGCGTCGCCCTGGTCGTCGGCGCGGCCGCGACCGGCGTCGGAACGCTCGGCTCCCTGCTCGTCCCCCGCCACCGGACGCCCTCCGCCGCAGAGCAGTCCGAGAGCCACGCAGGCAATCCGGCTCTCCGTCTCGGCTACGAGCCGGTCAATTCCTGAACCGCAGTACCTGAGTCGCTGAAAGCCCGGTCCCCGCGCCGGAGTGTCGGCTGCGGGGCGCCGGGCTTTCGCAACCCAACGTGGGGGGAACCGGGGTCGACACAGCATGACTACTGTCGAAAGCGGGTCGTGGGCACCCGTAGCCTTGTGGTCGACACCGTACTGTAACACTATGCGGAATCTATCCCGGCTATTATCTGTGTGGAGCGCTGCTCGACGCTGGCGCGGCCGAAGCGGCGGACCAGGGAAAGGTAGAAAAGTGGAGCCGCCGACGTCGCCCAGTCGTTTATGCGGTCTGGTCGTAGCAGATATTTGATGACGGGATCGATCTGGAACTCCTCGTAGTCAAGGGCCGTGTTCTCCCACTTGTCCGGGACACCGCGACTTCTTCGCTCTACAACTTCATGTGCGGAAAGTCTGTTCAGTGACGCAAGGAAAAGTGCGCCCCATTGTTGTTTGTTGACATCGATGGAGATGGCCAGCAGTTCCAGTCCGTACTCGTTGCTGTGGATCGCGAGTTCCTCCGATATCCCACGGCGTGCGACATCGAACAGGTTCGGGGGTTTCCTGCCCTGCGAGTCCAGGGATCTTGATATCGCCTCGTTGACCGATGAGTTCCAGAGGAGCGCGCCCGAGCCGACCTGCGCGCTCCGTCGCGCGAATATGGCTTTGTTGTCGGCCGATACAACTGCGACATTCACGCCAAAGCTGCAGCACATGAAGTCCGGTGCATTCTGCGGATCTTCGGGATCCAGGTACCTGCTGCGAGGTGTCGAGCCGTCGCGAAACTCTCTGTCTAGCTGCTGTGCCGCAAGAAATGTGAAGTAGTCGGCGTTCTTCAGCCTTAAGAAGATCTCCGGCTCCTCGTCCACCCCGACTCTGGTCACGGAAAAGCCCGCCACCGCATAACGAAGGCCGTTCCAGAAATGTGTTAGTCCCTCGTTCCGGCGTCTGGCCTGTTCGGCCTCGATTTCTTCTCGCCATTCGGCGAGTTCGTCCGGCAGGTTCACGAACTGCGGATCGAGGATGATCCTCGCTGAATGCTCCGGTATGGGATGCTCTCCGTCTCCCTCTACGATCAGGAGATCCGTGAACAGCGGGCCCAGCCGGAAACCCTGCGGAGTAAGCACGGGTGACGGGGGTGGGGCGTTGTTTGGGCCGTTGGAATCAGGAGCCGGCCGCTGTCGCTGGATCCCAGCTCCAGGTGCGGATCTCGACGTTCCTGCCTCGTGATGGGATCTCACATCTCGCAGTACTTTGTCGGCGACTGATCCAACGCAGTCCTCGTTTAGATCGAGGTATACGCGATCGCGTAGAGTCGGCGGCATCACGACATTCTCGATACAGAGGGGAAGGACTTTTATCTTCTTGTTGGAGATCTGCCCGTTCATTGCGAGCGCGATCTCTCGTTGGCACCAACCTGATCTTATCGAGGTGGGTGAGACGAGGGCAAGAAGGAAGTCTACCTCGTATATCGCCTCTGATATGCGCTCAACGAGCGAGTCGCCGATCCTGAGCTCACCTTCATCGATCCATACTCGAGCCCCTCCTGACTCAAGTTCGGCTGCCAGTAGGCGAGCGAGACTCCTATCTGTGTGAGAGTAGCTTATGAAAATCGATACTGGATTTTCGCTTGACATATGAATCTCCGAGTATATTTTCTCGTCTTCTTGACGGCTGTCGATGGCGTATGGCCGGCGACGCCCCGGCGAACACGGTGCGGCAGCGGTCCTCGGCGTTGGTGCGGCGGATGGTGCCGCCGGGAGGCCGGCCGATCAGAAGACGAGCGCCGTCGTACCTGCCTGACAGAGGGAGCAGCTTCTTCAAGCCGGTTGCCTCGTCGGCGGCGCGGAACTTGCCTCGCACTGGGAACTCGGGCAGGACGGTGTGGGGAGGAGTGGGCCGCGTCATCCGCCAACTCCTCTGGGTGGGGCCGACTGCGGAGAGTCGGCGGGTGGTCGGGTCGCTACGCAGAGACTAGCCCGACCATGCCACGTGGTGGCATCACCCGTAGGTCGCCGTTGTGAGGACCAGCCCTCGGAAAGCCCCTGTCCGTCCGTGTCCGCTCAACGCCGCGCCTGTGGCGGCCGGCCACATCGCGCTGTGACCTGGGCGCCGCTGTCAGCAGCCGCGATCGTTTGGGGGAAGCCGGGCAGGTCCCTCAGCGGGCCGCGCCCCGCGCCGCCTGGCGCCGCGGTCAACAGCCCGCAGCGTCAGGCCCGCTGACGCATGACTTTCAGCTATCTCCGGGGGCGGAAGAAGTTCCTGACCGCGTAGGCGGTGGTCTTTGCGCCGATCTTCGCACCCTCGATGTCGGCCGTCCGGGTGTGGATTCCACCCCAGATACGAGCCTCGATCACCTCGGCGATGGCCTGCGAGAAGCTCCGGAAATACCGGGTGGTGCCCGAGGCCTCGCTGTAGGCGCTGAAGGCTATGTCGTCCCGGCCGAAAAAGTACGCCAGCGCCGACATGCTCGCCGCCGTGAAACAGGTGTGCCCCGAGGTGAAATCGGGGTGCGGTGGTGTCACGAGCAGCGGCATCCAGTTCGGGTCGGCCGCAGTAGCCGGATTGCCGTCGGTGTCCGCCAGCTGGATCGCGGTCACCGGCCGCCAGAACATCCAGGCCGCCTTCTCGTTGTAGCAGGCGGTGGTCGCGTCGGCCTCGGAGATGTCCACCATGGCGAACATCCGCGCCGTCTGCAGGACGTTCAGGTGCTGGCCCGTGGCCAGCTGCCGCTTGATCTCCCACTCGCCCAGGTGACGGTCATGCCACCAGATCGCGGCCTGCGTCTGGTCGAGGGTGCGGGTGGTGCTGTTGACCGCGCCGATCTCCTTGACCTCGTTGAAGTCGCGGGCGTACTGGGCGGAGGTCAGCGCGGGCGGGCCGGCGCTGCGGAACATCGACGTACTCGGCAGGAGGAACGGCTTGAGCTCCGCCACCCACGCCGTGTCGGAGGCGTAGGTGGGCGGGGTCGGCCGCCACTGGCCGGGCTCGGTTCCCCCACCGGCCAGGCCGGGTCGCCGAACGCCCCGTCATCCTGGCGCGCCCGGATCATCGCGGCGGCGGTCTGGCTGCCCACCGAGACCCCGCCGCGCTTCGCGGCACTGTCCGGGACGGTCGCCATCCACTCGTCGTACTGTGCCTGCAGACGCGCCTGCTGGGCGGGGAAAAGCGAGCTGAGAACCTGGAAGGCCGCGGTGCCGACCGCCGCGTTCACGGATTCGCGGCCGTTGGTGCGCGGGGCGCTGAGATAGGGCTCGTAGGGGCGCCCGGAGATGGCGTTCACCGCGTCGTAGACCGCTCCGTGCACCATCGCGAAGCTGCGTGCCTGTACCTGCGGCTGCTGCCCGGCCACATCCCAGATCGCGGTCTGCGCGTTACGGTCCCAGACGATGACGGCATTTGGCGAGGTGCTCGCGGCCGTACCCGATGCGGGCGGTGCACCGGCCGCGGCCGGCACGCCGGCGGCAAGAAATCCGACGATGGCCGTGCACATTAGTTTTCGGCGAAAGCGACCCGAGCGCGCCACAGTTGGTCTCCCTTGCTCGTGGGCAGAAAACGACGAGAGATGGATGGCAGTCCGGCGTGAACCTCGGTCATGATGTCACCACGAGATCAAAGACGTCGCGCTTTGAAGTACAATGTGCTGTTTCGGCAGGTCCGGGTGTTGCCGGCTTCGGGCATCGCCGTGACGTTCCCTGTTCCCGGCGGAGCCCACAGCCGGCCGGTCAGTCGCTGCGATGGTCCGGCATGCTGGGCGGATGCGTGAAGTGAGTATTCGTGACGACGTCATCCGCCTGGGTCAGTTCCTCAAGCTCGCCGACGTGGTGGAGGCGGGCGCGGAGATCAGGACAGTGCTCGCCAACGGGGACGTTCGCGTCAACGGTGAGGTCGAGACCCGCCGCGGCCGCCAGCTACGGCGGGGAGACGAGGTCACGCTGCCCGGTGAGCGGCTGCGTGTCGGCTGATCCACGCCAGGGCCCGGTCCACCTCTGGGTCCGGCGGTCAAGCGTCACGGCTGCGCAGGGTGTGCCAGCCGCTGAGGATCGCGGCCGCCGCCCAGGGTGTCCATCGCCGTCACGGAGGGAGGCGGCCGGTTCGGGTCGGCGGACGCGGGCCCTGCGGCCCACGCTCCGGACCTCGGCACTGGCTTTCTCACCGAAGGTGGAACAGAGCCGCTGTCTGGACAGACTCGGCGTCAGGCCCCGACGTGGATGTGAGCTGCCCAGATTGACGGCTTGGCCGGATGCGCGGCGCGAAGGCGGCGAACGGCGGCGTGCAGGGCGTCGGCGGTGGCGTCAGTACCACCATCGGCGAGGAAGCCATAGACCGCGTCTGATATGTGGGCCGACGATCTGTCCTCGATGGGCCACAGAGTGGCGATAACCCGGCGATATCCAGCGAGCTGGAATGCGGACGCGAGATGGATCGTCTCGTCGGTCAGAGCTGTCGTCGGCCGGCTGGTCGAGCAGGCGGAGAGGAAAGCGAACTCTGCTGTTTCCAGCCGCAACGCCGCGATGTCCGCAACTGTCAGTCGATCGTCATGCAGGAGAAGGTGGCTGGTCGAGGGTGCGGTGGGGTTACTCACCCCGTGGCAGGCGAAATGAACCCACGGCCGGCTCCGTAGCGCCGCCACGACGGAATCGTGGGTCGCGGTCGGACCGCTGAGAACCTCGACTCCGCCGCGGAATCTGTCGCGTATCATTGCGGCCTCCTGTTCCACGCCGTCGAGGCGCTGCTCACCCGGCGTGTTCGGCATCGCCACGACGGCCATCCTGCTGCCGGCGGCTGTTCCGGAACCGCCGGGCCTGCGGGCGTACAGCAGCGTTCGGATGTTGGGAGTGTAGGAGGACACCACACGGAAGGCCCACTGACGGGAGAAACTCGGGTTTGGCAGGCGTACGCGATGCCGTGAATGGCGTTCGCGAAAGCGGTGCGCGAGGAACTGGTTAGCCGCCGAAATCGCCGGCCTCCTACGGGCGCCAACCAGCTGACCGCAGCCACGCCGCCAGCGTCAGGACTTTCGGGTGCAGGGCACGCAGAGCCGGCAGATCGGGCTGTTCCATCGCGCCGGAATCGAACCAGGCGAACATCTTCGCGACCTCCTCGTCGAAGGCGCGCAGCTGCTCGAGCGGGGTCTGGTGAAAACGTGCCGGAATCCCGGCCGCCTCGCCGAGCCGTTCGGCTATCTCCGAGGCGGCGAGATGGTCACCCGCGATCACCACGGTCTGACCGATGAACGCCGCCGGCTCGTCGAACGCCAATGCCGCGAACTCGCCGATGTCGGCCATCGAGATCAGCGGCAGCCGGCTGGACGGACGCAGAGCGAGGGAGACGACCAGCCCGTTCTCGGTCAGGACGGGGCGGGTGACGGTCGTGAAGTTCTCCATGAAGAACACCGGCCGCAGGACGGTGGCAGGCAGGCCGAGATCCCGGATATGCGCTTCGATGAGCCCCTTGCTTTCCAGATGCGGAACGCCGGTGTCCTGGTCGGCGCCCGCAACCGAGCTGTACACGAGGTGGTCGACGCCGGCCTGTGCCGCGAGGTCGGCGGCGCGTCTGCCGCGCCGTACCTCGGCCTCGACGTCCGCCAGGCTCACGGTGCCCGAGGCCACGCTGCTCAGTATCAGGAAGACGCCGCTCACGTCCGCCATGACCGTGCGGATCGATGCCGGGTCGTCCAGATCGCCGACGACGAGCCGGGCCCCCGCGGCCTGAAGCGCCCGCGCGGCGGGCCGCTGCGGGTCACGTACCAGCGCGTGCACCTTCCGCCCGCGTCCCAGCAGCGCTCGGGCCACCGCACCGCCCTGCTGTCCGGTCGCGCCGATGACAAGAACTGAATTCTCACGATCATCCATGGGGCGTAAAGCTAGCCACGGTCACCGCCGACAACCTGGTTGCGATGGTGATACCCAGGACTCCTGGACAGCAAGGGGACGAGGTTCTATGCACCGCGCCGAACTGGCCACCTTCCTGCGCGCGCGTCGGGCAGCCCTGCGGCCCGCGGACGTCGGCCTGCCCGACGGCGTCGGCCAGCGCCGGACCCCCGGCCTGCGCCGAGAGGAGGTGGCCGAGCTGGCCGGGCTCTCGCTCACCTGGTACACGTGGCTGGAGCAGGGCCGCTCGATCGCGGCGTCCGCACAGGTCGTGGACGCGCTGGCCCGCGCACTGCGGCTCGATGCCGACCAGCACCGGCACCTGCGTGTCCTGGCCGGCCTGCCGGTGCCGCCGGCGCGAACCGCCCCGGACGAGGTCGAGCCCCGGGTCCAGCGCCTCGTCGACGCGACCGCGCCGAACCCTTCCGTCATGTTCGACCGGTACTTCGACTTCATCGCCTGGAACGCCCCGTACGTTCGAATCAGGCATGATCCCGCCGTGTTACCTGAAGGCCTGCGCAATCTGCTGTGGATGATGTTCACGGACAAGGAGAACCGCGCACGGATGCCGTTCTGGGAGGCGGCCGCGCGGGCTGTGCTGAGCCAGTTTCGCGCGGCCGTGGGCCAGCGCCCGGACGACGCTCGGTCCGTGGAGCTGGTCCGTGCACTGACCGAGGCGAGCCCCGAATTCGGCCGGTGGTGGAACACCTACCCGATCCGTGATTTCAGACCAGCGACGATTTCGATCGACCATCCGGCCACCGGCCGAATCGCCCTGGACGTCTACCAGCTGCGACCGGTGGAATACCCGGATCTCCTGCTGGTCATGCAGGTTCCGACAACCCCCGACGACCTGCGCCGCGCCCTCTCGTTGGTCGACCACTGACCGCAACTCAACTCAACTCAACTCAACGCAACTTGACGCAGCGCATCGCAGTGCGGTCCTCGCGGTGCCGTTCAGATATCGGATGCGTTCGGGGGGATGGCGTCGAGGACGGCGAGGGCGTCGCTGAGCATGGTGGCGAGGTCGCCGCCGTGGAAGCTCCAGCGTGCGTGTGCGGCGATCATGACGGCCGCGGCGGCGACCGCGAGCATCGTGGGTTGGAGGCTGTCGCGTGCGGTGCCAAGGCGGGTGCTGAGGAAGTCGCCGAGGACCGCGTTGAGTTCCAGGACGTTGATGCCGAGCATCACGTTGCTGGCGGCCGGGCTGACCATGGAGATACGGATCCAGCGGGCGACGTCGGTGGTGTCCTCGGCGGCGACGACGTCGTGGACAGCCCATCGGATGGAGCGCATGGGTGGTTCGTCGGCTGCTCGGGCGGCCAACGCGGTGGCGATGGCCTGTGCCCGGCGGCGGACACCGGCGCGCAGAAGATCGTCTTTGGTGGGGAAGTAGCGGTAGAAGGTACGGATGGAGATCCCTGCGGCGGTCGCGATGTCACCTGCGGTCACCGCGTCGAATCCGTGAAGTTCGAACAGGTTGAGAGCGGCGGATTCGACAGCCCGCGCCGCGGCTTCCCGCCGGTCCGCCCGGGCCTGTTCCACATGCGGTGATGTCCTGTACGGACGCTTCGCCGTCCCGCCCGCCACCGTTCCCCCCTGTGCCCGCCTGTGCCTGTGTCTGGCCCGCCTGCGCCTGTGTCCGCGACGGCAGTCTGCGCCGTTTCGACCAGGCTAGCTTCGGGGGCCGCTGGTGGCCGGGGTCAGCTGATGGGGGGGCAGGGCCAGGGTGGATCCGCCGGCGCCGGTGGCGATGGTGACGTCGACCGGTGCCGAGTTCTGGGTGAGTATCGACGAGGCGCGCAGGGAAACCGGTCGTTGAAGTTCTCTGCGGCGAGCTGATCGAAGAGCCCCCGGGCGCGTGCGTTCTCGGCGTCAAGGTGCTCATCCATAGCCGTCTCCGCCTCCTCATCGGTTGGAAAGCGCAGACTGTCCAGCGCCGCGCAGTGGCAGGTGACCTGCCACTGGCCGTCGAGGTCCTGGTCGATGGCGGCGCCTGTGCAGCTTTCGTCGCCCAGCAGGAACAGGGGCATGGAACGCAGCCCCGGCGGCTCCGGGCTCTTCAGGACCACGTCGCACCGTCGATCCAAGAGCGGGTGGCTGTGAACAGCCGAATCGGCGGCGGCCTCAGTCGGATACTCGCCGTTGAGGGCGCCACACCAGCAGTGCACCCACCACCGCTCGTCAGCTCCACCTGCTTCCACCGCGTTCTCCTCTGCTGCATGGCCCGCCGGATGCGTATGCAGCGTCCCATCACCCTGGTCTGGCCCACGGGCAGCCCATCAGTGAGGTCTGTCCAGGCAACGGCCCCGCTCGGCACCGGCAGGACGAGAACCTGAATCCCGGGCCGTGCCGGTGCGGATGCCCGGAAGGGAACGACCGCACGCGGGCACGACCCGGGTCGGGCGCCGGAAATGTGTACCTACCCGGCGGTCAGGTCCACGGCCAGGTCGGTGGTCGTACCGCGGTTCCGCGGAACCGCGCGGTACCGGACGGCATCAGGCCGGGGAGTAGCGCAGCACTCGGCTTCCGGTCAGCTGGGCCATCCAGACGGCGTCGCCCGGACCGTAGTTCAACTCCGCGGGTGGGCCGAGGGGGCCGCCGGGCACCGAGGTCTCCGTGAAAACGCCGGTCGCCGGGTCGTAGGCACCCAGCTTGTCGCGGAGAAGATAAGTGAAGTAGATCTTCCCCTGCGGTGAGGAGCAGATCCCGATCGGGAACGACAGTGGGACCGGCACCGGGACCTCGCTGACCGAGCCGGTGACCGTGTCGATCCGTCCGAGCTTGCTGGCACCGAGCTCGGTGAACCAGACATAGCGGCCGCCATCCGTCTCGGCACGCATCACGAACGGGACCGCGAGGAGGCTCGGGACCGGGTATTCGGTGATCGTTCCGGTCGCTGCGTCAATGCGGCCGATCTTGTTCCCGAGAGCCTCGGTGAACCACACATCGCCGTTCGAGCCGGTGAAGACACCAATCGGCAGCGCACCCGGCGTGGGTACCGGGTAGGACCTGAAGGTCTTCGTCGCGATGTCGAATCGGCCGATCGTGTTGGCGGTGGTCTGGGTGAACCAGATCGCCCCGGCAGGGTCGGCGGCCAGGTCGTTGAAGGGGAAGAGATTACCCCCCACGCCGGGAACCGAGTAGAGCGCGAACGCCTTCGTCTGCGGATCGATGCTGCCGAGCTGGTTGCGCAGACCGTTGGCGAAGTAGATCTTCCCGTCCGGCCCGGCTGTGATCGCGCACGGCAGGGCGGTAACCGGTGCGGGTGTCGCGACCGGCAGATTGAGCCAGTTGAGCGACGCCGGCAGCTGTGCGGTGGACCAGGGAATCGGGAATTCCGCCGTTGCGCCGGTCGCCGGGTCGATGCGGCCGATCTTGTTGGCGAGTGCTTCGACGAACCAGGCCGCCGCGTCCGGCCCACCCGCCGTAACGCACGGAATCGAAGCCGGGGTGGGGGTCGGGTACGAGGTGAACGTGCCAGCCGCCTGGGCCGGGGTCGCGACAGAAAGCGCGAGAGCGCCCATAGCGGCGGCCAGTCCCACGGCAGCTACGCGGTGACGAGCGCGGGCTCGCTCCAGTAAGGGAAACAAGGATCCTCCTTTATGGTGAGAGGCGGATTGCGGCGGAATTCTCGCAGAGCGCGTCGTGGCCTCAACCCGGTTTTATGCTCTGCATGTGCTGCCCGCGGCCCGTGATGGCCGCGCTGCGGCGAAGCGTTGCGTTTGCGCGGCGCCGCGCTGGTCGGAGTTCGGCGAGCCGGCCTCCACGATCCGGGTTGAACGCCAGGTAACCCGGGCGCGCGGGGTGAGAGGCTGGAGACCGGCCCGACAAGGAGCCAGGTTGGAACACGCGTGTTCGCACTCCCCGCGGTCGGCGCAGAGCGGCCACCGCGATGATCCTCGCGAGAACGCGACATTCAGGAGAGGACGAGCTTGGGGGCACCGGGCCTGGTTGGCCGCCGACGCGAGCGTGCCGCCATATCCGGCTGGCTTGCCGCCGCCCTCGGCGGGGCGCCGATGCTTGTGATGTGCGGGGGTGAGCCGGGCATCGGCAAGACCCGGCTGGCCACGGAGGCCGCCGACATGGCGGCGGCCGCCGGCGCACTCACCCGGTGGGCACGGGCGCATGAAGGCGTCGGTACCCCTCCTTTCTGGCTGTGGCGGCAACTGCTGCGTCCCGACCTGGCAGGGGAGGGGAACGGCCCGGCGGATCTGCCGACGATGATCGAGGCGAACTCGGCGGCCGACCGGATCGCGCTGTTCGACGCCGTCGTCCGTCGGGTGTTCGCGCTCCCCGAGCGTTCCGGCCTGCTGCTGGTGGTCGAGGATGCGCAGTGGGCGGACGAGCCGTCGCTCCTGCTGTTGCGCTACCTGGCTCGCGAGCTGCGCGGAGCGCGGGTGCTGGTCCTGGCCACCCATCGGACGGTAGGTGCCGGTGACGCGGGGCCGTGGCGCAGGATTCTCGCGGACCTGGGCCGGGAGCCGGTGACCGTGCAGGTGCGGCTGGCCGGACTGGACGAGGCGGAGACCGCCCACCTGGTACGGGCGGTCACCGACACGGCAGTGGCCGACGACGTGGCGAGGGAGGTGCACCGGCGGACCGGCGGCAACCCGTTCTTCGTCCGGGAGCTGGCCCGGATGCTGACGACGGACGCGGCTCTGGCCGGCCCGCGGCTGCCGGCGTCGCTCGTCGAGGTGGTGGGGCAGCGCGCGGCGGGCCTGTCCGGCCCGGCCCGCCGGATGCTGGCGGCGGCCGCGGTGCTGGGAGAGCAGTTCTCTCCAGGCTGGTCGACCCGTCCGCGAGTCCGGCCGCGGTCGCGGTGACCCCGTCCTTGACCTTGGCGAACAGCAGGACGAACCCGGCCTTCGCCGGGTCGTCGCCTGCGTTGGTGAACGTGATGGCGACCGGCCCGGCGGGAACGGTCTCCGGCAGGCCGGTGAGAGTCCCGGCGTCGTTGGTCACGGCGAGCGTGGGATAGCCGCAGTTGTCGACCATCCAGGCGTCGACGATCTGGCCCGCGGCGAAGAGCCCACTGCCTTCGTAGTCGATCGGCTGGCCCTGCCTGGCGGAATTCACCACGGAGACCAGGATGTCGACCTTGCTGGTCAGTTCGGCGGGGACGCTCGCGCGCAGCGTGGCGGCCAGCGGTTCGGCGGCCGCCGCGAAGGCCCGCAGCTCCGCGGCGGTCGGGGGCGGGGCCGCGGGATCGGACCCGGGGAAGCCGAGGCTGTTGATCGCGACTTCCGCGGCGCATGCTGCCCGCACGTCGCCTGCGGCCGCGGCGGCGGTGCCCAGGCTGGTGGTCGGCGGGCTGGTGACCGGGCTGGTGGCCGCGGCGGTAGCCGGCTCGTCGGAGGCCGCGGAACAGACGGCGGTCGCGGTCAAGGCCGCGGCGGCGACTACCGCAGCGGCACCGTGGCGGACGACGCGGAAAGCATTGGGAGACGTCACGGGAGCGCTCCTGGACTGGTGTGGCGGCGGGTGCTGGTTTCTGAGACGGCGCCTCGCGCCTTCCCGCTGCCGGCTCGCGCTCTCGCGGAGAACGGGCTGGAGAAGGGCGGTGCGAGTTCGCCTGTCCTCACTGACGGATGCCGGTCACGGCGTCCGGGAGGATCATGGCCGCCGCCGGGTGGCGCGGGAATCCGCCGAAATACGTATCGGACCTACGTATCGTCGGCGCCTGTGGCGCTCGCGGCGCTCGTTGCCGAGGGCGGGGGCCCGCACCTCGGTCCGCATCCCGCTTCGGGCGCGGATCGTTGCTACCCGGCGAAAAGCGTCGAAAGTCGGACGGTGCCGTTCAGGAGCCGGACGGTGCCGTTCAGATATCGGATGCGTTCGGGGGATGGCGCGTCGACGCGCGTCCGCCCACTGCGGCGGCTAGCGTGACGGGTTAGTAGCGGGCAGTGAGAATTCGGGGATCGTGGCCGACTCTGTGGATTTCTCCTGGGTCGCCGGGTTACTGCTTCCCAGGCTCGATACCGGTGAGGTGCCCCGGTCCTCATCACCCTCCCGTGTCAACAGGCAATTTCCCTCCTGGCATGTGCTCCTGAACGTCGCCTGGCCGCGACGGCAAGGAGTACATCTCGGAGCTTTTCTCTCGGTTGAGAAGAAACGGGTGTACCGCTGATGTCTCTGGATCGATACGGTGTTCTAAAAGGCCGGGTTCTTGACCACCGCCGGGAACCCGACGATGACACGCCGCACTACCAGATCCTCATCGACGGTGACGGTTCCGCTCGCGCGGCCGTCAACGTTCTTTCCTCTGGCCAGGAGTCGGACCCGAAGATGTCGGAACTGCTCTATGTTGCCGTGGAGGACTTCCAACATCCCATTCTTGCGGATCTCGAGAAACTGAAGGACGGGTACAAGGAGCTCGACCGGAAGCCCGGCGGGCTGGCGTTGGACTACATCCGCGGCAGTCTGTTCGACCGCACCGACCTGCGGGCGCTACCGGCGCACGAGCCCGGCGAGGACAATGATCTCGCCGATGTGCTCGACCACTACGTGACCCGAGCACAGGCGAACAACGGTAGCCGCATCTACGCCTTCGGTGAGCCGTGGTCGGCGGAGAAGGAAGCCGACAAGGTCTTCAGGTTCAGGCCGGGCCGAGGTATCCACAACATCCACATGAACCAGGGGAGCGCGGGCCGGTTCAAAGGCGACAACGGGGTGTGGCAGGACGGCGCGCTCCTGTTCCACTTCCCTGCCGCGGATCGCTGGGTCGCGATCTTCCTTGCGTTCCAGAGCCAGAGGTGGCACACCGATGACCGCACCGGCGGTGCGCTGCCGGACGTTCCGCAGGCCCGTCCGGGTGGCCAACCGGCGGAGGGCGAGCCCGACCAGCGGCTGCGGATCGTCGGAGCGCTCGTCAACGCGGTCGGCCCCTCGCCGGAGGACGAGTCCGTAACACTGATCAACACAACGACCGAGTCGGTTGACCTGGCCGGCTGGGCGATCGCCGACCGAGACCAGCACCAGGTGTCGCTGCCTGCCCGTACGCTGGCTGCGGGAGAGACGATCCGTATCCCGCTCGTACCACCTGTCGCGCTGGGAAACCACGGTGGGACGATCACTCTGCTCGACGCGGTCGGCCTCAAGGTCGATGGTGTCGCCTACACCGCCGCGGATGCCACCGAGGAAGGGCGCACCGTCGTCTTCTGACCCGGCGAAGCATGCCCGGTGGCCCCGGACTACTCCGGGGCCACCACAGTGCCCTCGCGTTGCCCACGACGGTCGTCCGTTCTCCGTGAGCACAGGCGGCGGCAGGACAGGCGGCGGTGGCTGGACGATGGCCGTGCCCGGCTCGGCGTGGAACGCTCGGCGGCCAGCGGCGGACGATCGACGGTCAGGGCCGTCAGCGGTGGCGATGGGCCACCATCGGTAGGCCGCCCCTGGGGCGCAGGGTGACCAGCGGTTCGGGCACGACCGGAGTGTCGGACGCCGGGGTGAATGACCAGCGGCGAGCGATCGCAGCCAGTGTCAGCACGCCCTCGGCGACCGCGAAGCTGTTTCCGACGCACTGGCGGGGCCCGGCACCGAAGGGGAAGTAGGCGAAACGCGGCCGGTTGTCCGCCGCCCCCAGCCAGCGGGTGGGATCGAAGCGGTCGGGATCGGGCCACCAGCGCTCGTGGCGGTGCATCACCCACTGGCTGAAGACCAGCGTTGACCCTGCGGGAAGCAGGTAGCCGGCTACCTCGTGGTCCGCGACGAGGTGGCGGCCCATCGCCCAGACCGGAGGATAGAGCCGCATCGACTCGGAGAACACCGCGTTCGTGTAGGTCAGCCTCGGCAGGTCCTCGATCGTGGGCGGCCGGCCGTCGAGGGCCGTGTCGAGCTCCTCCCGCAGCCGCGCCGCCACCGCCGGTTCGCCACCGAGCAGGTGGAACGTCCACGCCAGCGCGTTCGCGGTGGTCTCATGACCGGCGAGGAGCAGGGTCATCACTTCGTCGCGGATCTGGATGTCGTCCATCCGCTCGCCGGTGTCGGGATCCCGGGCGGCCAGCAGCAGCGACAGCAGGTCGGTGCCGGCTCCTGCGCTCGTGCCCGGTGCCTGGGCGGCGCGACGGCCGGTGATCATTTCGTGGACGGTGCGGTCGAGCGCTGCCCTGGCGCCCCGGCGCCGCCGTGCGGCTCGCAGCGGGAGGCGTTCCAGCCGCTCGAGGACGGGCAGGCCGGCCCGGCGCGCGACCGGCATGTTCTCGCTGACGGCGGTCCGCACGACGTCGACGACGTGGTCGGAGATGTCGACGTCGAACAGCGTCCTGGCGACGATCGCCAGCGTCATCTCCGTCATTTCTGCGTGCAGGTCCAGGGACTGGCCGTCCCGCCAGGTCGCTGCGGTGGCCTCGGCGAGGGCGACGAACTGGCCGCTGTAGCCGGCCATCTGCTTCTTGTGGAACAGGGGCTGGATCAGCCGGCGCTGGCGCATGTGCGCCTCGCCGGCGCTGGTCAGCAGGCCCTGGCCGAGCAGGAGCGTGAGCGGCTGCGTGACGGTTGTCCGCGAGCCGGGGCCACGGACGACGGCCCCCTTGGCGTAAAGGCGGTGACCGCTGACCAGCGCGTCGGCGATCGCGTCCGGGTCGGACACGAGGAAGGCGGACACCGGCCAGCTCGCCAGCCGCGCGATCGGCCCGTACCCACGGCGGATCTCGGCGAGCCGGGTCAGCGGGTCGGCCCGCAGCCGCCGCACGGCCGCCATCGGCCCACTGGCCGGGCCGGGCACGTCGGTCGCGGCCCGCGGGGCCGATTCCCGCGTGGACACCGGGGCCGCTGCGGTGGCCGGTCTGACCAGGGGAGAAGGAAACAGCGGGTGGTCGGGTTCGGATGCCGTCGGGCGCGTCATGCGGCGCCTCCTTGTACCGACGTAGGGAAGGACGTAGAGAAGGCGGATCGGGACTGTCGAGGTGGGACACGGGCGGACCTTGGTCCGTGCGGGCAGCGGCACGGCCGCGGTGGGCAGGCCGGGCGGTTCCTGACCGGCGAGGCCGGCAAGGTGCGCGCTGTGGTTCCGACGGTCATCCGGACGTCCGTCAGCCGGGAAGGAGGACAAACGCCACCAGCAGGGCGATCTTCAGGGCGAGGACGAGGTCGCCGGCGGGACCGGACACGTGGGGCAGTCCGATCGCTGCCAGGACACGGGTGGCTGCCTCCCGGGCCTTCGGCCACAACAGCAGCACGACGCTGACGCCGCAGCCCGCAACAGCGGCCTGGATGCCGACCGGCTCGGCCGTGAACATGACGGCGATCGCCGACGCCGCCACCATCGCGAATGCCTTGATTCCGGCGATCGCCGACGCCGCCACCATCGCGAATGCCTTGATTCCGGCGATCGCCGACGCCGCCACCATCGCGAATGCCTTGATTCCGGCGAACGCCACCAGCGCGTGCGCGCGGGGAAGCAGGACGGTGGCGAGGCCCGCCGAGATCAGGACCATGGCCAGCGTGGTCAGCCCGGTTGTCGGCTCCGGTTCGACCTCGGCCAGGCGAGCCATACGCAGGCCGGGAGCTGGGTGCTCGAGCCCGGAGACGGTCACCGCGAGCACGGTCAGCCCGGCGACGGCGGCCTGAACCACGCGCAGCACCAGCAGCGCGGCGAGAACGAAAAGCAGCCTGGTCGCGCGCCGCCGGCTGGCCGAAGTCACCACGGAGTTCATCGACATGGAGCATCGCTCCGCCGAGCACAATGTGCTGCTCGGCGACAGGGCAGCGGTCAACCGTTACCGGCAGGTGCTGAGCCTGCGCCGGGCCGTCGGTGCGTGCCCGTGACCTGGGCGATTCCGATCGACCCGGCCAAGGCGCCCCGGCTGGGCGCGGCACTCACCGCCCACCGCCCCGCTCGGCGTCTGGACAGACCCGTGGGGCGCGTCCGTGCTGGTCACAGCGGTCGGAGACGGGACGGCGAACGTGCAGTGACGGCGAGTTCATAGTGGTCGTGGCGGATGTTCCGCATGAAGGGCTGCGACGACGAGGTTGCGCAGAGTGAGTGGGGCTGGTGGTGGAGGACCGGTGGTCGGTACTGAGCCTACGGGCTTGTGTCGGGAGCCCGTCTTCGCCCTGGCACGCGCGCCGCATGCACCCCATGCGCCGGGTGTGACGCCCGGGGGAAAGCCCAGGAACCGATGCCCATCTGTCGGGCACAGGCGAGGAAAGGCCGGAAGGGTGAATGAGATGAACCGTTGATGGAAGCCTCGTAATCAGAAGCGCGGTGAGTGCCCGGTGGTGTAGCGGGCTACACCACCGGTTGGGGAGTCCTCACCCTCGTGGCGAAGACCGTCTCGCGGAATCGTGTGAGACGACGAAGGACACTCCTCACCGGCACTTCAGCTGGCCGGATGCGTGCGCGGGGCCATTCTGGTGACCCGGCCGCGGAGCGGAAGGCCTGCCCCCACGCATGTCGATCCACATCGATCTCGGAGCACCCCGATCAGGCAGCTTCCCACGTCCTGCCCCGGCAAAAAGCTGAATATCGCTGACGCCCTACGGATGGCCGCGGGGAGAACTGTGCCTTTCGTCTGGTCCTGCATGCTCTGGGCGGCTTTCGCCGTAAGTATCACAGGAACGATCGCCGGAGCGAAGATCCTTGATCTCGACGGTGCGCAAGGTAAAGCCGTGAGCTACGGCTCGATCGCCCTCTCTCTCCTGGTGGGATCGCTTCTGGCACGGCGAGAGCCCCTGAGATCGCTCCTCAGGCCGACGAAGATGCAATGGTTCTTGTTTCTTTTCAACGGCGGCATCGCCGAGGGTTCCTATCTCTTCGTTGACGGCAACAATGGTATCGGCCTCGCCGTTGGGATGGGACTGGTCGCCCTCGGAGCGGGTATTGGCCTGCTGAAACATCCGAACCGGTCCGCCGCCGGCCGGAATAATGTGCTCCGTCGGGCGCTGTCGCGTCGGCAGTCCACCATCCAGCGGCCGTTATCCGGCCATGATCGGGTGCTGCGTCGGCGTCGTGGCTGTCCACCGGTTCCGACGCCGGAGTTTCGCGGGGTTCCGGTTCCCGCCGAAGGTGATGTGTCGATGGACATCCGCTGGCGTCCGTCCTCGTTCACCAGGACTCGTCGACCGTCGACCGTCCGTCCAGTGGAGCTGCCTGATCGCTTGACGTCGCTGGAGACGCCGGACGGTTCGAGCGCGGTCTGGTTTGACTTCGAGCGCGCTCTAAGCTCTAGCGTCGGGGCATGGTCACGATCGACGGGCTCGATGAGCGCGATCTCGGAGTCTCGGGCTCGCGCCGGCCGGATGTCACGCCCACCGAGCCGGACGCCGACTCCGATGCACCCCCCGTCCTCGTCGCGGGCCCGGATTTCCGACTCGACGCCGTCGGTATCGCTGACACGGCCGGCATCGCTGACATCAGCGGCAGCGCCGGCAGCGGCAGCGCCGGCAGCGGCAGCGACGTCGAGCACACCGTCGCCCCTCCGCTCACCGGTCTCACGATCGCCGAGGCGGCGAAGGCGACGGGCGTCAGCGCGCACACGCTGCGGTACTACGAGCGCGTGGATCTGATGCTCGAGCGCGTGTCCCGAGCGCCGTCGAGTCATCGCCGATACGACGATGAGGACCTGCGCTGGGTCGGGACACTGACCGCACTACGCCGCACCGGCATGCCGATCCGGCAGATCGCCCGGTATGCGGCGCTGGTCCGGGCTGGCGACGGCAACGAGGCGCGGCGACTCGACCTGCTGGCCGCGCACCGACGGCTCGTCGCCGAGCGGCTGGAGGAAGTCCGCCGTCATCTCACGGCCATCGACAACAAGATCGATATCTATCGGAAGAAGGTCGACGACTGATGCCAACCTCCACCCTGCGCCAGATACCGCTCGGTGCCCAGGGCCTTCAGGTCTCCGCCCAGGGCCTGGGCTGTATGGGCATGTCCGACTTCTACGGCACCCGCGACGACGAGGAGTCGGTGGCCACCATCCGCCGGGCGCTCGACCTGGGTGTGACGTTTCTCGACACAGCTGACATGTATGGACCGCACACGAACGAGAGGCTGGTCGGGCGGGCCATCGCCGGCCGCCGCGACGAGGTGGTCATCGCGACCAAGTTCGGGATTGTCCGCGACCCGGCCAACCCGCTCGCACGCGCTGTCAACGGCCGGCCGGAATACGTGCACTCGGCCTGCGACGCATCCCTCTCCCGGCTCGGGGTCGATCACATCGACCTTTACTACCAGCACCGGGTCGACCCCGACGTGCCGATCGAGGAGACCGTGGGGGCCATGGCCGAGTTGGTCGCGGCGGGGAAGGTGCGCTTTCTCGGACTCTCGGAAGCGGCCCCGGCCACCATCCGCCGGGCGTATGCCGTGCACGCGATCAGCGCGCTGCAGACCGAGTACTCCATCTGGTCCCGCGACCCTGAGAAGGAGATCCTCCCGACAGTTCGCGAGCTCGGTATCGGTTTCGTCTCGTACAGCCCGCTGGGGCGGGGGTTCCTCACCGGGAGCTTCCGCGGTGCCAAGGATTTCGAGGCCGGGGACTTTCGTGGCTCCCTGCCCCGGATGAACGAGGAGAACCTGGAAACGAACCTCGCGCTGGTGGCGGAGATCGAAAAGATCGCGGCGGCGCGGGGATACACACCGGCACAGGTCGCCCTCGCCTGGGTACACCATCAGGGCGCCGATATCGTCCCGATCCCAGGGACGAAGCGACGTACCTACCTGGAGCAGAACGCCGCCGCCGCAGATCTCGAGCTGAGCGACGGGGAGCTCGAGACCTTGGCACAGGCAGGCGAGAGCGTCCGGGGCGAGCGGTATCCGGACATGTCCAGCATCGACCTGTAGGTTGAAGGGCCTGAGTATCAGAGGGCCTGTCTCGTTCTCGGCTGAGACTCGGACGAGCCGGGCGGTACCACCGAGTCAGTCTGTTGCGTGCATCGAAGTAGCCCAAGACGGGCCCGCTTCCGCAGGCAAACGCGCAGGCCACCACCCAGATCGGAGTTCTGGAGCTCCACAGGGCAGGGCAGCGATGATTTTCCTGCTTCGTATGCGGCCGTGGCAACCGTCGCTGCCTCCGCTGCCTCCTGCTCAGGCTCCGGTGTTGGTGTTGGCACTGGCGTCGGCCACCTCGTCCCGGACACTGAGCGAGGCGAGATTGGCGGCGGCCCGGCCGAGGACGCCGCCTTCCACATCGGCGGCGTTCACGGTTTTCGCCACAACTTCGGGGAACATCCTCTCGGCCGCCTCCCGGACGCCGTCGTTGCGGGCGGCGAGTGCGGGCAACAGCCGGCTGTCGCCCGAGGCGGCAGCGGCGTCGGCACCCGCCTGCTCCGTCGCGGTCGCGAGTCGTTCGCCGATCCGGGTCGCGAAGGAGATGAGGAAGGACTTGCGGAACGCGCGGGTCCGGGACCGGCCGTACCGGTCCTGGCGGCCGCCGGCCCGCGTCACCGCCGCGGTCGCCTGCACCAGCAGCGAGGTGTAGAGCAGCTCCACGGCCTCCAGATCCCTCGGGTACCCGATCACCGTCATGAACCCGAGGTTCCTCACCCAGATCGAGCGGCAACGGTTCGCCTCTGCGATCACGTTCAGCAGGATGGCCTTCGGCTCCTCATAAGGGTTGCCGATGCCGATCCGGCTCGCGCCCGGCTCGTGCGCAGACGCAGACGCAGACGCAGACGATTCGCGAGCCGCCAGCAGCGCGTCATCGATGCTGTACCGGGCCATCAGCTGCTGGGCCTTGGTGGTCAGGGCCTCGGCCTCCTCCGCGAAGGTGGTCGATTCGGCCTTGGCCAGCAGCGCGCGGACCCTGTCCAGGACACGGGGATCGCCGACGGGGCCGCGGGCACCACGCCGTGCGGCCCCCGGCAGGGGCCCCAGCATCTGGATCGCGGGCAGGCCGTGGATCAGAACAATCAGTTCGATGGCGTCGTGGATCACTTCGGCTCGCCCGCGGCCCTCGTGCGTGCCCCAGGCGTCCAGCAGTTCGTCATCGCCCCACCAGACGGTGGCGTCGAGGGCCTGCAACTGCGCATCCCACCGTTCGTCAACGGTGGCGGCGTCGTAGCCACGCATCATCGCGGCCACGATGTCGATGGCCATGCGCGCCGACCGGCTACCGACCTCGCGGCTGGCGAAGCGGTGGAGGTCCGCCGGTTGCCAGCCGCGGCGCCAGGCAGTGCTGACGGTGCGTTCGAGCCAGCCGGTCAGCGCCTGGTTGACGACCTGGTGCCCGCTCGACCCGGCCAGGTTCCGCACCTGTGCTGCCGCTGCGGCGGTGAGGCCGTTGACGTGGGCGTTCAGCGCCTCGGCGATCATCAGGTCGGCGGTCTCCCGGAGCATCGTCCGGTGGTCATGCTCCTGATCGATTCGGCCTGCAGGACCCGCAGGACTTGCAGGACCCGCAGGACTTGCAGGACCCCCCGTAGGCCCTGTGTCACCGGCCTTGCCTGTGTCACCGGCCTTGCCTGTGTCACCGGCCTTGCCTGTGTGATCGGCTTGCGCGCGGGCACGCGCCTCGCGCGCCTGCTGCTTGGCCTTGCGCTTCTCGCGGTTCTCGCGGTTGCGAGTGCCCATGGTCGCCTCGCAACGGTTCGTCCGGCCGGCTGGTTCCGGTGGTAGCACCTGCTGCCAAGTATGCCAACCGCCCAGGAGTCGCTTGAGAGAAGCAATCGGTCTGGCCGAGGTGCGACAAGATGACGAAGCGGCCGTAACGGCGCGGACGGGTCAGCCGATACCCTCCGGCGCCGAGGCCAGCGGCGGCACCTTCGCGAAGCCGGATCCGGTGGCACCTACCCGCGTTCACGGCCTACGCCACACCGCGGCCGTGCTGCTGTTCTCCGCCGGTGCCGACCGGAACGAGATCCGCGCCCTGCTCCGGCGCACACCAGGCTGGCCACCAGAGCGGAAATCTACGCGCACATACTCACCAGGCTGCACCGCCTGTCAGCTACCGACCGTGGACGAATTGGGGAGGGGGATCGGGCCGCGGAAACGTGATCGTTTTCAACTGCAGTACTTGAGCCTGGAAGCGGCAGAGCCCCGCAGCCTTGGATGGGGGCTGCGGGGCTCTGGCCTGTCTCAACCGTGCGTGCGCTCGGAGGGACTCGAACCCCCAACCTTTTGATCCGTAGCCCTCGGCGCACCGTCCACGAACGTCCACCGACGTCCATCGGTGCAGGTCGCGGGCTCGGCGATGTCCACCGACGTCCACGGGTGTCCACCCCGGTTGCAGTACAACTGCAGTACGGCGGCTCGGGCCGTTGTAGTCACGGAGCGTTTGTAAATCCCGTTCATCCGTGGATTGGAGGGATGTCGGCGCTCCGTCTCCTGCCACTCATATTGGCTTTCGCATCGCATAATCCGGAATCTCGTAGGTGGGCACCATCGGCATCGGACCATTGTTCGCGGTGGATTCCTCCAGGCGGAGATGTTTCGGATCTCTACTGACTATCTTATTCTCTGTGGAAGCAATTTCTTGCCTCGACACCAAGAAGATGACCAAGATCCATAGGTTGAAGATAGCGAGTCAAGTTCCGAGTTAGAGAATCGTGAGATTGTGGGTTCAAATCGTTTGACATTTGAAACCGAAGTGCGGGTTGCGGCCATCCTTAGAAAGGAGTCGAAAGTCTCGGTCCCAAAAAAGATTGGCCGAAGGAATTCTTCGACACATTCTTTCTCGCTTCCCTCCCAGAGTAGTGCGCAGAACCATCTAGAAAGTGCTGGAAATCTATCGTTGGTAGTGCGTCTGGAACTGTTGGAGACGGCTGCAATAAGAAGTTTCCGAAGATCATAACCGATCTCGCCGTAAATTCGTACGCTGCCGATACTGCGATCAACGTAGGAGAGTAGGGCGGCGTCATTTTCTTCGTTCGTCAAGTTACCCTGAAGAACCAGACGAATGTAAGACCCGAGTACGGCACCTCCGTAGGGGTAGTCGTTTATGTAATGAATAAAAAGCCCTCCGGAGCGAAATTTCTGTATATGATCTTCGATCGTATGAAGTCGATCCCTGATAAGCAAATTCGTGACAGCCAAGTTGTTGCTCGTAAGAAGCTTTTGGCTGACCGAAGTGGCGATAGTCCGATATATTGGATTCCAGTCCTCTTCGAATAGCGCTGTCTGTCCAAGAAAAAACCCGCGACACCAGAGGGCAACGAAATTCTCCCCTAGCGTCCATTCTGTTTTCGTGCCCGCGGGTGGCGAATTGTACCCCTCCAGAGCCACTCTCTCAAATCGGGATCGCGGATCCCGATAGAGTTCGAGAATAGCGCCAAGTGCGTCTCCCGTGAAAGCATCTTGAGAGGCTGCAGAGAGGCCGTCGTTCAAGTGTGCGAATACTCTATCGACGACGGTTTGACGAATTGGCGATGAATTAAGTAGGCGCAGGCAGAGTGATAGGTAGCGGTATCTGCGAAGTGGCCCAGTGCTGAGTCCAATCAGTCGGTCAACGATGTTTGCTGCCCCATTGTCAAACTTTTCCTCGGCGCATTGAACGATTACGTCCGGAAGAACCGAGCTAGGGTCACTCTCAAACGCCCCAACTACCTCAGAAACGACTTCTTCGACTGTATTTGCTCTCCGAACCAAACCCTCCGCCGCGTAGTACTCATTGAAGGTGCGATGCGTAAACGAGAATAGGCGTTGGTTCCGCTCACTAGTTCCTCTAGCGGTCAGTAGCCACGCGCGATCGGCGCAAAACTCAAGAAAGTCGTGAGCACGTTGTCGTGCAGCCTCAGGTTCAACGACAGAGGTGTCCTGGAAGAACCTGGAGATTACATTCTCAAGCTGACGTTCTTCGACTCCGCGTTGGGCCGCTGCGCTCCGGTAGTAGAATAATGCTAGCTCTTGCATCAATCGAGCGCCATACTGGCGGTGATCGAATGGTGTCTCGATCTGCCGCATCGAATCCCATCGCCGAAACAGCAAATCTGCACAGTCTCTATATACATCCCGACGGTTTGTCGGGATGTACCCCCGGGTTCGGTAGAGAGTACAAAGAAGCGATAGCATTAGAGGATTCGGTGAAATATCGGAGATGCTTTCAAGGTCTCGTAGAAAATGACTTTTTTCTAGTTCGGTGCGACGGGTGATCTGGAACCAGCGTTCTACATAGTCGGCAATTTGTGGCTGCGTGAACTCGGCAAGTTCGTAGTTTTGGAAAGGCCGACTAAAGGAAGCCTTCTTGTATCCTACTCTTCTTGCGGTTGCAAGGATGGTCGCAAGGGGAAAACGGTGTCCGAAAGCTTGAATGCGAGCGATAAAAGCTCGCCTCTGTGGAATATCGATGATTTCGTCAACGCCATCGAATATTACAAGTGTGCGGCCGAGTGAGAGTAATGCGGAGAGATCTTTCTCGGAAACCTCCAGGGAGAGCTCCACTGACAGGAATCTGGCCAACAGTGAAAGTACTGTGTCTTCCCTCGTCGGTTGATACTGCCTGCACAAGAACAGCAGGGGAGCTACTCGATCGTCGGGAGTGTCAAGATGAGAAACTTGGTTGATTAGGTGCCTTACAAACGTGCTCTTTCCGACTCCCGGATCGCCAGTGACGACTATTCGCGACCCAGCAGGAGACCCAATTATCAGTCGATCTGCCTCGAATCTTTCTCCGGAAGCAGTGTTTGCAACATCTCGGTCGACATAGAGATTTTCGAACCCAATTCGATACTCATCTTGGGCATGTTCGATTCGCATTTCCGTGTAGTAGTTCTGCATTGCTCGCTGGATGTCTGAAACGAGACCGCCGAGATAAGCGAGCCTATCAACGTCGTGTGCCGCATCGACAATTTCTCGTAGAAACGGAGGTGCATAAGTGCTTTCGCCTTGGAGGAGTGCGGATCCACCGAAGGTTAGAATTTTCTCTTTCTCTTCTGTCGGTATCTCGCCCAGGGCAGATTGTGTTGGCAAAGATCGATTGATGGCCGTGGTGAGAAGGTGCCACAGTGGCTCGTGGAGACTCGCCCATTCGGCGCTATTCTGCTTGCACCAATCTTCGGTAAGGCTCGCGAAGCCGAGTGCAGACTTCTCTTCTACGATCTTGATAACTTCTCGCGGGCATGCAATTCGAGCGATGCAGTAGCTTTTTGTTAGGCGAGCAACCTCGGGACCTTTTAGAAATTCTTCTATCTGTAGTATCTGACCCTCTGTTGCTATTGCCTCGATCTCTCCTTCGATTTCAAGGGTCTGGTCGCCTATGATTTCGGGAGAGTGTACCGCTTGCGATCTAGCATTGCCCATTTTCTTGGCTGTTCCGATTACCATTGAGCCGATGGCTCGTCCTAGAACGCCTCCGATTAGCGGATCCATCAGTAGCCCCCGGTGTGGTGTAGTCCGTAGCGATGTCGTGATTAATAGGAGAGTCTCGCGTTGCGCCGGCGAGCATGGCGCGGCAGCGCCAGGCGCAGCCGTCGCGCGGCGCGGGATCCGCACTTGATCCTAAATTGGCGGTTTCGGCAACGTCTGGCCTACGTGGTTGCCTCGTGTCGGCGGCGCCATGCGGCGCATCGTTCGACGTAGGCGGGTAGGTGGTCGCGGGCGAAGTCGTCCGGGCTCCACGCTGCGGCGGGGAGTAGCTCGGCGGTGTTGGCGCAGACGTAGGCCCATGCGTGGCGGTCGTGGTCCAGGGCGATGCGTCCGACCGTGTAGAAGTCGGCTTCGAATGCGTCCAGCGTGACCCACTCGCTCGGCGTGAGGTCGTCGAAGAGGTGGCCGGTCGCGGTGGCGTCCTGGTCGTGGATGAGGCCGGGGTAGATGCGTTCCGGCAGGGCGATGACGCGCCATCCGGTAACAGCAACCGGGGTGCGGTGGGGGTCGCGGTCGATGAGGACGCGTAGAACGTCAGGGAAGAGAAGGCTTCCGTAGACGAAGAGGGGTGCCGGGTCCGCCGATGCGGGGGCCAGTCGGCCAAAGGCCGGTGAGCTGGTGCGGGGTGAGGGGCTGTGTGTAGGTGGCACGGAAGACCTTCCCCACGGTGTCGGTGTCGGCGGTGTCGGCGAGGTTGACGAACCAGTCGATGCCGGCGGGGTAGGCCCACAGGTAGCTGCGTAGCTGGGGGTCATTGCCGCGGTCGGTGAGGATGTCGGCGATCGTGCCCGTGGTCCAGAACGGGACGCGGGTGCGGGCGTGCTCGGCGCATGCGGCGGCGGAGTGGCCGGTGTTGACGGCCTGGTGTAGCTCGGCGCGGACGAGCTGGAGGTAGTGGTCCAGGCGGACGCGGGCGGCTACGGCGGAGTCGTCGGGGATGACGAACAACGGCATGGCCTGGGCGATGCCCTCCAACAGCACCTGGTACGGCACGTGGACCGACAGCAGGCGCGGCCACGGAACGTCGGTGCTCTCGGCGGTGCTGGTGTAGCTGGCACTCTGCAGCGCGTGGCCGAGGATCTCGTGTAGGGCGAACTGGCGTAGCCGGGTCTTGGTGAAGGCGGCGTTGCGAAGGTTGAACCGTAGCCGGACCTGGTGGCCGGTGCCGTCCAGCCAGTAGGCCCAGTAGGCGTCGACGTCGGCGGTCGTGATGTCCAGCGTGTACGGCGCATCCGTTTCGGCAACCGCGCGGACGGCCGGCTCCAACTCGTCCGCGGCGGCGCGGATCAGGTCCGGTGCGTCGGCGGTGTCGACGGGGCCTTCGGCGTCGCGGAGCTGGCGGTCCGTGTCCGGTCCCCAGGAGATCCCGAGGTCGGCCAGTGCCGCGCGGGCGCGCTCTCCCACGGCGGTGACGTACTCGTCGGGCCATCCGCCGGCGGGGCATCCCTGGGTGGCAATCAGGTAAGGGTCGAGCGGGGGCCGCTCGCCGAGCAAGGCGGCCAGGTAGGCCAGGTGCGCGCGGAGCTGCTCGGCGCACACCTGGTCGTCCTCGGCTTCGGCGCGTTCGTGCAGCCTGCTGAGCGTCTCGTAGACGTCCAGGCGGCTCGGGGCCGCGGTGACCGGCTCGTCGACGGGCGCACAGTCGAAGTCGATGACCGGGGCGGCGCCACGGGCTATTTCGTGGGCGTCCCAGGCGCGTAGGGCCTGCTCGATGGCGTCACGTAGACGCATGCGGGGTGTCCCACCGGAGCGTGACGAACTGGTTCGGGCGCAGGTTGCGGCGGGTCAACTCGATGACGATGCCGTTCTCGTCCCGGGCGATGGACAGGCTTTCGGTGGCGGTGATCTCCGATCCGTCCGGCCTGTCCTCGGTGGCGGAGCACCGGGTCAGGGCTGTCACGCCCTGGTGGCGAAGCCGGATCGTGAACAGGCCGGTGGGGCGGACGATGGACTGCCGCCAGTAGTGGTCGTAGACGAACCGTCCGCCGGTGCTGCGGTAGCCGACCACCGCGGATTCCCCGGGCTGGATGGCGGGGAAGATCTGGCAGGCGAACCGGGCGGATAGCGCGGTGTCGTGGACGCGCTGGATGATGATGTTCCGGTCGGGCGACGGCAGGGCCTCGATGTCCAGCGGGCCGCGGGTTGTCTCGAACCACAGCTCGCGGTTCAGGCGGGTAAAGGCCGTGTCGGTGCCGTTGTAGATCTCGTGCCGATAGGTCAGGGTCGCCCATCCGTCGTCGGCCACGTCGATGTCGATGGTCACGCTGCGGTCCTCGACATCGCCGGCAGGCGCGGCGGGAACGGGCCCGGATGTGGGTCCGGCTGGCTGCCCGGGGATGACCGGCGTGGGTGACCCGGGGGCCGCTGCTTCGGCAACTGTCGCGGGGGCGGTGGCTTCCCATGGACGCGGGGCGAGACGGAAGTACGCCCCGGGGATGCGTAGGGCATCGGCGATGCGCTCGACCAGGTCAAGCGTGGTGATGCGGGTCTCTCCGGACATGACCCGGCTGACGCGGCTTTGGGTGAGGCCGCGGACGGGCGAGGAGACGCGGTCCTGGCTGGCTCCGTCGTACTTGCGCATGAGACGGAAGATCGTCCCGAAGTCCATGGCTTCGCAGGCGGCGCGGAAGTCGTCCCGGGCGAGGAGTTCGGGCGAGACGGTGTAGGGAGGGGCGGGCTGGGCCATCCGCCATCTCCTCCGGGTCCGGGCCGACTACCAGGGTCAGCGGGTGGTCATGTCGCTACGCAGAGACTAACCCGGCCATGCGACGTTGGTATGGCCAGTTCGCCGTAGTTGTGAGGATCAGGCGCTCGGCTGGCGCTCGCCAACCGCTCGCTGAACGGAACCCCACCGGCTCGTCCATGCACACCGTGCATTGCCAACTTGACGTTTCGTGACACATCCGGGTAGCGGGAGGCTGATCGGCAAGCCACCCCGTTCCGCGCCTGAGACGGGCGTCCTCCGCGGGGCGGGGTGGCGTCCAGAGCGGCAGACAGCGTGAACGGACGAACTGGGGGTGCGGCGGCGTGGCCGATGAGGTGCGGGAAAGTCGGGACAGCGTGCGGCGGACCCCCGGGTTTGCGATGCGCTGGGCCCACGGTTCGGCCGATGTGGACGGCGACCCCGGGGTGGGGCTGCTGCCCTGGGGTGACGATGCCTGGGCGCTGGTGGTGCCGTCGGGCTCGTCGGCGTCGGCGCTGGCGGACGCGATGGTCGGGATGCCGGACGGGCTGCGGTTCGTGGAGGCGTTCGGCGATGTGGACGTGGTCCTCGTGTACGCGGCGGCGGGAGTGCGGGTGTCGCGGCGGGAAGCTCCGCGGTCGCTGCTTCGGCAGATGCTCGGGGGCGACCCTGCCGCGGTGGGGAACGATGACGGCCGGTGGCTGACGTCCGGCGAGGACGACACCGATGAGACGGCCCCGTCGGAGCTGCTGGTGGACGTGCTGCGTCGTCACGCGATCCGCCGTCGGACCCGGCCCGTGTGGACACCGCCGTCGTTGAGCTGACCGCACTGCTAATGCGGTAGGGGGTGGGCCGGATCTCGTCGGGGGGATCCGGCCCACTGTCATGTCCGGCTGGTTCCGTCGTGGCGTCGGGACGAGTCGGGCTTGCTGTCGGGCGGTGCCGAGTCGTGGGCCGCGCTGACGGCGTGTTCGACAGCGGCGAGCCTGGTCAGGATCTCGGTCAGACGGTCCTCGACGCGGGTCAGGACGGTGAGGATCTCCCGTCCGGTGGGCTCGGCCGGCTCCGGGTCGGCGGCCGATCCGGTAGCGAGTAGCACCTGAATCAGATGATCGTCGGGCCACTCCAGGGCGCGGGCGATCGACGCGAGGGTCTTGTTCTGCACCCGGCGGCCGGCGCCGTGCTGCAGCTCGCGCAACGTCGACACGGACACCCCGGAGAGGCGGGCAAGGTCCTGCTGGCCGATGCGGCGCCGTGCCATCCGCTCGTTGAGCGCCACGGCAACGGCGGTCCAGTCCTCATCATCAACGGGGCCTCTGGTCCGGTACACCGGCGCGGTTTTCCGGTCAGCCATGCGCGCATATTAGCGGCCTGCAAAGCAGGCGGAAACGCATACCCGGGCTTCATATCAACGTGGCATGGGCCATGCGGTCCCGCATGGCCGTCATACCACCGGTACATACAACGCTTGGTTGGCGTTTGATGCGCGCTTGCCGAGCGGTGGATCGTGTATCTCATCGGCCGGAACGACCGGTCGGAGATGACGGTCTGCGATGTGTGGAGGTGACGGGGTGGCGGTTCCTCGGCGTATTCCGGTGCGGTTTGAGGATGTGTTTCCGCACGGCGCGTACGTGCTCGGTGTGGAGGCGGCGAACGACTTCGACAAGGTGCGGGCGGGGGTGGCGGACCCGCAGCAGCGGGACAAGGAGACCGGCGCCCGGGTCTGGACGGTCCGCGTCCTGGACCCGGACCCGGCCGCCCGGCAGGCGGAGATGAAGGTGAAGATCCTCGGTGAGACGGCGCCGCTCGTGCCGGACGCGATGCCAGGGATGCCGTTCCGTCCGGTGCTGTTCGACGGCCTGTCGGTGCTGCCGTACGTGGACACCAACAGTTCCAAGCCCCGGCAGGCGTTCTCGCTGCGGGCGGTGTCCATGCGTCCGGTCGGTCCGGCTCGTCGGACGAACCCGGGGGTGGCGGCATGACGACCGGATCCGACCTCGACGGGCCGCGCTCGTCGACGCACCTGGGGTTGCACGTGGGGGCGGACTGGTCGGTCCGCTGCCACAGCTACCCGGACAGCGCGCCGATCCTCGCGGTGAACCTCGGCCGTACGACGCTGTCCGTCTCTGCGGCGGGTAGCGCGGTGACATCGGATCAGGTGGATTTCGCCTACGCGCTGCTCGCCGCGGTGAACGATTACCTGATCGAATGCGAACAGCTCCGGTTCGCCGCGCTGGAAGCGGTCGAATCCGCGGAGTACCGCGCCGCATAGCGGCCCCTCCGGCTGGCTCCTTCGGGGAAGCGGCCCGGACTCTGGATACTGACTGACTCCCAATCCGGGCCGCTCCTCCTTTCTCTAATTCCCTCCTTCCTCTGGTTTCGTGCGCTCTGAAACGGGTGGTGTTTGGCATGTCCAGGATCAACGGCGACCGGCGGTTGCCGCGTATTCCGTCCCGGCCGGATCGGGTGCGGGTACCGCTGTGGATGCTGCTCGTGGCGGTGGCCGGTAAGGGGCTGGTGCTCGGGGTGCGCTGGTGCTGGCGGCACCGGGTCGCTGTGCCCCTGGTGCTGGTGCTCGCGGTGTTCACCCACCGGGCCGGGCCGCTGCGCCTGGTGGCGCTGCTCGCCGCGCTGACCCTGGTCGCGGTGGGCTGGTCGCAGGTGCACCCGCGGTCGTTCGGCTGGCTGTCGCGGCGGGTCCGGGCCCGGGTCCGGTTGGCGTTCGTGTACCGGCGGCGGTGGGTGCCGGCGATGGTGCACACCAGTCTGGCCATCCGCATGCCGGCCTCGAACGGCGACCAGGTGACGTTCGACGAGTACTTCCCACGGATCCGTTCAATCCGTTCCACCCGGGCGGTGGACACGCTGCGGGTGGAACTCCTTCCCGGGCAGACCCCGGAGCAGTGGGCGGATCAGGCCGAAGCACTACGGCACGTGTTCCGGGCCCGGCGCTGCCAGGTGCAGGCGGAGGAGCACCGGTACATCCGGGTGCACTTCCACTACCGCGACACCCTGACCGGCCAGATCCGACCGATCCGCCTCGACAACCCCGGCCCGGTCATCGACCACGAAACCGGTGACCAGACCGGCGGCGACCCCTCCAACGGCGGCCCTGCGGCGGCCTCGATCGTCGCGGGCCTCTCGGCGATTCCGATCGGCCGCTGTGAGGACGGATCTCCCTGGACCCTGCCGGTCCGGGGGACTCATCTGCTCGTCGCGGGTGCCACCGGGGCGGGGAAGGGGTCGGTGCTGTGGTCGATCATCCGCGGTCTCGGTCCGGCGGTACGGGCGGGGCTGGCCGAGCTGTGGGTGTGTGACCCGAAAGGCGGTATGGAGCTGGCGTTCGGGGAACCGCTGTTCACCCGCTTCGCGACCCGCACGGAGGAGATCGCGGATCTCCTCGACGACGCCGTGGCGGTCATGCAGAAACGGACGGGCCGGCTGCGGGGCCGGACCCGGCTGCACACCCCCACGACCGGTGAGCCGCTGATCGTCCTCGTCGTTGATGAGATCGCGTCGCTGACGGCGTATGTGACCGACCGGGACGTCAAGAAGCGGATCGGGGCAGCGCTGCCGCTGCTGCTGTCCCAGGGACGCGCCCCGGGCGTGGTGGTCCTGGCGGCGGTGCAGGACCCGCGTAAGGAGGTGCTGCCGTTCCGGGACCTGTTCCCGGTCCGGGTCGCACTGCGGATGACCGAACCGGAACAAGCTGACCTCGTGCTCGGCTCGGGCGCCCGGGACCGCGGCGCGCGGGCGGATGAGATCCCGGTGTCCCTTCCCGGGGTGGGCTACGTGTTGGCGGAAGGTCAGCCGGAACCGGTCCGGGTCCGCGCGTCGTTCATCGACGACACGGAGATCAGCCGCACCGTGCTGGCCTACCGGCCGACCCCGGCCCTCGGCGCGGGTTGGACACCCGACCTGAGCGCCTACCTTGACGACCTTCCCGTGGTCGACCTTCCCGGCGTCGCCGGCGACAGCGGCTCCGCGGGGTGGACGCCGGACCTCCGGGAGTTCCCGGGGCCCGACGGCCCGGAAACGAACGGGTTTCCCGGCTGGGGGGAGGTTGCTTGACCAACCCCACGACCCCCGACGCACCTTCGTCCCCTCACCGTCCCGACGCGGCTCCTTCCCCTGGCTGTGACGACCGTGACGATCGACCTGCCCGGCCCGGCTCCCGGGAAGCACGGATGCGCATGCCGCTGGCCCGGCAGGTCGTGGAAGCGGTCGCCATGGAGAACGGCGTGTGCGTGCGGCCGATGGCGATGCGGCGGACGAACCTCGACACCGGCGAGACGGAGATCGTGCCGGTGCCCTGCGGGGCGACGCTGGCCAGCAAGTGCCCGACCTGTGCGGAGCGGGCGCGGCGGCTGCGGATGGCGCAGTGCAAGGCAGGCTGGCACCTGGAAGACGAACCGGTACCGGACCCGGACCCGCCGTCGGAGGACGCGAAGGTCCTTGCCGGCTTCCGGGCGGACCTCGAAGCACTGCGGCGGGACGCGGAACGGGACAGCGACCCGGCCGGCGTGGCCGAACTCGACGAACTTATCGGCCAGGTCGACGACGAACTCAACGCCCTGGGCGTGCGCGGCAAGGCTGCCCCGGACAACCGGGACCGGCCTCGCCGTGCCCGCTCGACCCGGCGACGCCAGGACGCCCCCGACCTGCCCCGGCTCCCGGTGGACAAGCGGACGATCGGCCGGACCTACGAAGCCCCGGACGGCACGACCTGGCGGCCGTCCATGTTCCTGACGCTCACCTGCGACACCTACGGGCGGGTACGCAGCGACGGCACGCCAGTGGATCCGGGCTCGTACGACTACCGGCGGGCGGCCCGCGACGCGATCCACTTCCCGAAGCTCATCGACCGGTTCTGGCAGAACCTGCGACGGTGCGTCGGGTGGGATGTGCAGTACTTCGCCGCGCTCGAACCGCAACGGCGGCTTGCTCCCCACCTGCACGCGGCGATCCGGGGCACGGTCCCGCGGATGGTGCTTCGCCAGGTGGCGGCGGCGACGTACCACCAGGTGTGGTGGCCACCGTGCGACCGACCGATCTATCCGGATACGGCGTTGCCGGCCTGGGACACGGACAGCGGGGCCTACCTCGACCCGACCACCGGAGAGGCGCTGCCCACCTGGGATGAGGCACTCGACGCGATCGGCGAGGAGGACGAACCCGCGCACGTCGCCCGGTTCGGCCCGCAACTACGCGTGGACGGCGTCACCGCGAACTCGGCCCATACCGGCCGGATGATCGGCTACCTGACGAAGTACCTGACCAAAAGCCTCGACACCTGCCACGACACCGACAGCGACGCCCACCGACGCCACGTCGAACGGCTCGCGGACGCGCTGCGGCACGAACCGTGCTCGCCTGGCTGCGCGAACTGGCTGCGCTACGGCGTCCAGCCACGCAACCCGAAACCCGGCCTCGTCCCGGGCCGCTGTCGGGGGAAGGCACACCGGCGGGAGACGCTCGGGTTCGGCGGCCGGCGGGTGCTCGTCTCGCGTCGCTGGTCCGGCAAGACGCTGGCCGACCATCGGGCCGACCGGATCGCCTGGGTCCGCCAGCAACTCGAAGCACTCGGCCACACCGCCACCGGTACCGGCCCGGCGGCTGCGCCTGGTCCTGGGGCGGACTCGTCCCGGACGGTCTGCACCCTGCTGCGACCCGGTGACCCGGCCGCACCTCGACGGGAACACCTGCTCCTGCAAGCCGTCGCGCAACGCCGAGCCTGGCGGGCCCAACTCGACACGGCGAACGCTGCGGCACCCGGCCGGCATCCGGCAACCGGACCACCGGGCGCGCCCATCGCTGCCTGAGCCCATGACCCGACTCGTCCGGAAGGTACCCGTGACCAAGCTTCTCCTGACCGTCGACGAAGCCGCGGAAGTGCTCGGCGTCAGCCGGGCGAAGCTGTATCAGCTCATGAAGGCGGGGGCGTTCGCGTCGGTGTCGATCGGCCGGCTGCGGCGGATCCCGGCCGATGAGCTGAGCGCCTACGTCGACCGGCTGCGGGGCGGATCGGCGCTGGCCGCGTGATCGTCGATGGCTCCGCCGTCGTGGGCTGACCGGTCAGGATCTGGCCGGCGGTCGGTGCTTGCTGATCCACCGTTCGATGTCCTCGGCGAGCCAGACCTTTCCGGCCTTGATCTCGTCGAGCGGCTCCGGGAAGGACGGGTCGGTGGTGGCGATCTGGTGCACGCGGACGCGACTCACGCCGAGGCGCTCGGCGATCTCGGCCGTGCCCATGAGCTGTGTCCGTCCCACGGCGGAAGAGTACTTGACATGTGCTAAGTCCGGGCCGCATCATCGGACACAACTTAGCGACTGCTAAGTGAAGGCGGTCCCGGCGGGTGCTGCGAACACCCAACCGGGACCTTGATCCCAATCCTGCGTACACAGGAGTTGAGACCCATGCCCATTTTCTCGTCCGACGGTTTCGGCGCGTGGCGGACCCCCGGTGACGGCGAGTCCCCGCTGATCGCGGCCCGCACCCTCGACACCGGCACGCATGAGCTGACGATCCGTCCCGGCGCCGATGTCGGCGACCTGATGGCGATCCTCAGCACGCTGCCGTCCGATGCGTTCTTCACCGAGCACTTCGGCGACGTCGACGCGGTGCTCATCTTCCGGCAGGTACCCGGAGAGGACGCACCGGCCTGGCGGACGGTGAAGTTGTCCGGCGGCCCGGGAGCAGTCAGCATCACCCGCGCGTAGCGGCAGCCACACCTGCCCTACCCCCATTTTTCTTTCGTTCTCTGGGGGCATCTGAAGCTGTCGAGGTGTCGGACGTGTCCAGGGTCGGCCGCAGGCCGATCGCGTAGCGACGCGAAGCGCCCTGGACGCGGCCGGCGCCTCGGCAGACCATCCCCAGGCCAGAGAACGGAAACCCCACCGCACCGGGCGACATCACCCGCGGCCCGGGTTCCTCTTCCCGTTCTTTTCTCGGCAAGGAGCTGTCTTCGTCATGCCCATCGACCAGGAAGGACACCCGACGATGAGCCTGCAACAGGCTCTCCGGGAGCACATCGAACGCGCGAAACGCGGCGAAGGACGCCGCTACCCACAGACTGTTGGTGAGGACAAGTTCGCCTGCGACATGGGCGAGAGCCGCTACGGCTGCGCCTGGTGCGACAACATCACCTGGCCCGACGGCAACCCGCTGGACGTCGCCTGATGGCCGCGGGGGACCGGTCGGGCAAGGGCCGGCGCGGGAACAACGAGGGCTCGATCTACCGGTACCGCAACGGCTGGGCAGGCCAGGTGAGCCTCCCGGACGGGCGGCGTCCGACGTTCTACGGCCCGACCCGTGAGCCGGTCCGGGAGAAGATGACGGCAGCGCTGCGGGCTGCGCAGGACGGAACCCCGGTCGTCACGACTCAGATCACGGTCGGCGAGTACCTCGACCAGTGGGTCACGGTGGTCCTCCCGGCCCGGGTCGTCGCGGGGACGCTCGCGGAATCCACGATGGAGTCCTACGCGCTGCTCGTCCGTCTGCACATCGTCCCGGTACTCGGGCGCCACAAGCTGCGGGACCTCTCGACCGCCCACGTGCGGAAGTGGATGACGGCGAAGCTGACCGAACCGTCCGCGGCCGGCGTCGCTGCGCGCAAAGCCCGGGAAGAAGCGCGGGCGGCGAAGGAACGCCAGAAGGCCGAAGAGGCGGCGGAGCGCGCGGAGGACGGTCAGCCGAAGCGTCCTCGGAGGACCTCGGCGAGCAAGCTGGCGTCGGCTCCGGCGGCGGCCGATCCGAAGCCGATCAAACCGCTGTCGGCGCGGTCCGTCCGCTACCTGCATGCGATCCTGCGGACGGCACTCGCGGACGCGATGCGCGAGGAACTGGTCTCGCGGAACGTGGCCGAACTCGTCCAGCCGCCGAAGTCGGTGAAGGGCGCGGCCCGGTCGCTGTCGGACGAGGAGGCGCGGAAGGCGGTCGCGGTGGCGCTCGTCGACCGCAACGCGGCGCTGTGGCTGGTGATCCTCGCACTCGGCCTGCGCAAGGGTGAGGCGCTCGCGTTGCGATGGGACGTCGTCGACCTGGACGCGGGTACGGTCGCCATCGTCCGCAAGCAACGGCGGCGACGCTCGCATATCGACCCGGAGACCGGTGTTCAGCGCTGGGAACTCGTCGAAGACGACGAACTGAAGACCGCAGGCTCACGGGCGCGGCTGGCGCTGCCCACGATGGTCGTGACCGTCCTCCGCGAGCATCGGCGACGTCAGGAAAAGGCCAGGGCGGAAGCGTGCGAATGGGCCGATCCGGGGCTGGTGTTCACCTCGGCGACCGGCAACCGGATCGACCCGCGAAACGTGAACCGCTGGTGGGACAAGGTGTGTGAGCGGGCGGAAATCCCGCACACCCGCGTTCACGACCTGCGCCACACGGCGGCGTCGCTGCTGTTCTCCGCCGGCGTCGACCTGAACGAGATCCGGGCCCTGCTGCGGCACACCAGGCTGGCCACCACGGCGGACATCTACGTGGACATCCTGGACGAGGTGCGCCGCTCGACCGCCCGGAGCATGGACGACATCCTCACCAGGCTGCACCGGCCGTCAACTACGGACAGTGACGAAAACGGCGAGAGTGATCAAGCCGTGAAAACGTGATCGTTTCCAACTGCAGTACGAACTGCAGTACTTGACCCTGGAAGCGGCAGAGCCCCGCGGCCTTGGATGGGGGCTGCGGGGCTCTGGCCTGTCTCAACCGTGCGTGCGCTCGGAGGGACTCGAACCCCCAACCTTTTGATCCGTAGTCAAATGCTCTATCCGTTGAGCTACGAGCGCCTGCCGATCACTCTCGCGTTCGGCTTCGCCAGCTTACAGCACGCGGAGCGGGTGCTACGAACCGCGGCCGCCTGATCCTTGGTGTTCTGGCATTCATGATCGTCGGATGGGCTCTCGGTGGGGGCGTGTCGATGTCGGGGTCGGGAGTTGGTGCAGTTCGACGTCGGTCAGGGTGCTGGCCGCGATGGTCGCGGTCAGGTAGGTGGGGTGGGGCTGGCGGCGGCGGTCCGTGGGCGAGCCGGGGTTCAGCAGCCGCAGGGGGTGTGCGCCGTCGGGGCGTGGCGTCGTGGTGTCCCAGGGGATGTGGGAGTGACCGAAGACGAGCACGTCGGCGTCGGGGTAGGCGGCGACCAGGCGGCGTTCGCGGCCGGTGGCCGGGCCGGTCTCGTGGACGACGACGAACCGCAGTCCGTCCAGGGTGATCCTGGCGACTTCGGGTACCTGGGCGCGGATGTCGGGTCCGTCGTTGTTGCCCCAGCAGGCGACGAGCCGTCGGGAGCGGGCGGTGAGCTGGTGCAGCAGGTCGGCGCCGACCCAGTCGCCGGCGTGGATCACGACATCGGCCTCGTCGACGGCGGACCAGACCTGCGCGGGCAGGTCACGGGCCCGGGCCGGGACGTGCGTGTCAGCCAGCAGAACGAGACGCATTCAGCCAGTGTTCGCGATTGCGCGGGTCTTCGCGATGTCGGCCGGGGGCGTCAGTGGCGGCGCCGGCGGAAGCCGGGGAGGAGTTCCTGGACGAGGGCGTCGGTCTCCGGTTCCGCGGCCCGGCTGGGGCGGCCCGGCGGAGCGGCGATGGCCCGGTACAGCTCGCCGGCGACGGCTTCCAATGTCTTGCGTTCACCGCGGGCGGCGACGGTGCGTAGCAGGTCACGCCACAGTGCCTCGGCGGTCGGCACGGCGCGCAGGCCGGTGCGGCAGGCGGCCATCGCGGTCATCGTGTCGCCTCGTTCGAGGGTGATGGCGGCGAGTCGGTGCGCCGCGTCGATGACGGCGTCGCGCATGGTGCGCGCCACCGGGGTCGTCTCCACCCACTGGTACCTGCCGTCGGCTCGGTCGGACCACAGTGGTCCGCCGATCAGGTTCAGGGCGTCGCGCAGGTCCGCCTGCGGGTTGCTGGCGTCGTCGGGGCGAGCGGCGCGGTGGCTGTAGGCCACAAAGAGTTCCCAGTCGCAGCGGACGTCCGAACTGAGCGTCCAGAGTCCGTCCGGAGCGGGCTGCAGGCGGGGCCGGCCGTCGGCGTCGACGCCCAGCCAGCTGCGGGCGGCGATCAGCGCGGGCAGGATCGCTGACCCCTGTGTGGCCTGTCCGTCCGATGGTGCCGATGGGCTCGACGGGTTCGACAGGCCGAGGAAGTCGCGCAGCTCCTCGGGATAGGCACCGTCCCGGTGCAGTGCGAGGAAGACGATGATCTCGGTGAGCAGGTCGGCCTGCTCACGCTGGATCGGTCCGGGTGCACCGATGTAGGGGTAGCCGAGCACATGGACCTCGGCCTCCGTGGGCCCCGCGGGGTGCGGTTCGAGGTGCGGCAGGGTCGCCAGGGCATCGGCGGCGGAGTCCGGCCGGGGGAAGTGCGCGTCCTGCGGCTGCTCCGCCCCGGTCATGCTCCCGCCCAGGTTCCCGGCCTCGCCCGCGGTCTGGCTCGCGCCCGCGGTCTGGCTCGCGGGGCTGGGCTGGCTCGGCGGGGCGGCACCGTAGGGCGGCTCGGTGTAATAGGCGTGCGGATGCGTCGACGGGTGGGCGGGAAGTTCGTTCGGTGGCGGCGACGACGGGGGAGGCGGGGGCGACGATGGCGAACCACCGCCCCACTGGACGTAGTCTTCGGCCCAGGATTCTGTGGCCTCCTGGTATTCCCGGGCCTCCTGGTATTCCCGCGGTCGCTGGGCCGCGGCTTCCTCGGGGCCGGGAGGCGATGGCTGGCGATGGCTTGGTGCCGGCTGCTGCTGGTCATGCGATGGGGGGACGAGCAGCGTCCGCGGAACCCTCGGGACGTCCGTAGGCCGCAGGACCGGCTGGTCCGCCGGCGTCAGGTAGGCCGGTGGATGGTCCGCCGGTGCCGGCAGGGGCGGTGCCGGCAGGGGCGGTGCGGGCGGGGCGCCGCCGCCGAAGGTGCCGGGGGCGGGGGCCAGGTTGGTCCCTGCGATGGCGGTGCGGGCGGGGCCGGAGGCGAAGGCGGTGGCGTGGCCGGGGCGTAGCCGTCCGGGACCTGGCCATCACGGCCATCCGGGACGTATCCGGCTGGGCCATAGCCATCTGGGCCATAGCCATCTGGGACGTAGCCGGCTGGGACGTAGCCGGCTGGGACGTAGCTGTCCGGGGCAGGTGGGATGGGCGGGGCGGCGGGCGGCTGTGTGTGCGGCGGGGCGAGGTCGTCCCCGGGGCGCGGGCCGATGGGCATGCGGATGACGGAAGGCGCCGAACTCGGCGGAGGCACCCACGGCACGGGGCCGGGGATCGAATCGGCGTCCCGAGGTGGGCGGGTGCCCTCCGGATGCGTTGACGGCGACGGCGGCGGCGGTGAGGGCGCCGGCGTGGGTGCGGGCACCTGGTAGGGGCCTGTGTTCCCGTGGCCGGTGGCCGGACCGGAGGTCGGAGCGTACGGCGGCAGAGGCGGCGCGGGCCTGGCAGGTGTGGGCGGGAGCGGCGTCGGTGGGGGAGGCGTAGCCGGAGGAGGCGGCGGTGCCACCGGGAAGGCGGCCGTGGCCCTTTCGGGGTGATCGGGCTGGGCGCGGGCATCAGACGAGGTCGACGCAGCGCCTGGGGCGGGCAGACGCACTGGACCAGTGGCATGACCGTGGTGCTGTGCGGCGGTGAGGTGCGCGCCGGTGCCGGACGCCGTCCCGCGGCGGTCGTCGTAGCTGTCGTAGTCGCCGGAGCCGTCGTGGCGGTCGTAGCCGTCGTAGCCGTCGTGGTCGTCGTCGACCGGCCCGTCGTCGTGGTCGTCTTCGTAGCCGGCTGGCCCGTCGCTGTGGTCGTCGTCGTAGCCGTCGTAGTCGGCTGGGCTGTAGGACGGAGTGCTTGCCCAGGGCGGGCGCGGGACTGCGGTGCCGCGCGATCCCCCGGCCTGGATGCGGAACATCGCCAGCATCGCCGCGTACTCGGCCGCGGCGAGGGTCTGGGCGTTGACCTCGACGCCGAGCACGCCGAGCGACATCCGGGCGTCGGGCTGGACGTCGAAGCGCCAGCGTGCCGCCGGGCTGTCACCGACCATCAGCACACCGACGGTGTGGTCGCGCCCGCCCGCGAGCCTGGCCAGCCGCTCGGCATGAGCCGGTGCCGGCGGGCCGGCGAGGACCAGCAGGTCCGGCGACCACTCCGCCGGGGCGGCCGGCGACTGCCGTCCACGCAGAGCGGCGCCCGGCTCGGCGCCCCAGGCGGTGTCCCGTGGTTCGCGGGCTTCCAACTCGTCCAGGATGTCGGCCAGGCTGGACGAGGTACGCAGCCGTCCCGGCGCGATCGGGCTGGGGTCGTCGGCGAAGCCGACGAGGCAGACCCGCAGGTCGTCGGACCAGATGTTCGTCGCCAGCTCGACCGCGACGGAGATCGCGGCCTCGCTGGCCACCGCCGGATCCCCGGTGAGGGCGATCACGCCGGGGGCGCCTTCGAGGTCGACGAGGATGCGGCAGCCGGTGTCGTCACGCCCGACGGTGACGAGTGCCGGGTAGGGCGCCGGGACGTCCGCCGACAGGCTGGCGCTGGCCTCGAAGGGGAGCCCGTCCGGTGCGTCGGGGTTGCGTTCGATGCGCCACGAGCCGGGGTTGTTGCCGACCTGCCAGGGACTCGGCGGGGGTTTGGCGACGGCGGGCGCCATGTGCAGGACGAGGGCGGCGTCGGTGAGGATCGCCGCGTACACGGGTGGCAGTTCTCGGCCGCGGGCGGTCAGCCCGGCGGAAAGCAGCCGAAGCGACCGGTCGACGAATCGGGCGGAAGGCAGGTCCGCGGCCAGCCGCAGGGCGTGTTCGACCTCGGCGGAGAACGGATCGGCGTTGGCGTCGCCCGATCTGCGCCTGGTCAGCGCGGTGAGGACTCCGGCGGCGAGCAGTGCGGCACCGCTGATTCCCCGCCCGCCGCCGATGCGGCCCGAAGCCGCGCGGCTGGCCGCTGAGGCCGATGCCGCACCTGTTCGGTCGTCGTGACCGCCGCGTTGGCCCCTGGGCCCCGCCGTTCCCGCCCTTCCCGCTGGTCCTGGTGCGGTTGTGGGGCCGGTCGAGGCCGCCGCCGCGGTTGTTCCGCCGGCGCCGGCGGCCGGGGATTCGTAGCCGGGCCGGTAGTGCTGGCCCTGTCGATGGTCAGCCGGACCTGGTGCGCCGGTCCAGCCGCCCGTGGTGCTCGGCCCGCCGGCCGTGGCGCCCGGCCAGCCCGTGCCCACGGGCCCGGTCTGCAGGGGGCCGGTGGCACTCCCGGCACCACTGCCGCTGGTACCCGGGGCGGTGGGTCCGGTGTGGGCCGTCGGTTGGCTCGTTTCGGCCTCGCGCTGGGCGGCGAAATGGGAATGGACCTCGTGGATCCAGGAGGCTTCGCGGTGTGGGACCCGGATCGTCCGGACCTCCTCGCCGGCGGCGTCCGGGGGGAGCAGCAGCACCCAGCCGGGGGCCACGAGTGAGGGCGCGCTGAGCACCTGCCCGTCCGGCTGGGTGCGACCCTCGTTGAGAGTGAAGAGCTCGCGGTAGCGGAGGCTGTCGCCGAGCAACCGCCGGGCGATCGCCCAGAGGGTGTCGTGCTGGCGCCCGTCGGCCGGGCGAACCTCGCAGAACTTGACGTCGACGCCGTCCGGGAAGAGATCGGCGGGACTCTCCTCGCCCGCGGTCAGCTCGCGTGGGGCGGAGGCATGCTCATCCCACCGGAAACGCCGCGCCGGGACCGTGGTGGACGCGGGACCCCCGGCCACGTCACCGGTCGGGCGCTGCCTGATCGGCATCGGCCCGGTCGAAGCCGGGGCGGGCGCGGCGTAGGACGACCCGGTGGTCGCGGCGTAGGCGGACCCGGTGGTGCTGACGACGGCGCGGCTCCGGGGGGCGAGTGATCCGGATCCGCTCCTCGGCCTGCTGTGCCCGTCCCCGGTACCAGCTGCGCTTTCCACCGCGGGTGGCGATGCCGACGGCCGCGATTCGGGCGGCTGCGATGCGGGCGGCCGCGATGCCGGTGGCCGCGAGGACGGCTTCTGCACAGGCGGTGACGTGGAGGTCGACGAGGGAGTTGCCGCCGCAGCGGCAGCCGCCGAGGCCGCAGGTGCGGGTGCGGCTGCGGGCAGCGCGGGGCGCGCCTGGGATGTCGTCGGATGGCTCCGGTTCGGCTGGGCAGCGGTGAGGCCGCGGGCAAGCCGTGAGATCGCGGCTGGGTCCGATCGGCGTAGCCGGCCGGCCGCCGCCGCCACCTCGCCCGCGGTCACCTGCCCCGCTGCTGCCTGCGCCGAGTTCTGGTCATCGCCGGGACCACGGCTCCGCCGGCCAGCCCCGGAACCGTCGGGACGGGGCAGCTCGGGCGCCGGCCCTCCCACCCTCGGTGCACCTCGGTGCGCGGCGCCGCGCCGGGCAGCCGAGCGGCCTCGAGGGGGTGCCGTGCTGCGGGGTGTGGCGCCGCGTGGTGTGGCCAGCGGTAGCAGGTCACCTACCAGCCTGCGGGCCAGGAGCTGGCTGCCGCCACCGAACGGAATTCGCGGGGCAAGGCCCGTCTCCCGCCGCTCGGCCCGCCATTCGGCGATGACGCACACGACGAAATGAACCCAGGTCAGCCATGCCGCCAGAACCATAAGGCGCAGAAGGTTGGCCGCACCGAACTCACCGGTGAACGCTCCGGAATCACCGAAGGCGGCGGACAGCGGAGTGCCGCTGAGCACGAGGAGGAGGACGGGAACGCCGATACCGAGAGCCAGTAACAGCGCAGCAGCTGAACCGCTGCCCCGGCGTGCGCCGACGCCGGCTGAGCCGCCTGCTGGACTGCGCGTGGCATGACCTGCTGGATGACCCGCGGCGTGGCCTGCTACGCGGCCCGTAGCACGGCCCGCTGGCGGTCGCGAACTGCCTGTCTCCCCCACACTGTAACAGTCCACCACGTCTGGTCTCACTACAGGTCATATTTCACTCTGCTGGGCGCGGCGTTCACACGAATGACACAGGCTTGCTGACTCTGGCGACTCGTCGCTGCGAGGCGCTGGCGCACCGTGTGCGGGCGATACGCGCTCTTGGGGTTGAAAGCACTGGATGCGCCGCTGCGTCAACTGTTGTCCGAATGATCCATATTTGTGGTGATTATGCATACTTTTGCCAGCTGGATCGTTTGCGTCGCGGGGTTGACGCCGACGTGCTGAAGTTCGAATCCAATACAGATGAGTGTTCCGAACGTCGGGATCCCGCAAGAGTCGTACGTACCGAGGTACTGACTCGCAGGTCAGGGCAGAGCAGAGGGCAGGACGGCCAGGGTGCAGAGGCATACAACGGGGCGGCGGGGGAAACCTCCCCGCTTCTCCATAGCCGTGCCGGACAGCTGGTTCGTGCTGGATACCCAGGCCGCCCGCAGCACGGCGGCGATCGCCCGGATGGCCACGGAGCGGGCGCGTGGCCATCCACTGCTGGCAGGGCGGGAACCCACCGTCGCCCGGATTCTGTATGACGCCGCCACCCGCGCCGAAAGCGCCGGCGCGGCCTACTGCGCCGTCATGATCGAGGACGTCCGCGGCATCGGCCTGTCCGCCTGTGTCATGGTCTGCGTCCAGCCAACCGACCGACACATACCCGACCTCCCTCGGCAGGAACGCCCTGCGTCCGACGAGGCCGAGGCGGGGGAGCGTCGGCGCTGGCGTCGCGTCGGCTCCGTGGACCTGCCGGCTGTCGGCCTGGCCACCAGGACCGTGCGGCTCGAGCCGCAGCGGTCGACGGACGGCGCGGAGATCTCCCACCTGGTGATGCGGACGACGGTCCCGGTCCCGGGACATGACCGCATAGCGGTGATCGCCTGCGCCAGTCCGAACACGGCCCTGGCGGTGGCGCTGCACGACCTGTTCGACGCCGTGACCGCGACGTTCACCTTCGTCCACGAGATGCCGTGACCGCGATGCGGTCTGTCAGCGTGCGTAGTACTCGACGACGAGCTGCTCGTCGCAGACCACTGGGATCTCCGGCCGGCTTGGCCGTCGGCTGAGCACGGCCACCAGCGCGCCGCGGTCGACATCCAGGTACGCGGGCGGCGGAGCCCCGGTCGGCTGGGTCTCGGCAACGATCCGGAATGGCGCCATGGTGCGGCTGCGGGTGGTGACGGTGATGACATCGCCGGGTTGGACGCGGAAACCGGGACGGTCCACCCGACCTCCGTTCACCTGGATGTGCCGGTGGCTGACGAACTGGCGAGCCTGGTAGATCGTCTTGGCGAAGCCGGCCCGCAGAACGACCGCGTCCAGGCGGGTCTCCAGATCTTCGATGAGCAGGTGGCCGGTGCGTCCCGTCCCACGATCAGCCTGGTCGAACGCCCGCCGGAGCTGCTTCTCGCTGATGTGGTACTGGAAGCGCAGCCGCTGCTTCTCCCGCAGCCGCTCCTTGTAGGGCGACATCGTCTTGCGCCCGCGGCCGTGCGGGCCGGGCGGGTAGGGCCGGTTCTCGAAGTAGCGGGCCGCCTTGTCGGTCAGCGGCATCCCGATGCTGCGGCTGAGCTTGGCGACGGGCTTGTGGCGCACCGCATCCTCCTTTAGGTTAGGTGTCCTTAAATTAGGCAAACCTAACCATAGTGGATCGACTGGTGGTGGAGCAGGTGGCGGACGGCACGATTGATCGGCCCGGGGCAACGCACGGGACGTGGGGCGAGGGGCCTGCGGACGTCCTGGCGGCGACCAGACGGGCAGCGCGCGAGCTGATCCGCGTCGCGCCGTACGGCAGCCTTGTCCTGTGGGGTGGGCGCCTGGTGCATGGCCTGCGCTTCGCGGTCATCGCCTCCGCGGGGATGTCCACGCTCGGGCCGGGGGCATACGACCCGGGCCCTGGTGGGGCCGCACCCACCGACGCCGTCCCCGCCGACCTCGTCATGGCCGATCCGGCGCCGGTCGGGGCCACTCACGCCGGCCCTGTTCCAGCGGAACCGAGCCTGTTCGAGCAGTTCGCGGCCGTCCCGGCCACCCGCCTCGTGATGCTGGCCCCGTTCTCGGTCGGACGTCTGCTGGGCACCGAGGACCAGGCCTGCCGGTTCCAGATCTGCGGGCCGGTGTCAGCGGACGGCTGTGAATGGGTCTCGGTCGCCCTGGCCGGATGGGTCGCACCGGTGCCAGGTGGGGCCGTCTCGGAGCTCGCGCAGGCGTTCACCGATCGGCACCCGACACCGGACCTGCTCGATCTCGGCAGCGTGTGGATGCTCCTGGAGCTCGATCTCGCCGAGGCCACGGTGCGGACGAGGTCCGGGTGCATCCAGCTGGACACCGCCGACGTCGTGGCCCTGCTGAACGATCACCTGCATCACCACGAGCACGAGCACGAGCGTGATCTAGCCCATGCCCGTGACCAGGACGGCGATCACACCGCAGGCCGCGAACACGATGCGGGACGAGGCCCGCTGGCCTGACATGAGGCTTCCCGCGGGTGCGGCGGCCTGGATACCAGTGCCGTGGGGGCCGGTGGCGGGACGCTGGGCTGTGCCGTCCCGCCACCGCTCGAACAATGGGTCAGCCCGCTGCCTGGATGTCGATCTGGATCTCGGCGAGCCGAACCCGCAGCCGGTCCAGCTGGGTGTGCAGATCGGTCAGGGTTCGTTCGTAGGCGGGCCAGATCGAGGTACGGAACTCCGCTGCGGTGCGGCCGTCCCAGTTCTCCGGTTCCAGGAGGACCCGGGCGGTGGCGCGAAGCCCGTTGAAGTGCGTCAGAAGTGGGCCGTTGATGAGGCCGGCGAGCTCGTCGACCGCAGCCGACGCCTGTGGGGTGGCCCGGACGGTCAGACCTGATCCTGTCGTCATCGCATTCTCCTGAAGCTGAGTGTCTTCCGGGGCAGTGGAAGCCGTGCCGGGGCGGCGTGCCGCCCCGGCGTCAGCTGCCGGCCAGTGCGGTGCGTTGGTTGACCTCGGTCACGGTGCGAGCGAGGTCCGCCAGGTTTGTCTGCAGCGCTGACAGGGTGTTCTGCACCTCGGGCCAGATCTGGGTGCGGAACAACTGGGCTTTCGGCCCCTCCCAGTTCGCCGGGTCCGCGAGTGCGTTCCCGCGGGCGACGAGACTGGCTGTCGTGCTCTGAAGATCGGTGAGCTGATGGCTCATCTGACCGGCGGCACTCTGGGCCGCAGGGGTGGTAACCGTGCGCATGGGTGGTCCGTCCGTCCGGGGGCAGGGGTCGGAGGCACCGGCGGCGGGATCCAGCCTGTCAGTAGCCGGGAGGTGAACCAGCCGACAGGGGGATGCTACCGTCCGTACCGGCGATGTCTAGATATGAGGCATTTCCTTAAGGTGTGGACATCTTTTATCCTTCAAGTAGTGGGCTGACTACCTGGATCGGCGTGATTTCGCCGCGCCGGATCAGGAGCCCTCTTCCCGGTGGGCCCGGGCCGCACAGCGCTCGAGGCAGCCGTATGCCGAACAGATCGCCGTCCGCGGGGCCGGTCGGGGCGAGCAGCACACCGCACCGGGAACGACGGGCGTCCACCACGAGGCCGCGGAACTGGTTGACCAGATCCTCGGTGGTACCGGCGGCGACAAGTCGACTCTCGTCGGCACGGTCGTCACGCAGCAGGGCCGCGAGCTCCTCGCCGAGCGGAGTGCCGGTGACGGATTCGACGTCGTCGACGAGAAAGACCGTCTGGGGACCGGCCGCCGCTTCCTCCCCGCGCCGCAGCTGATCGGCGCCGGAGACGTCCACCACGATCTGCGTGGCCGCTTCTCCGGCGAGTTCCCGCAGTGGCGACGGCCGTGGGCTGACGACAACGGTGCGGCAGCCATGTGTGCGTAGCTCATCCGCGATGGTGAGCAGTGCGGTGCTGCGACCGGATCGGGGCGGCCCGGCGATCACGAAGCCTGGACCATCCATGACGAGATCGATGCTGATGGGTGCCAGCTCGTCACCCCCGACCGCCAGAATGATCGGCAGTCGTTGCCCGTCAACAGCGCGACCCCTTTCGGAGCTGCTCAGAGTCCGCAGGGCCCGTCGACCGACCCGGGCAGGTAGGCCGTCGACCCGAAACGGGCGAGACCCGGCCTGTATGGCCGGCCCGACTGGCCCGGCCTGTATGGCCGGTTGCGGCCCTGGTGAACCCGCGTCGGACCGCGTACCGCCGGGTTCTGGCCGGTGGCGCGCCGGCGCTGCTCTGGCGGCCGCCAGCCGGCGCAGCACGCCAGCCTGCGCCGGGCCGGATGGATCGTCGGTCAGCAAGGCCACCTGGACTTCGACCGGACCGTCTGACTCGGCCCAGACACGCTCCGTGGATCCGTTGGACCCGCCGATCAGATAACCCCTTCCGGGCGGAAGGGCTTCGGGAACGCGCAGGCCGGCCAGCCCCGCGAGGCCGTAGTCGGCGCGTTCCGCCATGCGCAGCACCAGGCGCTGATCGATGGTCGACGCCAGCTGCCCGGTGAGTCCGCGCCGGTCAGCGGTGACCACGATTCTCAACCCGACCGCCGGGCCGTCCCGGGCAAGTGCGAGGAGCCGGTCTATGGCCGCTGCGCCATCCAGGTTCTCGAAGGAGGCGAGAAAGCCTTCGTAGCCGTCGAGGAGAAGGAGGAGATAGGGCAGGGCGGAGGACGCTGCCCCGTGGGTGCTCCGAGCCTGCTGTGCCTGCCGCGCTTCGGCCAGGTCGGCGAAGCCACCCTGGGAGAGAAGGATCTGTCGGCGCGCCACCTCCGCTGCCAGCCGAGCCAGCAGACGGTGCACCCGCTCGGTTTCGGCAGCGGTGACAACGGCTCCGGTGTGGGGCAGGTCCGCGACCGGCGCCAGACTGTTGTTCCCGCAGTCCAGGCCGTAGATGTGGACATCCGCTGGCGGCGCGGCGAGCGAGACCGATCCGGCGAGGGTCCGCAGCACCGTCGACCGCCCGGACCGGGGCGCGCCGAGGACCAGCAGGTGCGATCCGCCTTCGAGATCGAGCGCGAGGGTGGGCTGGGCCTGCGCCCGGCACAGGTCGGCGAGCCCGAGTGGCACGCGCAGGCCACTGCGCTTCGGCGTGCCCACCTCGGGCGTGTCCCCGTCCGGTGTGCCCTCGTTCGGCGCGCCGATCGGGGGCAGGGCGCCGATGGTCGTGCGGACGGGCAGCGGTGCGAGCCAGGGCCGGCGCGGGCTCGGAAGGCGGCAGGCCCGGGCTGCCTCCTGCAGAGCGTCGGCCAGCAGGCGCAGGTCCGTAGGCTCGTCCGCCGCGGGCGGGTTCAGCAGCACCTGGCGTGACGAGCGCGCCTCGCTTTCGGCCCGGATGACCGACGCCAGCACCTCGTCGGCGGGCGGCCAGGGCAGCTCGATGACGAGTGGCTCCGCCGACGCCGACGCCGACGCCGACGCCGACGCCGACGCGGAAGGCGAGGCGGGCGGTGCATCGTCGCGTCGGCGTGCGCCACCGATCCGGGCGGTCTGGAAGACAACCGGAGGGTTCTGCCCGACTCGAAGAATCGCGCGGCCCGGCGCCGACACAGGAAGAAGCGCCGCGTCCGGAAGCCCCAGAACATCCGTGCTCTCGGTCGGATCAGTGACCCGCAGCGCGATCCGAAGGTTCGTGTTGGCCAGGATCTCCGGCGAGACGACGCCGGCGGGGCGCTGGGTGGCGAGCACCAGGTGCATGCCCAGCGAGCGCCCTCGACCTGCAAGCCCGACCAGGCCGGTGACGAAGTCCGGGAGCTCCCGGACGAGCGCGGCGAACTCGTCCACGACGACGACGAGCCGCGGCAACGGATCCGGCTGCATCCCGCGTGGTCCGTCGGACTCGGTCGACCCGACGGGCCGGGCTCGCCGGGTGCGCACGGTGCGTCGGTACTCGTCGATGTCCTTGCAGCCGGCGGCTGCGAACAGCGACTCCCGCCGCCGCAGCTCAGCGCCGAGGGAGTCCAGCGCGCGCTGGACCAGGTGCGGATCGAGATCGGTGACGAGGCCGACGGTGTGCGGCAGCCGGGCGCAGTCACCGAAGGCACTGCCACCCTTGTAGTCGATCAGGACGAAGGTCATCTCGTCGGGGCGGTTGTGGATGGCAAGCGAGGCGACCAGGGACTGGAGAAGCTCGGACTTCCCCGCCCCCGTGGTCCCGGCGACGAGGGCGTGTGGTCCGTCGCGGCTCAGGTCGAGGTTGACTGCGCCGGTCGGGCACACGCCGATCGGAAACGTTGCCGCGCCGCCAGCCGTGATCCAGCGTGGGGCGAGCACACGCGAGCTCGGTGGGTCCATCTCCAGAAGATCCAGCAGCCGGATGTCCGTCGGCAGCCGCGTCCCGCCCGATGCCTGGGGCCCGGGATCACGTAGTGGCGCCAACGCACGGGCCAACCGCTCGCACCATCGCCCAGCCGCGGTGGTGGACTCGGAAGCGGCGGTTGTGGTCGCCGAGAGCTTCGTGGAGATCGATTCCCCGGATTCGCCGCGGGGCCGGTCCGCTGTGGAGTGCGTGTCCGCGCCTCCGACAAGATCCGGCTGGATGCGGTCGATGTCCGGGTGCCCCTGCTGCCGCAACCGGACCCCGGCCGGGCCTTCCTCCACGACTGCCACGCACTCGGGCGGGAGGAGCCGTGGGTCGTGTTCGAGGCAGACCACGTGTATGCCGACGCCAGGCCCGGACCGCAGTACCGGGATCAGCGCGGCGCGCAGCGTAGCCGCTCCTTCGACGACGGCCAGCACCGCGGGCGCGCCCCCGGCCCGGCTGCCGGCACCGCGATCGGCCAGGCGCAGCCGTGCTTCGGTCAGCCCCACCAGCTCATCGACCAGATGCGCCCGGCCCGGCCCGTCGGCGCCGACGAGCACGGCGCCCGGCGGACCGTCGGCTGGGCGGCAGTGCGGCAGCCACCGCGTCCACTCCCAGCTCGGCGCCGCGGCGGGGTCGACGACAAGGTGGATCGCCAGATCTCGTGGACTATGAAGCGCCGCGGCCTGCGAAACGAGCCAGAAGCCGAGCCTTCGGGCGAAACCGCTCGCGCCGACGACGCCGAGAACGCCGATGTCGGGCAGTGGGACCGTGACCGGCACAGCCCGCAACATCCACCGGGTTGTCCGGCGGTGCTCCGGAGCGGCCGGGTCTTCCAGACGGACTCGGCTCGGCACGTCCCCCGTGCCCACACGAAGGTGCAGGAAGTCGGGATCTTCCGGGCGACGCTCCCACAGGCCACGCCGAGGTCCCACCGCACGCAGCATCACCGCAGCGGCGTCGGGGTGGGACGCGCGCCGGACGGCGGACTCGTGCTGCAGCGCGGCTGCGGCATCCCGTTCGATGTCGGCTCTGGAGTGCTGGTACTCGGCGAGCGCGCGACGATGGTCGCGCGTGTTGCGGCGTTTGCCCGCCAGATGGGATCCCAACAGGGACAGCGGTGCCAGCGCCGCGAACAGCAGGAGGTGGGCGGCGTGCAGGACGAGTGCCATGCCACCGGCGGCGACCGCAGGCAGGAGCGCCGCCAGTACCGGGGGCGGCGCGGCCGGCGGCGCCGTGGGTAGTGCGGGCAGGCGGTAGCGGCTGTCGCCGGCCCAACGCACCAGACGTGGCTCCCGGCTGATCTCGAGACCTGATCCGGCATGCTCCGGCCGAAGCAGTGCATCTGGCGGACTGGGCGCGGTGAGCAGCAGAGATGTGGCTCCGATCTGCAACGCCAGCCCGGTCAGGTCACTCGCGTACCGCAGCGCGGAGAAGATGGCGGGGCCGGTGCGCTGGCAACCGTCGATCCACACCTCGGACTGAACGGTGGGTGTGACGACGCAGGAACCGTCGACCTCGATCCGCAGTGTCAGCGCCCGTGACGGTGCTGTCTGCTCCGGAAGAACGATGCCACCGAGGGGATCCGCGCCGACACCGTACTCGCCGGCGGCAAGCTGGTACACGGCTCCCGAGCCCGGGCCGCCGGTGACCCGGAGCTCGACCAGGCCCAGGGCTTCTCTGCGCTGGCCGAGGGGCGCCCCGAGTCCCACAAGCGATCCGTCGCGCAGTGGGGACGCGCCGAGCCGCAGCGCCGGGTCGATCTCGACGCCGTCGATCTGGACGGATGGCGCGGGTACCTGCCGGTGCTGCGACGTGGCCGGATGACGCTCCCTGCCGCCAAGGGGAGACCCGCGTCCGCCGGGAGGGCGCCCGCGGTTGCTGGGAGGGTGCCGCCCGGAGCCCGGGTTGTCGCTGGCACCCGGCCGCGACGCCGCCAACGCGTCCGCGATCGCGCGCATCGGTGTCTCGGGGGCGGCACGGATGAGAACGGTCCGGACGTCGGTCGACTGCGCGGGCGCCTGGCCGTCGGCCGCCCGCGGATGCCCGTTCTCGGCTGGCAGCGCCACGGTGCAGGTGATCCACATGACCGGCACGATACCGGCGGAGAGCGAGTGCTCTCTCTGTGTTACCTATTCAGGAGAGTTGATTCGGTTGAGGATCGTTCGACTGCGCGAAACGCCGGCCTCTCGCCCGCACGACTTCGTCGCCAGCCGCCCTCACCAGCGCCTCCGCGTCGGACGACGGCGTTCCTGAACCCGCCGCGCCCATGGCGGCGGCCGAACCGAGCGGCCTGGGCGACACGGAGATGTCATGGCCCGATCGGAGTCGTCCCACGAAGGCCAGCCCAACGCTCACCGTGATCTGGATCTGCTGTCCGTCGACAAGCAAGGGCTCGGCGAGGGAGGAACCGACCTGGTCCGCTAGAAGGGTTGCCGCTGAGCTGGTCGTCTTTGGCATGACGATGACGAACTCGTCGCCGCCCCAGTGGCCGAGCAGCGCATCGGAACCGAGCACGGCCTGAAACCGCCGCGTCACCGCGCAGAGAGTACTGTCGCCGACCGCGTAGCCGTACCTCTCGTTGACCAGGCGAAATCGGTCCAGATCCAGGAACAGGACGGCCACTCCGGGGGCCTCGGTACCCGGAGCGACAGGCCGCCCGGTCGCCGCCGCTCGTGTCGTCGTAACTCGCGCCGGCATAGCCCGAACGGGGCCCGGCGTCGGAGGCGGGCTCGCGCTACTCGCCCGTGGGGGTGGTGTTCGTCGTTCGCTGGGGCTGGTCCGGCCGGGCGGTGCGGCATAGCCCGGTTCGACCGTCGCGTTCGCTTCCAGCGCATCGTCGATCAGATCACGGAGCGCCAGGCGGTTGGGAAGCCCGGTCACCGGGTCATGCAGGGCACGTTGCCGAAGCGCGACGGCTTGGCCGTGGCGTTCGGTCACGTCGTCGACCACCACGACCAGTCCGTCCCCGCGGCTCAGCCCTCTGATCCGGACATCCACCCAACGCTCTCCGCGGGGAGAGGAGACGGGGAGCTCGAGGTGCACCTGTTCGCGGCGTGAGTTGAGCATCCGCCGGGTCAGGAGAGCGAGCTGGCGCAGCGGAGCCGCGTCCTGGCCGGCGGTGTCACAGGCGGCGAGCCAGCTGGTACCGGGTCGGACCGGGACGACCGCGAGCCCAGCGGCGGCGCTGCGCCGCCACGCGTCGTTGAGGCGCACAACCGTTCCGTCCGGCCCGAGGACGGCGATGCGGGACGGCAGGGAGTCGAGGACCACGGCAGCCAGATCGTCGGTGATCACCGAATCTGTGTCCTCCCGGGAGATGGAAGCCGTGGCTGTAGCTGTCTCGGTCCTGCTACCGGCCGTCATGGATCAGTGCAGACGCCCGTTTCGATCTGGTGGTGGTGCTCCGACCGATGCCCGCGATCCTTGACCGCGGGCTGGCGCCCTGCCCGACAAAGGTCTCTCCGGAGTGAGAACGATGCGTTTCGATGGTGTTAATGGTGTTGTTATCTTGATTTTCCCGGTAATCAGGTGGCGAAATCTGCTCGGTCTGCGTTCGTGGTGGGTGGAGGTCGCTGCGGCGCCCACGAGGAGCCGCCGAGGGATGCGCCGTGGGGTGTTCCGTACCTCCAGCGCCACGTTCGCGTGGTACCTTCGCGCACCGCGGAGTGCGCATGTCCGCGCACCGCGGAGTGCCCATGTCGGCGGCGCGTGGTCGACCCGGAACGTTCATCTGAGCGTCGTGGTGCCGGATCCGGCCGCAAAGTAGGTTTTGTTTTCGTCGAAACACAGCCTATCCGACCGGATGGAGCGCAGGGTGAGCCTTTTCGATCGTCGACCTGGGCCCGCGGAACCCCCGACCATGCATCGTGAGACGGAAAAGGCTCATATGAACCGTCGGACACTTTTCCGTCTTTCCGTGGCGGGGGCGGGGACTGCCGTTTTTGCCGGAGCGGCCTGGGACGCGGCTCTTGCCGCCTCGGCCCGGCCCGGAACAAGCCCGTACGGGGCGCTCGGTGCCGCGGATGCGAACGGAGTGGCGTTGCCGAGCGGCTTTACCAGCCGAATCGTGGCGAGGTCCGGAAAGGCCGTGTCGGGCACCTCGTATCTCTGGCACGGGGCACCGGACGGAGGTGCCTGCTTCCCCCGGGACGGCGGCGGCTGGGTCTACGTCTCCAATTCGGAGCTTCCGCTGATAGGAGGGGCCTCGGCCCTGCGTTTCGACGCGAACGGAACTATCGTTTCTGCTGGGTCCATCCTGTCCTTTTCCAACGCGAACTGCGCAGGTGGCCCGACGCCGTGGGGAACCTGGCTGTCCTGCGAGGAGATCTGGCTCGGGCGGGTATTCGAAACCTTCCCACAGGGCGGAAGGTCAGCGGTAAGCCGTCCGGCGATGGGGCGCTTCAAGCACGAGGCCGCCGCCTGCGACCCCGTTCGGAAGGTGGTCTACCTGACCGAGGACGAGACCGACGGATGCTTCTACCGCTTCCGGCCGACGACCTGGGGCGACCTGTCGTCGGGAACGCTGGACGTGCTCACCGCCACCACTGGCGCGACCGGACCCGTCGGATGGGCTCGGGTACCCACCCCCGCGGGGCTCCTGCGAGCGACGCGAAACCAGGTCTCGGCCGCGGCGCATTTCAACGGTGGAGAGGGCTGCTGGTACGCGAACGACATCTGCTACTTCACCACGAAGGGCGACAACCGGGTCTGGGCCTACGATGCGTCCGCGCAGTCCCTGTCCATTGTCTACGACGCCGCTCAGGCCGGCGCGAACCCGCCGCTGACCGGCGTTGACAACATCACAGGCTCCCGTGCCGGGGATCTCTTCGTGGCCGAGGACGGCGGCAACATGGAGATCAACATCATCACGCCGGACGGAATCGTGGCGCCGCTTCTGCGCGTCGACGGCCACAGCGGTTCGGAGATCACCGGGCCTGCCTTCACGCCGGCCGGCGACCGGCTCTACTTCTCCTCGCAGCGCGGCACGACGAACTCGTCCACAGCCGGCATCACCTTCGAGGTCACCGGCCCCTTCCGCGCCTGACCGCCCGGAGCCCAGCCCGGATCGGCCCAGCCCGGCGTCGTTCGGCGCCGCGTGCGTCGGCTCCACCGGCAGATCCGGATCGCGAAGGGATGGGCTACCCGCGCGCATTCCCACCCCCGGAAACCCGGCTCCGTCGGGCTGCCGGGAAACCTGCCGGCGCCAAATGATGCGCCTTGTTCCGCCTTGCGTCGCCGCTTCCTCCTGCTTTGCGAAGTGGTACCAGAGCCAGCCCGGATGAACAGGTCAGGGGTCGGATCGCGAGCGTTCCGATGAATTCACGGCGAACTTTCGGCGGCTGACTGGGCCGCGATCTTCTCTCTGGTCTCCGCGGGTCATACGGTAATCAGGTCGGTGCGAGGGGCCATAAGGGGCATGCAGGGGTGAACTGACGCGTGGAATGGCTGAGTACCGAGAACCTGGTAGCGATACTCACCGCACTGCTCGGTATTGCTGCGTCGTTCGCGGTCGTGTGGTACGAGCGCCGGGTGCCACGCCGGCGGCGCATCGGATACCGCGTGCAGATGGACATGCCCGTCGGCGGTGATGACCGGAGTGGGCAGGGCCAGGCCGATATTCGCCTGGGCCTTTTCAACGACCTTCCCGACATGGCGGATGCCACCCTCGTGCTGCTCCGGATCGAGAACGACGGTGCGGAAAGCGTCGCCGACACCGACTACACCAGTCGTGACCTCCACGGCCTCACCGCCGTCTTCGCGGGCCGCGTCGTCCGGGGGGTCGCGGTCACCGTCACCCAGCCCGACGCCGAGCACCTCATGGAGCACTTCACCGCGTCCCGCGGCATGCGTAACAGCGGTAACACCATCTACCTGCCCCGGGTGCCGCTCAACCGTGGCCAGCACTACAAGCTCCTGGTACTTCTCACCGGCGGTGGGGTCGGTTCCGCGGTCCGGGTCAGCGGCGGGATCCGGGACGGCGCGGTGGCGCCCAACCGGAGCACGACGGTCGACGACAAGCCACCGTTGTTCAGCCAGCCGTCCCGCCTGATCACCGTTCTGCTCACGGTCTGCGTGACCGTGCTGGCCAGCATCATCGTGGTGGGTGACGGCACCCCACAGCCCATCGGCTGTGCCGCGGGAAACCTGACCGTCAACGGTTCGACGGCCTTCGCGCCGGTCATGCGGGAGGTGTCCGCAAGGTATGAGGCGGACTGCGCGGGTGCAACGGTCACGGTGGACACGCGCGGCAGCAACGAAGGCCTGACGAAGCTGGCTGCGGCGGGTTCCCCGGCGAAGGGCGCGCCGGAGATGATCACAATCTACGACGGTGCCGGACCGCAGGCGAACGCGGATCTCCTATCGACCCGGGTCGGTGTCTCCGCCTTCGCCGTCGTGGTGAACAACGACCTGCCGATGAAAAATCTCACCACGGACCAGGTCCGCAGAATATTCCGCGGGGATTTTCTCAACTGGAGCCAGCTCGGCGGGCCTGATCTTCCGATCTCCCTGGTGAGCCGGGACGCCGACTCCGGAACCCGTGACCTGTTCCGGCGCCTTGTACTGGGCTCCGAAGGGGAGCCGGCGTTCACCTCGTACGACTGCGCGCACCAGATCTACCCGCAGGACGAGGGCAGGGTGATCCGGTGTGAGCGGCGCAGCACCGGGGAAGTGCTCGCCAGGGTCGCGAGTCTGCCGGGAGCCATCGGCTACAGCGAGCTGAGGGCCGCCCTGGCGGTACCGGGCCTGCATACCGTGAGCCTCGACGGGCATTCACCCTCGATCGAGTCCCTCGGCAAAATGAGCTATCCGTTCGCCGCAGTGGAATTCGCCTACACCTATGGGCCGCCGCGCGCGGGTTCCCTCACCGCGAGCTTCCTCACCTATCTCACGCGTGACATCGGTCAAAGCGTGATGCGGGAGCAGGGGCACCTTCCCTGCTACACCCCAGAAGGCTTCCGCCGCTGCGAAGACCAACCCTGAACGGCCGGCGACCACCCTTGACGCGGTGGCGGTGACGGGTGCAGGCGTCTGGAACATCGGGAACCGGCCGGTCGTTCGGATCGTCGTCAGGCTGTGGCGCTCGTATGGTTCATGACCATCCCCGGCCTCGTCTGTGTCCTGGTTCTCCTCAGCGCTGTCGATCGCTTCGCCGTGTGGGCGACCACTCGCAGCTGGCTTCCGTGGCAACGGCGCCAAGGTGGCCGCAGCGTGTCCACGATCGCGCTCGACGAGTTGGAAGCCTGCTTCTACGCCGGCAAGCGACACCAGATCGAGCAGTGCCGTACGGAGGAGATCCTCCGCGACGACGACTCCGAGGGCGGCCCACCCCGAGCGGAGCCCGCTCAGGCGATCGTCTGCCTGCCAGTCGTGGCGGTGTCGCCGGGTTCGTCCGCGAATCCGGGCATCCGGACATCCGGGTGACTGACATCCTGGCTGTGCCGATGGGGGCAGAATGCCCCGGACGGGATTGACGCAAGCGTCCGCCCGGCCGCGCGCGTGACCACGGCTGTCACGGGCTGTCACGGACTGTTGCGGCACCGCATGGTCGCGGTCGGCACCGGGGGCGGTACGGTTCGTGCGCCAGCGTGAGATCTCGAAAATTTGGGCGGGGCGTGCGGTGGTCGCCGACGGTGTGGTCGGCGGGTCGGTTTCAGCTGGTCAGGTCGAGGAGTTGCCGTGGGCCCGTTGTCGTTGCAGGAGCTGATCGACTCCGAGGAGTTCGCGCTTGATCATGCCGGCCTCGCCGTGCTGCCGTTCGATGCATGCATCCGGCTGTTGGGGACGGTGCCGGTGGGCCGGGTGGCCTTCGTGTCGGACGGCCAGGTCGTCCTGTTGACCGTCAACCACGCGATGGACGGCGACAGTGTGGTCTTCCGGTCGGCCGTCGGCTCGAAGCTGTCGGCGGCGGTGAACCATGACTCGGTCTCCTTCCAGGCCGACTGGTTCGACCCGGAGACCAGGGCGGGGTGGAGCGTCCTGGTCACCGGTGTGGCCAGGCCCGTCGTCGAGGGCGCCCAGACCGCGGCACTGGAGCTCCTGGGCCTGGAGCCCTGGGCGGACGTCGTCGAGCGGCCGTACTGGATCCGGATCGTTCCGCGGTCGGTGACCGGCCGGGCGGTCGTGCGCGCGGAAAGCTGACCTTCGGCCCGCCCGCCCGCCCGGCCAACGGGCACAGGGGCCGCCCGCTCGAGGGCGCGTCCAACGGCAGGCTGCGGATGCTTGCGCGCTCCATCGCCGCCCACTGCCGCAGCAACTTCACAGCTCCGGTCCGTGGTGCGTGGTCCGATGAACGTCAGTCGAGGCCTCGGCGCGGAAGGCTGCGTCCGAGCCCGGCCGCCGTTCTCATGGCCGGCGGGCCGGCGGTCGTGAAATGCGGTGCTCCGCGGCCGGAATGCGGGACCAAGGCCGGCTGCAGCCATCGCAGACTCCCCTGAGCGGCCAGATGGCCCGCTGCCACCGACACGCTGGCACCTCACCGACAGTGACGACTCGCCGCGCACAGGTGCCGCGACGTTCGGTCACTCTGTGTAATCATCGCCGGGTGTTCCATCACCAGCTGGGACGCACGACCGCGTTGTGCTGGTCGATCGACGTCTGCCGCCTGGCCCGTCGCGGGGCGGCATCGGCGGGCGGTCCAGGCCGAGGAGCGAGCATGTCGAGACGTCTACCGCGACGCCGGGCAGGTCTGCTCGCGTCGGTCGGATCCGTGGGCCCGCTGGCCTGGCTTGTGCCGGCCGTGGTCGCGCTGACCGTGCTGACAGCCACAGTGGCCCCGGCCATGGCCGTCACGCCGCCCGCTCTCGGCGGTCCGTCCGCGTCGGCCGACCCGCGGCCCGGCGCCGGCGAGTCCCCGCGCGCTGCCGCGGCGGCGCTGGCTCCCGCGATCACGGTGGCGACCTCCGTGGCGCAGGGCTCGTTCTCCGGCGTCGGTCAGACGCTCGACTTCGCCTACCTGGTGACGAACAGCGGGGACGCGCCGCTGACGAACGTCGTCGTCCACGACGCGCTCGCCGGCGTGTCGCCGGTGACCTGCGCCGCCACTGAGCTGGCCCCGGGGGGAACCACCACCTGCGGCGCGACCTACGTGACGACCCAGGCGGACGTCGACCGCGGGCGGGTCGAGAACACCGCCGTCGCGAACGGCACGCCGCCGTCCGGCCCCCCGGTGACCTCGGCGCCGGCGCACAGCTCGGCCAGCTCCACGCCCCCGACCGGATCGATCAGCATCGTGGGCCCGTCGGTTCCGCCCACCTTCGGTGCTGGCTTCGGGAATATCCCGTTTCGCCTGACCGTCACCTTCGTCGTCACCAACACCGGTGCCGCGCCGCTGCGCGAGATCTCCATCCTGGCGGCGACACCGCCGGGCACCCAGATCTCCTGCCCGGCGCAGGCGCTCGCCCCCGGTGAGTCCATGAACTGCGACAGCCTGACAAACACCACCCAGACGGACGTGGACCGAGGATCGGTCTACATCAGTGCCGTCGTCACCGGCCGGCTCGCCACCGGCAGGTGGACGTCGGCGGCCACGACCGTCTACGCCTACGCCATACAGCGACCGAGCCTCCAGCTGTTCGGGGACTCGTCCCCTGCCTTCAGCAAGGCCGGTGATCCGGTCAACTTCAACTACCGGATTGGCCAGAACGGAAACGTCACACTGACCGACGTCACGCTGGAGTCGTCACAGGCTGCCCCGGCCGCTGGCGTTGTCTGCGCCAAGACGCTGCCTCCCATCCCCTTCGGCGGCACCATCGGCTGCACGGTCAAGACCGTCGCGACCCAGGCTGACATCGACGCCGGCTTCATCGCGAACGTGGCCCGCCTTGTCGGCACCACGCCCACGGGCGAGCTGATCACAACACCGCCGCGGGTCACCATCCTGCAGCCCGAAGGTGCCGGGCCCATCCCCCCCACGACTGGCGCGATCTCCCTGGCCAAGACCGCCGCTCCGGCCGAGTTCGTCGGCGCGGGCCAGAGGCTGGACTACTCCTACCTGGTGACGAACATCGGCCCGGTCGGCCTGTCCGGCGTCCGCGTCGTGGACGGCCTGCCCGGGCTGTCCCCGGTCGCCTGCCCGGCGACAACACTCGCCCCCGGCGCGGCGATGACCTGCACCGCCTTCTACCTCACCACCGACGCCGCCGCGAACGTCGGCCAGGTCCGCAACGACGCTTTCGCCTACGGAACGCCGCCCGGCGCGCCGCCGGTGCTCTCCGCCCCGGCGGTCACGACGACACCGGGCCGGCCCGCGCAGCAGCCCGATCCCGGCATCGCCCTCGCGGCGCAGGTGGAGCCGACCACCGTCCCCGCCACACAGCAGCTCCTGCACTACACCTACCTGGTGACGAACACCGGCGACGTCCCCCTGGAGAACGTCCGGCTCTCCGAGGCGCTGCAATCAGGGTTCGTGTCCTGCCCGAGCGGTTCGCTGCCGCCCGGCGGGTCGATGTCCTGCACCGCCGACTACAGCATCAAGGATCAGGACGTCGCCCGGGGCCTGGTGGACAGCGAAGCGGTAGCGACCGGACAGCCCCCGTCCGGGCCACCGGTGATCTCGACGCCCGCGGAAACCTCCGCGACACTGCTGCCGAGGGCGACGATCTCGCTGACAAAATCCACGGTCCAGACGTCGTTCACCGGCCCGGGCGAGCCGATCGACATGACCTACGTCGTGACGGACACCAGCAGCCAGCCGCTGACCAACGTGTTCGTGTACGACGCTCTGGCAGGTGTGTCGCCGGTGCGCTGCGCCGCGACGAGCCTAGCTCCGGGCCAGTCGACGACCTGCACCGCCAGCTATGTCACGACGCAGGCCGACGCCGACAAGGGCAGGCTCAGCAACAGCGCGTGGGCGGCGGGCACGCCGCAGCCGGGTCCGCCGGTCGTCTCCGAGCCGGCGATCGCGACGTTGTCGGTTCCGGTCCTGTCGCTGGTGAAGACCGCCAACACCACGTCCTTCACCGCCGCGGGTGAGCGGCTGACATACCTCTACATCATCACCAACCGCGGCCCGGGCACACTCACCGGCCTCGTGGTGAACGACCCGATGCCCGGACTGTCGGCCGTGGACTGCCCGGTGACGACACTGGCCGTCACCGGGATGACGATCTGCACGGCGAACTACGTGACCACACAGGCCGACGTCGACGCGCGGAAAGTCGAAAACGTGGCGACCGCGAGCGCGACCCCGGTGTTCGGGGCCACGGTGACCTCGAAGCCGTCAACCACCTCCATTCTGCTGCGCTCCGACACAGGCCCTGCCGGACCGCCTGGACCCGTCGGGCCGGCTGGACCCGTCGGGCCGGCTGGACCCGTCGGGCCGGCTGGACCCGTCGGGCCGGCTGGACCCGTCGGGCCGGCTGGACCCGCTGGACCGCCTGGCGCTGCCGGACCGCCTGGACCCGTCGGACCGGCTGGACCCGCTGGGCCGGTCGGACCTTCCGGACCCCCAGGTCCCCCCGGACCACCTGGCCACCGAGGATGGAAGATCGACATCGGGAAGATCCGTATCCCGCCCCTCTTCAGGTAGCCCGCGGTGGACGATGCTGCGGCCCGGCCAGGCGGCCGGGGGGCCAACGCGGTGTTGCTGCCGATCGGGGCCGGTCGCGGGTGGTGCCCCTTGCCGAGCACGTGCAGCAGAATCGCGGAAGTGGCCAGGACACACAGGCCCTCCGGCCGCGCCTGGTCACGTGGGGGTTCGGGGGGTTCGACCCCTCGGCAACATGACGAGACGATCCGCGAACGCTCTCCGCGAGCAGAATCCACCCACCTTCGAGTGCACCCAACCAGCACCAATGCGAACCTGAATCTGCAGGTCAACGGCCCAACCGTGTCCGTCGAACCCGCCCACGCGAAGATCCGCCGGGCCGGCTACGCCGGGAACCTGAAGCCCCCGGCGTGTCGGAGACTTGATCTTCTGTGTGAGGCCACGGTGGACTATCCGTCGGAGTGGGCGGCGATCAACGCGGTGGCGTCGATCGACTCGGTGTCGACCCCGTCGACGGGATGGGTCTGGCGGATTGGCTGTTGGCCCCGAGGCCCGGCCGAATCGCGTTTACACTCGACGTCGAGATGACCAAAAAGAGCGAGATTGCGTTCCGTGTGCGGCCCTACCTGGAACCCGGCGAAGAAGTCGATGAGGTGTTCATGGCCCAGGCGCGCACACCGTACCTGTTTCTTTTGGTGCCCTTGTTTGGCTACACGATCGGCGTGGTCGTCTACCTTCTGTTGCCCGAGGTCGGTAACCAGCTCTTTTACTGGCTCGCCTACTTCCTCTTCAAAATGTTCGGCTACGGCATCCTCCTTCTGGTACCCCTGCTCCTCTGCGGGTTTGTCGCGGCCTACATTCTCCTGTGGCGTACGCTCACCTACCACGTGATCGGCCCCCGGATCGTCGTCGTCACCAGCCACAACGTGATCGTGCTGCGTGCCCAGGGCAGGTGGCCCGCCTTCCCGACAGACACCAGGCCCCTTGCCCGACTGCCGGTACAGACTCGTTTCGGCAAACGCTTGCTGTGGCACTGGAGGGCGGTGGAAGGTGAACGCCTCTGGATTGCTGGTCGTCCCCATCAGGACGTCGCGCAGGTGGGCCCGCGCGCCAGCGCGCGTTACTGCCTGAGTCGGGTGACGCACTGCTTCCTGGCGTCCTGAGTGCGGGTACCAGCGCTGGCTGGCGGCAGGCTACGGCAGCAGAGTGAAAGCGGGGACGTGGCTTGGACGGACCACGCTGAAGTGCCGGCGGTCCAACGTGGCGATGTGCACCGCCCGGAACTTCTCGGCGACCGCGACGTCGAAGGCCTCGGCGGTGCCCAGTGGAAGATTTGCATACCGCTCGACCAGAACAGCGGCCCGATGGGCCTCGACAGGCGTGACAGGCGCCAGCTCGTAGACACCGTCCGCCACGTCGCGCAGAAAGTCGGCCTCGGCCTTCGCCCCGGCCCGGCTGAAGAGCATGTAGCCGATCTCCGAGAGGAGCGGGGCTGGGAGCAGAAGCGGCCCGGGAAAGTTCTGGAGCAGGTCGACACACTGCCGGTGGTGATCGTCCTTGCGGTTCGCGACAGCCACTACGGGGCCGGTGTCGACGACGATCACGCGGTGCGGCGCTCCTCGCCACCCCACGCGTCGCGTACGATCTTTTTCGCGTGCTCGCCCAGATCCGGCTCACCGTCGAAGACGGCGGTCGTACGGAACTGACGACGGGGGCGCTCGCCACGCTCTACCGCTGCCCACTGCCGTAGCAGCTCCACGGCTTCGGGCAGCCGGTCCTCCGGCAGCGCGTCAAGCAGCCGGTGTGCTTCCTCGCGCACGCTCATGCATCCAGTGTAAGAGCCCTGCCCGCCTCCGGCCCGGGCACAGACGTGGTCTCCAACCCGGAAGCCCGCGTCTCTTGGCGGCCTTGGCGGTCACAGGCACTCACAGACCCCGTCGGCGCTCTACCGCCCCCAACGCTCCGACCAGTAGAATTGATCTCGTTTGGGGGTTTGGCGGGCATTGAACCCGAACCGGCAGGCCATCGCTGAACGGGCCAGGGTAGTGGCCGTCCCCCGCCTTTCGGGGCCGTGCGCGAACCCGTTCTTGCAGCTCACAGGCCTGATCGCGCTTGTGGGTGCACCCAACCAGCACTAATGCGAACCTATACCTGCAGGTCAGCGGCCCGACGGTGTCCATTGAACCCGCCCACGAGAAGATCCGCCGGGCAGGCTACGCCGGCAATACGAACACTAGGAAAACCGGCTGGCGGCAAGCTTGACCAGCCCGGCCACCGCCGCGAGCTATTAACACTGGCTGGACGGGCAGCGCAGCGGGTTACTAGGAGGGCGAAGCTGACGGGCGCCGGCAGCGGTTTCTCAGCTTGACGCTCGGGCTCGTTCGACCACGTTTCTACCGCAACGTGAACTGGCTGGCGGAGCGGATTGCCTCCGCTGATGAACGATCAGGAAATGGATACCCTGCTGCATGACTATTACCTCACCGAAGTGCAGACTCTCACCTCGGGTGCGGAGGCGAACCCGTTCCGGTTCCCCGAACTGTGTGGCTCACTGACCACCGTCTAGGCAGCCCGCTGGGATGAGGTGAAGACCGCCTACCACCGGAGCCGCGAACGCGAAATCCGCTGGCTCGCGAGCGGCGGCTCTGGGCGCAGCCAGCTCCGGTCCGGTGCCTGGTGAGAGACTGGAGTAGTGAGCTCTTCCGGGGGCGAGAGGTATGAGTGGGATCTTTTTGTCTCCTACGCCCGGTCGGACGAAACCTGGGCGGAGTGGGTCGCCTGGCAGCTGGACTCGGCCGGTCATCGGGTGCTGCTGCAGGCCTGACACAGAGGGCATCGCTCACGCTCCCCTTCTTTGTCGACCTTCACCTTCTCACCCGGCAGATTTCCTCGACCTATGATCCCCGGGTACTTGGTCATCAGCGTGGCTTCGTCTAGCGGCTCGTAGGCGTCAGAGCCTGTCCTGAATCTTGGATGAAGGACTCGGCCGAAGCCGCGGCGGGTTCACCACTAAAGGCCCCGCCCGAGTCGGACACCGTCTACTCGTAGCCGTATTGGCGGAACCGGGCGAATCCGGACCAAGTGTATACATGCCGTACCGTGACAGAAAAGCTTTCTCAACGGTCGCCATGGCGAGAAGGCTCGTCGAGCGAGGTTAGGCATACATGCGCAGGGAATTCTCAACCGTAATCAGGAGCGATCCCGGAGGATGCCACTCCTTACTGCGACAGGAGAAGAGGCGATGGTTCGACGGGCTATCTTCATCGCTGCGGTCGTCCTTGCTGCCCTGCTGCCCATGGCGGTGGCGAATGCCGCCCCTCGGAACAGGGTGGTGCTGCCCGAAACCTCGCCTTCCGGCGCGGTCACCTGCCCGTACGACCTGACGTATCAGGGCGGGCGGTGCGTGCCCCCGCAAACGTCAGAAGTGGGATCCGGCTGCGGCGGTAACACCGCTGGTGGGACGACCGTTGGCGGCTGTGGCGGTAACACCGCTGGTGGGACGACCGTTGGCGGCGGTGGCGGCACTAGTAACGTAGCGTTCGGGCCTATGAAGCCAATGAAGCGCCCTTGATAGCCCACCTCGATCTGGCGATACGAGCGCAGCGCCGTTGGCGACAGCCCATATGGAGGGAATGTGACGAGATCACGCTCCGGCCAGAGGCGCGGCGTGGGCCAGCCTCCGATCCGGTCCCCCGAGTCAATCGGGAGGCATAGACGGCAGCGGATGGTAGCCCGTTCTGCTGGAAGTCCCGGATCCATCGAATCCCACCCAGCGGTACCCGCTCTCCTCCTTCTAGACCTGCTGCCGACCGCCTTCTACTTGGCATTTTTCGGCGTGGCAGACGTGGGCGGCGCCCTTGCATATCTGGGTCGTTTTACTGGGTTGCTTATGGTGATCGCCTCGGCGGTAATCATACTCGGCGCACTCGGGATTCTGGACCACTGGAATGGCCGTCATTTCGAGATCTCCGGGCTTCTGGCGCTCGCAGGAGCGGCGGTCGCGCTTGTGGCCAACGCCCTGCTACTGGTGGTTACCGTCCGCGATGGCGTCGAATCGGTGGGATATGCTGTGCTGTGGTCGCTGCTGATCGGAAGCTCGGGCGTCGCCTGTTACGTTATCTACCACTCCGGTGTCCATATCCCGGCACCGAAGAAGATCGCTGTCGCCGGGAGTCTCACCGCGGCTGCCGCTATAGCCAACCTGGGATATACGCAGCTTGACCAGCCGTACCATGAGGAGCCTAGGCCGACCCTGGATACTCGATTCGGCGAGCCAGCCGTAAGCGCCGACCGTGGGCGCATCTCCATCCCGGTCACTATTCAGTTCGAGAACCCCAGCAACGTGGGCTTATACATCCTCGGCGACGCGTTCACGATCTGGGGTCGGCGGCAGGCGGACAGGATCACCGACAATGTGACGTCGGAGTGGAGAAGCGGCGCCCACGACGAGCAGGACCAGATCTCCCGTCTGGCGGTAGTGAAAAGTGATCCGATCGAGGTCGGACGCTGGGGCACCTTCGGGTCATGGGTTGATCCGAAGGGTTCCACGGCGGTCACCAAGATCGTCGAACTGCCTTTTGGAACTCCCTATGACCAGCTTGGGATTAGCGCAGATCTCGCTACCGCGCGCACGGATCGCATGAGCCTGGACTGGCGGTTCGGCAACGAGCCACATTTTTCCTGGCTGGACTCCAGATCCTCCGCGTGCGCCGACGGAGCGGACTGCGTCAGGTATCGTGGACGCATATGGGAGAATAATTCCATAGCCCAGCACACGAGGCATCCACGCCACCTGACTCTCTGGTGGAGATTCAACTCCACTGTGGGGGCAGACGTGACCACGGATATTTCCCGCGCGGACGAGGTGGATCGGGTTGTCGGGCCCGAGGAGTCCGAACGCCTGAAGCGTCGGTACGGCCTTGTCATCGTGTCGTCATCCTGGAACTTCAGGTCCCTTCTGGACGTTAAGCGGTAGCACGGACACCGTTGGTCCGTTCGTCCAGTGAGGGACGGGGGTGCGGCGGGCGAGCCGACGGACCATCGTGCGGATCATGGCCCAGTGCACGAAGGCGGTGGAGCTCGCCGGGTCGCGTTCGTAGTCCCGAGGGTCGCGGTGGCGGTGCCGTAACGGCTGGTGTTGGTGGTCGTGGTGTGCTGCGGTTCGGGCCAGGTCGCGGGCCTGTCGAGGGCGAACTCGGGGCCGTGCTTGGGCGGACGGCCGTTGGTACCCGGCTGTCTCCGCGGTTTGGCCAGGCGCAGGACACGGTCGGAACGGATCCGGCCGAGCGCCTCGACGGGCAGGTCGGCCAGGACGAACGCCAGCCGGGTCACGTCGTACCCGGCGTCCATCACGATCAGGATGTTCGGGTCTCCGTCGTGCCAGTGCCCGGCGGCGATCAGACGGCCCACGACCGCCCGGAGCTGGTCGGCGGTCACCGCTGTGGCGTCGTCGGTGGGGCCGAGGCGAACCGCGTCCAGGACCGCGGTCCACGACGTCCGGCCGGACTCGAGGGCGGCGACGAACGAGTACGGCCAGCCGGGAATCAGCTGGGACTGGTTCTTCGCGCGACCGTGAACATGGCAGAACAGCCGCTCCGCGCTGGTCGAGGCGTCCGAGCGCAGCCACGGGCTGACATCGACGGCCAGCACGAGTCGTCCGTCAGCGGCCGCGGGCAGCGGAAGGTCCGCGAGCGCACGTCGCAGCCGGGCGATCTCTCATCGGCCGCTGTTCAGCCCGTCGTACAAGGCTCCATGGCCGCGACGGTGCTCCGGGGCCAGTGTCAGGTCGACCAGCGTCCGGACCGGGCCGTCGGTGCACAGCACCTCCTCCGCCGTTTCGAACAGCGCGTCCGCTCGGCGGGTCAGGCAGTCGTAGAACTCCTGCCGGAAGCGACACAGCCGTCCCAGAGCCTCGACGCGTCCTGGTTCGTCCTGCACACTGCCCATCACGACCTTCGGCTTGATCCGGCTTCTTTGGCGAGAGCACGATCTTCCGAAGGTCGTCCCACGTCACGAGGACACGCCGACCCGCCCCACAACACCAGCAGGTATCGCACAGCGTGACACCCGGCGGTTAAACGACAAGCTCAGGCCGCGCCTGGTCACGTGGGGGTTCGGGGGTTCGACCCCCCGGCAACATGACGAGACGATCCAGCGAACGCTCTCCGCGAGCAGAATCCACCCATCGTCGAGTGCCCCTGGCAGGAATCGAACCTGCGACCTACCGCTTAGGAGGCGGTCGCTCTATCCACTGAGCTACAGAGGCATTGCGCCGCGATAATACAAGGATTTGGCCGGTGACCACACACCAGGTCTGTCACGCACCGCGGCCGGGTGGCACGAACCTGCACGAGGGTCGCAGGATCTTCGAAGATGCGGCCAGCTCAGGCGCCGGCACGCCCAGGTGACGGACGTCTGTCCGCGGCGCCGCGCACGCTCGATGGTCCTGCGGGCTGGCTGAGCGTGCGCGCTGCGTGATCAGACGCCGTTCCGGGGGGGCGGGGGTCAGCCGAACTGCTCGGCCATCTCGACGAGTTCCTTGCAGCGGGGGCAGACCGGGTAGCGCTGCGGGTCGCGGACCGGCTCGAACTTGTAGCCGCACAGTGCTGTCACGCGGCCACCCTCGATGGAGGCTCGGACGATCTCCTCGCGGCGCGCGTAGTGGGAGTGGTCATCTCCCTCGTTGGTGCGGGTGTCGGACGTCTCCGGCGCGATCTGCGTGGTGCTCATACCCTTGAGTGTAGGTACCTGCCCGCGTCGTGCCGCCCTGACGGTGTGGGTGCTGTGGTGGCTGCGTGACCGCAGGCGAGATCATGCTCGCGGCCGTCTGGGCTCCTGCCCGGCGGTGCCGCCGTGTTCCTGGAAGTCGGTCCTGAATGTCGTGTTTGTGCGTGCTCCGGGCTGGGTCGAGGTGCGGGCGTGTCGCGGCGGCGACGCCCGGCCTCCGACAAGGCCCAATACCCACTTTGGGTACCCGGTCGGGTACCCTCAGTGGGTGGGGAGCGGTTCGGCGTGGTGACGACGGAGCGGCTTCCGGAGCGGCTTGGCCATACCACAATCCGGCACCAGGACGCAGAGGAATGTGGCTCCTCCTGAGGGGCGTTGCAGCGTACTCTGGTTGCGGACGAAGGAGACCGGTGACTGGACTGATTGACAGTACCGAGATGTACCTCCGGACCCTGTACGAGCTACGGGAGGAGGGCATCACCCCGCTGCGTGCCCGCCTGGTCGAACGGCTGCATGTGAGTGCGCCGGCGGCCAGTGAGTCGACTGCGCGGCTGGCGAGCGAGGGCCTGGTGGCCCTGGCTGATGACCGGACGGTGCAGTTCACGGAGAAGGGCCTGGTCAGGGCCACGGCGGTGATGCGTAAGCATCGTCTCGCCGAGCTACTCCTGACCAAGATCATTGGCTTGGACTGGGCACTGGTTCACAACGAGGCATGTCGCTGGGAGCACGTGATCTCAGACGAGGTCGAGGCCCGGCTGACGGTTCTTCTGGGTGATCCGAAGCGTTGCCCCTTCGGCAACGAGATTCCGGCCCCGTTGGATACCGCCGAGCCGCCCGTCGCGGCCCCGGTGAGCCTGCTCACCTCCGCCGAGCGGAATGTCAGTGGCCCCAAGGCCGTGACGGTGAGCTGGATCTCCGAACGCCTCCAGACCGACGAGAACGCGATGCGCACCCTGCGCGACGCATCGGTCGTGCCAGGCGCGAAGATCTCGCTGAACGCTCGTGGTGACAGGCTCTACATCGCGAAGCCGGACGGCGACGCCGATGAATCGGAGATCAGCCGGGGCATGGCGTCCCTGGTCTACGTCGATCACTGAGCCTTTTCCGTCGTCGGCTCGGCCTTCGCGGCATCCGTGTCCGCGGGCGGTGCGACGGAGATGGCTCGCTGGCCCTCCGGCGAGCCAGCGGTGGCGCCCGCTACAGCTGTGCGCCTGTCGGTAAGCGCCCCGTGGCTCATCTCGAACAACTTCACTGCAGGTATCTGAGGACCGGGCCCGGTGGGTCCGGTCCGATGTCTTTCCGAGGAGAGATCGGGCGCCGCTGCCCGCGCCGACGCTTGGCGGACGGAGGCGGCCGGCAAGCTGATAGCCCATAGGTGGTGGTTGGCCGGGTGTGGCCTGGCATGTTCTGACCGGCAGGCGTTCCGGCCGTGGTGGGAGCCGGCGCCACGGCTTGGCGCGCCAGGGCTGGGCGCGCCGGCCGCTCCAGAGCTGGGCACGGTTTCGTCCGGCCGCCACAGCCCACCGCTGCGGGCTCCGACGGTCGCTGCTCGTTCCCAGAGCCCCGCGGATGAGGCGCCGTACAGCGCGGTCAGGCTCCGGGACGTACGCCGCCCTGGAAGGACGACCACCACACGTTTTCGATCCGCACGACCTCTCCGGTGCGCGGAGCGTGGATCATCTTTCCATCACCGATGTAGATGCCGACGTGATAAAGATCCGCGCCGAAGAAGACGAGATCGCCGGGAATCAGCTCCGCGCGGGAGACCCGCCGGCCGGATGTCCACTGGTCGCCGGTGTAGTGGGGGATGGCGACGCCTGCCTTGCCCCAGACCCACTGTGCCAGCCCGGAGCAGTCGAAGCTGTCCGGTCCCTCGGCACCCCAGACGTAGGGTTTCCCCAGCTGTGCGTGTGCTTCCTGGACCGCGCGGGCGGCCCCGCCGCTGCCGCCGGTGGGGGCGGTGGCGCCGGCGCTACTGGTGCGGCGGCGAAGGTTGAGCCGGCCTTCGCGACGAGCCCGGCTTCCCGGGTGAGGCGTTCACGTTCCAGCGCGGCCTGGCGGGCCGCTTCCGCGGCTGCCGCGGCTTCGGCGGCCTGACGGGCACGTAGCGCGGCTGCTTCCCGTTCGCGGGCCTCTCGTTCCAGCTGGGCCTGTCGGTCGATCAGGTCGTCCAACAGCTGGTGCTGTTCAGCCGCGGAGGCTTCGATTCCGCGCCGTTGCTCGGCGAGTGAGTCGACGACGTGCTGACGACCGGCGAGGGCCTCGTCGGCGGTCTGCTTAGCCTCGGTCTGGTCGTGACGGGCCAGGCGCAGGTCGGACTCGGCGGCCCGCTGCCGCCGCGACAGTGCGTTGACGGCGCCCGCGCGGTCGAGCGCGGTCCGTGGATCTCCCGTGAGCAGGATGGAGAGCTGTTCGAAACCGCCTGAGCGGTAGGCCGAGGTCGCCAGCCCACGGTGGCGGTCCGACGCCGTTCGGACGGCTGCGTCCGCCGCGCTGAGGCGCTGACGGGCGGTTGTCGCGGTGCGTTCCGCCTCGGCGAGCCGGATGCGTTCGGCGTTGTACTGCTCGGCTGCCACGGACAGCTGGTGCCCGAGCTCGTCGATGCGGTCCCGGGTGGTCGCGATCTGCGCGGTGACGCTACCGAGGTCCTCGGCGTGGCCTTCCTGTGACCGGTCGCCGGAGCCGGAGCCCGAGTCGGCGCGAGAGCCCGAGTCGGCGCGAGAGTCGGAGCCGGCGCGAGAGTCGGAGCCGGAGCCGGAGCGAGGGCTGGCGCCTGGCTCGGCGCGGGCGATACCGAGGCCTGGACCGGCCGTCAGCGCGGGGCCTGCGGTCAGCACGCCAACCAGTGCGACGAGGGCCGGGCGCAGGCCCCGCGGACCGCTCTCCCGGGGCCGTGGCGGCTCGCGGCGCCTTTTCTCGCCTTTCGTGCTCGTTGGGCTCGGCCCTTCAATACCTCCTCTGCCATCCGCGGCGGACGAAGCGGGCGAATTCATACCCGATCGGGGGATACTGTTGGCCTCGTGGGACGGGCTGCCGGCGCTATGCCAGCCCTCCGTCGGAACACTGGTCACGACGCGGCAACGTAACTCTGTGCAGTTG
>NZ_ADGX01000009.1 GCF_000177675.1 Parafrankia sp. EUN1f
GGCCGCGGCCGGCACGCGGCGCCCGGCCGACCGCGATCGCGTCCATCGCGCGCAGCCGGCCCGCCCGCGCCGAGGCGAGCAGCGCGGCGAGGCCGACGAGAAGGAGGACCCAGCCGGCGACGGCGATGTCCACCCAGGGCGGGATGGTCTGCGCCCCCACCTGGTAGGCCGAGGCCTGCTGGTCGAGGACCGGGACCGCCGCGAGGTTGCCCAGAAGCAGCCCGAGTCCCGTGCCGACCGCGTTCGGTACCAGGGCCTGACCGACGTAGGCCCGCACCACCTGGACCGGCGTGAAGCCGAGTGCCTTGAGCACCCCGATCCGCCAGGTCGAGGCGCCCACCGCCCCGCTGACCACGATGCCGATGATCAGTGCGGACATCGCGAGCGCCAGCAGCCCGAAGGCGGCCACGAACGGGACGTAGACCGTGGTGTCCGCAAGCGCGCTCCTCCGGACGGGCAGATAGGACTGCGAGCCGGTCATCGTGCCGGCCGGCAGAGCCTCGCTGATCGCGTCCCGCCCGGCCTGGACCTCGGCTTCGGTGGCGGCCGCGGTGAACCGGTAGAGCATCTGGTAGCCCGCCGACTCCAAAGCCTCCACCAGGGCCGTGAGCTGATCCGGCGTGACCCAGCCGGACGCGCTGTGCGTCATGGATCGGCCCCGGCCGACAACCGTGAGAACCGGAGCGCCCGGCAGATCGGCGAGCGTGAGCTTCAGTCCGGTCAACGGCGGCAGCGAAGCACCGGCGTCGAGCACGATCTCACCCGGCCCGGTCGGCCAGCGGCCGTCGACCAGGCTCACCCTGTCGACCGCGCCGGCCGCGTCCGCCGCCGAGCGGCCGACCAACGTCAGCAGCGGCAGCTGTCCGTCCGGAATGTCCAGGCTGCCGCCGTCGGGCAGGGTGACCGCGGTGGGGCGCGTGGACAGCGTCCGGAAAGGCCCGGCCGTGGCCGCGACTCCTGGAAGGGAACGGGTCGCGGCCAGCGTGTCGGCATGGACGGCGCCGCCGTCGAACCGCGCGGTGAGATGCGCCCCGGCCTGCCGGGCGAACGCGCGGTCGAAGGGCGCCCGGGAAGCGACGAGCAGGCCTGCCGCGAGGACCGAGGCGCTCACGGCGGTGACCACGGTCAGCACCATCACCGCGGTCTGCACCCGCCGGCGCGACACCCCGGAGCGCACCACCCGACCGACGGCCGGCATCAGGCGCCCACCGCGGAATCGCGCACCGTGGTACCGACCACCGCGGCGTCGCGCACGATCGCGCCGTCCACCAGCTCGATGACACGGGTCGCGGTCGCCTCGGCGAGCCGGACGTCGTGTGTGACGAGCACGACGGTCAGCCCTTCCCGGTTGAGCTCGGCGAGCAGCGCCGTCACCTCCTCGCCGGCGGCGGTGTCGAGCGCCCCGGTCGGCTCGTCCGCGAGCAGCAGCGCCGGGCGGTTGACCAACGCGCGGGCGACCGCGACCCGCTGCCGCTGCCCGCCGGACAACCGGCCGGGGTAGGCCGTCGCGTACCGGTCGATGTGCAGGTGGCGGAGCAGGCCGACGGCACGTTCCCGGGCCTGCGCGCGGGGCATCCCGGCGAGCTGGGCCGGCAGCAGGACGTTGTCCAGCACGGTGAGGTCGTCGAGCAGGTTGAAGAACTGGAAGACCATGCCGACGCGGCCACGGCGGAACTTCGCCGACGCCGTCTCACTCATCTGGTCGATCCGGCGTCCGTCCACTGTGACGGCGCCCGAACTCGGCCGGTCGAGCCCGGCGATCAGGTTGAGCAGGGTTGACTTGCCGCTGCCCGACGGGCCGAGGATGGCGAGCGCCTCGCCGGGGCTCACCCGCAGCGACAGGCTGGCGAGCGCGGGCGCTCCGGAGTCGTACTTCTTGGTCACCTCCCGCAGCTCTATGACCGGTGGTGCGCCCGCGGCGGGCTCCTTGATGAGGGGCTCGGTGCTGGTCACGGACGGGGTTCCTCCTCGGCTGCAGGGCCGGCGCCCGGGGCCGCGGGACGGCCGGGGGGGCGCCCGTGGTCGGGTCAACGCGGACGGTAGGCCCGGAGCAGGGCTCGGCACGTCGCCCGCGGGGGCGAGGTTCGGTACCGCTTCCGGCTGATCGACCGGCAGGTCATCCTGGGGATGTACGCGGTCGATGTAGTCAGCTGACCGCTGGGGTTGATGTGCCGGCTGTTCCGCCTTGCCACACTGGTCCGGTGACGCGCCCCAGCCCCGGTGACCGCTGGCGGCGGCTCCGACCTCGCGTCGACGGCCCGGCCGGCGGGCTGTCGGCCTGGGCCTGGGCGGCGGACGTGATCCTGGCGGTGGTGCTCGCGGCCGCGACGATGATCGCGACCTGGCAGTCATCCGGCGATTTCAGCGTCCGAGTGCCTGTGTCAACCAGCGTCGGCGAGCACTCGCAGGCGCAGGACCAGCGGAACCCGGTGGAACCGTCTGACCCGGCGGAACAACCAGAACAGCGAGGACGGCCAGAACAGCCAGAACGGCCAGAACAGCCAGAACAGCCAGAACGGCCGGACCCGCCGGACCCGCTGGTCCGCCAGGGCTGGCCGGGGGCCGCGCCGGTGGGGCCGTTCGAGTACGCCCAGCAGTTGCCCGGGCGCGCCCCGCTCTGGCAACTCGTCCTCGCCGGGCTGAGCGCGTTGCCGCTGCTCGCCCGCAGGTGGCGTCCACTCACCGCCTACGCCGCGGTGCTCGTCCCGGCGCTGCTGGTCCACGTGCGTGCCACCGGCGACGACACGACCGTGTTCACCTTCATCTCGGTCCTCATCGCGGCCTACAGCGCGGCGATGTACAGCCCGCACCGGCGAGCGGCGGTCGCGTGCGTCCTGGTCGGCGCGGCGGTGGTCGCCGTGCGCCACGAGCGCACCGTGCCGGAGATCTCCTCCGCCTACCTGCCGTTCCTGCTGCTGATCCCGATCGGGCTGGCGGCGAACGCCATCCACGGGCAGACGCAGCGGATCCGGCGCCTCGAGGCTGAGCAGGCCACGGCGAGCCGACGCGCGGTCGACCAGGAGCGGGCCCGGATCGCCCGGGAGCTGCACGACGTGGTCACGCACAACGTCAGCGTGATGGTCATCCAGGCCGGGGCCGCCCGCAAGGTGCTCGACCTCGCCCCCGACCGGGCGCGCGAGGCGCTGCTGTCGGTGGAGGCGGGCGGGCGGGCCGCGATGTCGGAGCTGCGGCATGTGATGGGCCTGCTGACGACGACAATGCCACCGGCGGAGACGAGGGATCGGGCCGAGAACGGGCTGGAGCCGCAGCCGGGCCTCGGCCAGCTCGACGCGCTTGTCGCCCGGGTCGGTGACGCCGGCGTCGCGGTCGAGGTGCGCACCGAAGGGACGCCGCTGGCGCTGTCCACCGGGGCGGACCTGACGGCCTACCGGGTGGTGCAGGAGGCGATGACGAACACCATGAAGCATGCCGCCGGGGCGCGCATCCAGGTCCGCCTCGGGTACGAGCCCGACCGGCTCCGGATCGACGTCACCGACTCGGGTGGCACGCCCACCGCGGCGGCGTCCGCCGGCAGCGGTGCCGGGCTGATCGGCCTGCGGGAGCGGCTCGCCGTGTACGGCGGCACGCTGGAGGCCGGGGAGCGGCCCACAGGTGGGTACCGCGTCACCGCCGTCATCCCGGTGCCGGGGCCGATCCCGGTGCCCGCGCCGTGACACCCTGTCAGGTGTGAGGTCGGTGTTTGTCAGGACGGAAGCGGCACCGTGACCGGTGCGGCAACGGCAGGGGCGGCGCCGCCGCTGCGGGTGGTGATCGTCGACGATCAGGCGCTGGTGCGTGCCGGTTTCGCGATGATCCTGGCCGCAGACGGAATCGAGGTCGTCGCCGAGGCGGCCAACGGCGCGCAGGCGGTGGAGGCGGTGCGCAGGACCTGCCCGGACGTCGTGCTCATGGACATCCGCATGCCCGAGATGGACGGGCTGGAGGCCACCCGGCGCATCCTCGGCGGCGCCGCGGCGACCGGCGCGCCCCGGGTGATCATCCTGACGACGTTCGACCTCGACCAGTACGTGTACGCGGCGCTGGCCGCCGGCGCCAGCGGTTTCCTGCTCAAGGACGTCAGCCCGGAGCAGCTGGTCGGGGCGGTGCGGCTGGTCCGGCTCGGCGACGCGCTGCTGGCACCGGCGATCACCCGGCGGCTCGTCGAGCGTTTCGCCCGCACCGACCGCGGCACCACGCTGCACCGCGAGCTTTCCACCCTGACCCCGCGGGAGGTCGAGGTGCTCCAGCTGCTGGCGACCGGCCTGAGCAACGCGGAGCTGGCGGCGCGGCTCGTCCTGAGCGAGGCGACGGTCAAGACCCACGTCGCGCGGATCATGGCGAAGCTCGGACTTCGGGACCGCGCGCAGGCGGTTGTCGTCGCCTACGAGACCGGGCTGGTCACGCCGGGCGCCGGAGTGGGCGGCGAGCCGGGCTGAGCCGCGGCGCGTTGCGATCAGCGGGCCGTGGCGAGCCGGATGCGCGGGCCGCGGCGAGCTGGGATGAGCGGGCTGCGGCGGGTACGGCGTAGCCTCCAACCGTGGCCCTGATCCTTTCGTTTCGGCTGGTAGCCGTGCAGGAGTTGCCCGCCCTGGTACCGGCGGGCAGGTGGCGGTGACCGCGCAGCGGCCCGAGTTCTCGGACCTGCTGGCGCTGGAGCACATCGATCGCGACATCTTCCGTGGCTCGTGTCATGACGGCGCACCGATGCGTGCCTTCGGCGGGCAGGTCGCGGCGCAGGCCCAGATCGCCGCGGGCCGGACGGTGGAGCCCGACCGGTGGATGCACTCCCTGCACGGCTATTTCCTACGGCCGGGGCGCACCGATGCGCCGATCCTGTACCTCGTCGAACGCATCCGAGACGGCCGGTCGTTCTCCACCCGCCGCGTGAGCGCGGTCCAGAACGGCGAGACCATCTTCTCGATGTCGGCGTCGTTCCAACGGCCGCGTGACACCCCCGAGGAGCACCAGCTGAAGGCACCGGACGTCCCGGCGCCGGAGACGTTGCGCCGCTGGTGGGGGCCGATCGACGAGGCCCCCGAGTACCGGCCGTTCCTGCTGATCGACGTCCGCTCGATCCCGAGCGGCGCCGAGGGCGCGGCGCACCGGCCGACGTTCGATCGCGCGCTCGCGGCCGCCGACGGGATGCCGCGCCAGAACGTCTGGGTGCGGGTCGACCAGCCGCTGCCGGACGACCCGCTGCTGCATGCCTGCGCGCTGACCTACCTGTCCGATCTGACTCTGGCGAGCACCGCGAGCCTGCCCTACGGCGCCGGGCCGGGCCGCCTCGACGTGGTCTCCCTCGACCACGCGATGTGGTTCCACCGAACCTTCCGCGCCGACGACTGGCTGCTGTTCGCGCAGGACAGCCCCAGCGTCGGTGGCGCGCGCGGGCTTTCCCGGGGCACCTTCTTCACCCGGGACGGCCAGCTCGTCGCCTCGGCCATCCAGGAAGCCGGCCTGCTCCGACGCTGACCGGGCGGTGGCGGCGGCGTGAGGACCGACCGTGAGGACCGATCAGCTCACGGAGTGGGCGCGACGGTCTGCTCCTGCGCGACGGCCTGCTCCTGGTGGATCCACCACTGCAGCGCCGCCGCGGTGCGCAGAACGTCGGGGTGGCCGGCGCCGAGGAGCCGGCAGCGGTCGGCCCAGACGTTCTCGCCGATCGTGCGGGCCTCCTGGTAGCGGCCGAGCCGGCCCAGGTAGACGGCGAGGTTGAAGGCCGCGGCGAGGGTGTCGTCGTGGTCGGGGCCGAGCGTGCCGCGGCGCAGCCTGAGGGTTTCCTCGCCGAGAGCGCGGGCGTGCTCGTGCTCGTCGAGGGCGCTCAGCACGACCGCGAGGTTGAAGGCCGTGGTGAGGGTTCCCGCGTCGGCGGGGCCGAGGACGGCGCGGCGCCGGGCGAAGGTGTCCAGGTAGAGGTCGCGGGCACCGCGGTGGTCGCCGAGCGCCGCGAGGTCGGCGGCGAGGTTGTGTGCCGTGGCGAGGGTGTCGCGGTGGTCGGGCCCGAGGACGCGCAGGCGCCGGGCGAGCGTGTCCTCGTCGAGGGTGCGGGCGGCCTCGTGGTCGCCGACCTCGCTCAGCTCGCTGGCGTCGCTGTGCGCCGCGGCGAGGACTTCCGGATGGTCGTCGTGTCGGGTCTGCCGCTGGCTGGTGCGGGTGCCGCTGTGCTGGCTGGTGCGGGTGCCGCCGGGCTGGCCGGTGCGGGTGCCGCCGGGCTCGGGGTGCCGTCGCGGCCCGCCGTGCGTGACGATGGTCCGCTGGCCGGTGGTGTCCGCGGCGGATCCGCCGGGGACGCCGGATCCGGCGGCGGCCCGGACGGCGTCGTCGAGGTGCAGGGGGAGCCCGACCCGGGTGAGCCAACCCGGGCCGAAGGCCTCGCTTCCGGCCCGGGCGAGGGCGAGGGCGAACTCGACGGCGCTGGCGTAGCGGTCCGCAGGGAACCTCGCCAGTGTCCGCAGGATCACCGTGGCGACGGGGGTGGGCACGTCGTCCAGCGGGGTGGGGGTCCTTGCGCTTCTGGTAGCGCAGCAGGCCCCACTCCTTTGATCCGTCGTAGGGGGCGCGGCCCGCGAGCGCCTGGTAGAGCACGGTGGCCAGCGCGTACAGGTCGGTCGCCGGGCTCAGCCGGTCGCCGTTGAACTGCTCGGGCGCCATGTACGCCGGGGTGCCGGCGAGCCCGCTGGCCGCGGCGCCCGATCCGTCGAAGAGCTTCGCGATCCCGAAGTCGCCGACCTTCGGTGTTCCGTCCGCGGCGAACAGGATGTTGTCGGGCTTGATGTCGCGGTGCAGCAGGCCCTGGGCCTGGCCACCCCGCCGGTGGATGTAGGCCAGCGCCGCGGCCACCGCCAGGCCGACCGCGCAGACCTGCGCCGGCCCGAGGTCGGCCTGCCGCTGGGTCAACGTTCCGCCGGGCAGCAGCTCCATCACCACGAGGCACAGGTCGTCGGTCCGCCTCGAGTCGTAGACCCGGACCACATGTGGGTGGTCGAGCTGACCGAGCAGCTTCGCCTCGTCGATGCGGTTGCCCCGCAAGGTCTTCGCCGGCAGCACCTTGACCGCCACCGGCCGGTCCATCTCCCGGTGCTGCGCGGCGAGCACGGCCCCGAAGGTTCCCGAGCCGAGATGCGCGCCGAGGACGTAGTCCGGCAGCGCCCGGGCGACCTGTTCCCGGTCGTAGATCACCGCACACCACCGTGGCCGCGCCGCCGCCCGGCCCGCCGCGCTGCCCACCGGCCCGTCGGCCACATGATCGTTCCTCCGTCGTCGCACTGGCGATCCGCGATCTCCAGCCAGGGGATATGCCAGACGTACCACGGGTCCTGGAGGGGAACACCGTCGACTGCGCGGATCACGGAAATCTTCGCAGGCTCTCCTGGCCGTTGTCAGGACGGCGTCCAGCGGACAGATGTCGGGAACACGGCGTATTTCGGCGGCGGTGCGGACCAGGCGCATCGCGGAGAATATATTGCCGGATTGTGGCCAGTTCTGTGCAGCGCGTGGCACTCGCCGGGGCGGCGGCCAGCCCCGTGGTCTCCCGGTGGAGCCGGGCCGACACACCGATCCGGCTCCGCGGAACCGCCCTCTTCGTCGTCGGTTGGCTGCTCGTCGCCGGGACTGCAATGATCTTCGTGGCGTCCGTGCGTGCCGACGCGCTGGCCGACGCCAGGAACCGGGCCGGTGAGGTCGTTATCGAGGCCCAGCTTGTCCGCAGCAAGGTGTCGAGCGCCGACGCGGCCGCGGCAGCGTCGGTGTTCGCACACGTGGCGCAGACGGACCCCGTTCACGACACGCCGGAGGAAAAACGGGCCGCGTACGGCACCGCGGCCGACCGTGCCACGACCAACGATGACGTCGAGACGGCCGCGGCGGGTGTTGTCGAAATGCGGCGACTCGGTGTCGAGGGCTGCCCCTCCGGCGGCCCGTCAGTCGGGCGGGAGTGCGCCGACGACCTGTTGAAAAGGCTGGGGGAGCTGATCCCGCAGTACGTAGGCCTGGTGAACACGGCCCAGGCCTACGTGCGGACGGGAAGCTCGACCGCCGAGGCGTATCTCCGCAGGGCTTCCGACCTGGCTCGGCAGGAGATCATCCCGCGGGTCGACAGCCTGATCGGGATCGCGGGAAACGGGGTCGACGCCGATTTCCGCACCGCGACCGACGGCCGTGTCGACCTGCTCCTCGTCGTGTTCGTCGCCGGCGGCGGGACGGTGCTGCTTGGGCTGCAGGTCTATTACTCCCGACGAAGCCGCCGGGTTTTCGAGATCCGGTTGGTGGCCGCGACCGGGTGTGTGCTGGCGGCGGCCAGCCTGTTCGGTGCCAGTGCTCTGCTCCAGGAATCCAGGGCCAGCAGCAGTGTGAACGAAGGGTACATCCCGATGACGACACTGTCGCAGGCACGGGTCTTCGCCTCGCAGGCCCGCGCCGACGAGAATCTGGCGGTGCTGTCGCTGGGCGTCAACGATGACTCCGAAAACGACTGGGACAACTCGCTCGCCGACCTCAGCGAGGCCATGACCGTCGAGGAGCTGCCGGCGGAGACCGTGGGCCAGATCAGGACCAATATCGCGCGCTGGCAGCGGAACCATGATGAGGTCACCAGAGCTCTTTCCGGAACCGGCACGGAGTTCCTGAGAGCGGCGCGGCTGACCGTCGGCGAGGGCGCGGCGGCCTTCGCGGATCTCGACAACAGTTTCGAGACCGCGGTCAGCGCCAGCACCAGGAGATTCCAGGCGCATATGGCGGCCGCCAAATCGCCGGTGCCGACGGCTTTGGGCTGGGCCGCCGGCTGCATGCTGTTCCTCGCGGCGATCCTCGTCCACATGGGGATGCGGCACCGCCTTCAGACCTACCGGTTCCAGCGGTGAACACCACCGGCGCTCCAACGCCGGCCCCGGCTCCACCCCAGGGCCGGTGGGCACGTGGTGGCCGTCGTGCCCGCCGTCGGTGGGTGTCCGCGCTGGTGATCGTCGTGGCCGCCGCCGTGCTCGGTGCCTGTGGGACGACCGGTGCGAGGTTCCCGGCAGAGATCGAGCCACGGCCTGCCGCCACCGCCACCAGGACAGCCGATATCACGGTTACGGGCACGGGCACGGGCACGAGCACGAGCACGAGCACCGGCAGCGACGGGTCCGGCGCGGCGAAACCCTGCGCAGACGGGCGCCCCGTTCGCTGGAGCCCGGCTCCGCCAGCGTCGATGCCCACGCCCGGAGTCTTCCGCCCCGGCTCGATCATGGACGATATCTGGCGCAAGGGCGACCTGACCGTCGCGATCGTCACCGACGCTCCGCCCGCGGGCTCGATGAACTGGACGGAGCCCACGCTGGAGGGCTTCGACGTCGACATCGCCGGCGCCATCGCCACCGCCCTGTTCGGTAACGGGGGAGAAAGCAAGATCCGGTTCCGCGCGGTGACAACGAAGGACCGTGCCGCGCTCCTGAAGAACCCGAACTCAGGCGTGGATATCGTCGTCGCGACCTACACGATCACCTGCGAACGGAAGGAAAAGGAGAACATCCTGTTCTCCGGGGTCTACTTCGAGTCGCGCTTCGCCCTGCTGGTTCCCGCGAAGGCCGGATTCAAGACGCTTCGCGACTTCGCGGGTTACACGATCTGCTCGACCGAGGGCGCGACCTCTGTGCAGAAGCTCGAGGATGCGGCCCGCAGTGCTTTGGCTCCGGGCGACCCGCCGCTGACAATCACCTTGCGCCCCCGCGCCGCCGACTGCCTCGTCGCGGTGCAGCAGGGCGAGGCTGACGGGGTCGCGACCGATGACATCATCCTCGCCGGAATGAAGGCACGGGACCAGTATGTGGATGTCCCCCCCGGCGGCGTCACCGCTGCGGGCGACGACTTGGCCGAGCCTTACGGTGTCGCGCTGCATCGCAGCCACCTCGATGACCCGAACGCGAACAAGCTGCGCGATGAAGAGTTCGTCCAGTTCGTCAACGGCGTGCTGCGGGACATGATGGCCAGCGGGGGCTGGGCGACGAGCTATCAGAACTGGTTCCACGTGACCCGGGAGGAAGCCGAAGCCGCCGCGCCGCTGGCCCGGAACCCCGGCTGGCCGGCAGGGTGAGCTCCGCACTCCTGCCGGGCCGTGAGCCTGACGGCCCGGCAGGAGTTCAGCCGATGGGGACGGTCCACCGCGAGCGCAGCTCGTTGATGTTGAGCTGGTGCGCACTCACGTCTTCGCGGATCCGCACCTTGCCGGCCGCGGCGTCGATGACGGTGAGCAGCCCACGTTCCAGCTGATCGATCCTTTTCTGCTCGCCCGCCTCGTACGCGAGCCGGACCGCGCGGCCGAGGTGCTCGGCGGCCAGCGCCAGGTCGTGCTCGCTGTACGCGGCGACTCCGCGGCGGACGGCCTCGCCATACCCGACCAGCCCCGCGTACCTGGCAACCTCCCGGTTCACCACCGAGTAGCGGGAGGCGTCCTCGGTCCACAGCGCGAAGATCTCGCCGCCGGCGTCCAGACCCGTGCCCGTGCCGCTCGTACCGTGAGAACTCGGGCCGTCGTGGACGATCGTGACGCAGCCGGCCAGGCTCGCCTTCTCGCCCGGGCGGCGTCCCCTGTCCGCGCCCGGGTCCTGCAGGCCGCCGATGCCGATCTGGTAGTCGCGCTGCTCGTTGCCCCAGTCGCCGATGGGGAAGTCGAACGTCTGGGGGTCGTCGGGATCCGGCACCGCGGTCAGGGCCTGGATGGTCGGTGCGACCTGCTTGACGTACCGGATCCTGGCGTCGAGGGGAATCCAGACCTGCAGCCGTACCGCGCTCGCCGCCCGGTACGCGGCCGCCGTGACCAGGTCGCGGAAGTCGCGCTGCAGGTCGTCGCCGGTGGGTGTGTCCAGGGAGGTGCCCTGGAGCCGGTCGGAGATCAACAGCAGGTCCTCGGCCTTCCAGCCGACACCGATGCCCCGGCAGTCGCAGCGGAAGTGGCCTTCGCTGTATCTGACCGTGGCCTCGAGCTCTTCCCGCGGGGACTCGTTGTAGCCGTCGGTGAGCAGGACTGCCTGCCGGATCGTCGCTTCCGGGTGCCGGTCGAACACCTCTCGGGCCCGGGTCAGCCAGGTGTCCATCGCCGTCCCGCCATGGGACCTGAGGTGGCGGATGGCCGACCTCGCTTCCTCGCGGGTCTCCGGGTCGGCCCTGGCCAGGCCGGTGGCCGGGTAGACGGCCTCAGCCTGGTGATTGCCCGCGATGACGGCGAAGAGGGTCCCGGCGGGGAGGGCCTCGACCGCCGCTCGGGCCGCCGCCTTCGCGGCGATCTGTCGGTCGGGCACGGCTCCCATGGAGCTCGAGACGTCGATGATCAGCACGATGGCCCGCTGCCCCGGGGTGGCCGTGGCCCCGTCCGTGCGGGCCCGCACGGACACGATGGCGTCGATGTCGGTCTCACCCGACGGCAGGAACTGGTTCTGGGCGACGCTGACCTCGAAGGCGATCAATGTAGTCCTCCCTTGCGTGCAGGTCTCAGCACCGTGCAGGTCTCAGTACCAGGTCCAGCGGCGGATCCGGTTCGCCTCGTCGACGAGCCGTACCCGGGTGCGGCGATCCTCCGTGTGGCTGGCCAGCTCCAGCAGCGTTTTCTCCACCGCGAGGCGCAGACTGTCCGGATCACAGGGGTGGCCGAGAACCGTGCCCCTTGCCGGGAGGGCACCCGCGGCCAACAGGGCACTCGCGACTCGGAAGATCCTCAGCCGCAGGCCGAGTCGCCGGGTCGCGGTCATCTCGCGCTCGCCGTTGCGGAGCAGCCGGCAGGCCCGCTCCAGGCGTTCCTCGGCCAGCTCCATCGACCGGTCGCGTGGGGTCGAGGCGTCCAGCTCCGCCGTGAGCGAGGCGACGAGCGCCTCGACCATGCGCGCGCGGGCCTCGGGATGGAAACGCGATGTCTCCGGTACCCGGGCGTACGCGGCGATCCGGTCGGTGGGTTTCGACCGGCAGCGGGCCAGCCCGAAGGCGGCGCCGATCGCCGACCGGTCCGCAACGGAGACCACGTCGTAGTACTCGGCCGCCCGGTCGTGGTCGCCGGCACGTTCGTAGGTGACGGCCAGCGCCAGCCGAGGCGCGAGCTCCCCGGGAACGGCGGAGAAGACCCTGTCGAACGGTTCCGCCGCGTCCGCGGCCTTCCCCTCCGCGAGGGCCACGAGACCTCTGTACCAGTCCACCCGCCAGTCGGTCGGCCGTGGTGGGTCGCTCAGGACGCCCCGGGCCCCACCGCCCGGGGCGCCGTCATGCCCCAGAACGCGACCCACCTGGGGCGGACGCTGCCAGCCGAGCCCGAGTCCGGGCCGGGCGCCGAGGTCATCCCGGGCGATCTTCTCGAGCAGGTCGCGGGCCTTGCCCGGCCGCCCGGCGTCGAGTTCGAAACGCACCCGCCGCAGCTGTACCTCCACCGTCATCGGCGCGAGCTCGGCCAGCATCCGGGCGATGGTGGACGGATCGCCGTCGGCCGGGATGGCGGCGAGGGCAGCGGCGGCCGGGTCATCCGGATCGACCTGGGGGCTGGGGAGGATGGCGTCCGGCGGCGGATCGTCGTCCTCGCCGGTGAGGTAGGGCATCGGGGTGAACCGGCGGCTCAGCGGCGGAGGCAGCGCGCGATCGGTCTTCTGCCGGGAGTCCTGCCTGGCGAGGATCTCGTGCACCACACCGAGCATCTCGTGCTCCAGCTCGGCGATGTCGGTGAACCGGGCGGCCGGGTTCCGCTCGGTGGCGCGCAGCAGCAGCCGGTGCAGCGACTCGTGGTCGCGAAACACCTGGTGCTCGTCGCGGGCCGGGAGACTGTGCCGATGCTCGCCGCCCAGGCCCCAGCCGGTGCCGAGGAGAAGAACGGCGAGGGTCCGCCCGACGGCGTAGATGTCCGAGGCCACCGACGGGAACGCACGCGGTGCGGGACCCGGGCCGCCCGAGCCGTCCGTGTCGTCGATCTCCGGTGCGCGGAAACCCGGCGTGCTCAGATAGGCCGATGTCAGGTCGTCGGCCCGGCGTGCTCCGCCCAGGTCGATCAGCATGATGGCGTCCGACCTGACCATGACGTTCTCGGGTTTCAGGTCACAGTAGACCAGGCCGCGTTCGTGCAGGTAGCGCAGCGCGGGTAACAGCCGCTGCACGTAACGTGTCGCGTCGGCCGGGTCCAGCCGGCCGTTCTGGTCCCGTCGCAGTTTCTCCAGGGAATCACCGCGGACATAGTCCATCACGATGTATTCCGCGCCGTTGTGCGTGACGAAGTCGCGGATCCGGACGATGTCGGGGTGCTCCACGGCGGTGAGGAACACGCGTTCGCGTTCCGCGGCTATTCGGGCCTGGGCGTCCCCGGTGTCGAGCAGGCCTTTGAGGACCACCCAGCTACCGGACCGCTCGTCCTTCGCCGCGTAGATCCAGCCCTGGCCACCGCGGGCCATCCGACCGAGGATCCGGTAGCGCCCCTCCACGAGGTCGTCAGTGCGCAGCGCCGGCGTCGTCGAACCTGGGGAAACGGGGTTTCCGCAGCTGGGGCAGTGGCCGTTGGCCACCGCGGCGGCGTTGAGATCGTTGCCGCATCCCTCGCATCGCCAGTCATCGGGCGGAACGTGCTGGTCCGAGATGACCGGTGGTGGGTCGGAAGCCGAGTCGTTCGCTGTTGACGGCGGCCGGGTCGGATCGGTGAGGTCTTCCGGTCGTGGGTGGGGCGGTTGTTCCTCGGCCTCGGGCTCGTCCTGCTCCGGAGGGTGCCCGCAGACGGTGCAACGCCCGCGCGGCCCGATGATCCCCTTGCCGTTGCAGCGCGGCCGGATGCAGGGGACGCCGGACGGCTCGTCGCTCATGGCCGCGCTGCCCCGGACATCGCCAACCCCCGAAATCGTGTCGATCTGGTACGGAGAGTCATATCAGAGTAGGTCCTTTCCTGATTCGCTCCGGGCACGACGGCTCGGTGCGGTGTCAGGCGCGGGTGGGACGTTCGCTGCCCTCCGGGCTCGGCGGGCTCGGCGGATCCCAGCTGTGGCGAACGGTGACCCTGGTCCAGGAACCGAGGAAGAACGCGTCGCCGTCGCCCAGCCGGACGCACTCCTGCGGGCCCAGTCGCGGGTGGCCCGGGCGCAGCCGGATGCCGTTCAGGGAGCCGAGGTCATGCAGCATGTACCGCCCGTCGTACTGGAGGTCGAGCTGCGCGTGGAACGCCGACATGCCCGGGTCCGGCGGCGGCTTCACCAGATCGACCCCGGGAGGAAGGCGGCGCGGTGATGAATGGGAACCCAGCACGACGACCGCGGCCCGCAGCGGCGCGACCTGGGCCGGTGGCGGCTGGGCAGGGAAGACCGGATCCTGCCGGAGCGAGTCGTAGTACCCGCGGTCGGCCTCGATGTGCAGCTCCCAGCGCCTTCTGCGGAAAGGAACCAACCGGGGTGGCTGGGGCGGTCGCGGCGGCCGGGGTGGGTTACCGGTGGCGAACTCGAGCCGGCAGCCGAGGCAGAACGGCTCCTCCTGGCGGCGCGTGGTGCGGCAGACCGGGCACCGCTGATGGCGCAGTGTCGGAGGCTCCTCGGGCATCAGCGGGCCTCGGGTGTGTCGGGCGCGTCCGGTGCGTCGGGGCCGTGCCGGTTCACGGCCGCGACATACTCCGCGACCAGCCGGGCGGCGGCGTCCAGATCGACCGGTGGCCGACCGAGTGCCTCCTGAGCCGCGGCATGCAGGCGGAACAACTCCGGCTCCTCGGCGACGCCGAAATGGCCCGCCTTGACCTGGAAGCCCTCCAGCCGGTGGCGCAGCTCGCTCAGGAGCTCGGTCGACTCCTGGATGACCCTGTCGTTGGTGTCGACCATGGTCCGCACGATCTCGCGAGTGCTCTCGGCCCGCAGCCGCCAGGCGGCGATGCCGGTGGCGACGTCCTTCTCGTCGCGGCCGGACTCTCGCGCGGCCCGCAGGTCATCCAGCCAGGGGCGCAGACCGGACGGGCCGTCGAGGCACTCGGTGTCGGCGAGCTCGACCAGACCGGGTGCTGCGACGAAATGGCCCTCGGCCTGTGCCGCGAGCGCGGAACCGCTGCGCGCCAGGTACTCGATGTCGGCCATTGTCCTGGTGAGCGCGTCCAGGTCGTCGGCGGGCAGCTCGTCGCCGGTGCGTCCATGGGACATCGACAATCCCCCGTCTCCGCCCGCGATTGCTTTGTGCGGAAAGCCGTTTTCGGTATCACGGCGTACCCCGCGCTGACGTCCGGATCATACTTTGGGTGAACTGCCCCCGGGCGCGTCTCCTGCGGAGCGATGTGGGCGCACCGTGTACATAGTGGTGCGTCGGCGGCGGTTATCGCGGCATCTTGTGTGGCCGGTGTGCTGTGTGCTGCGGGTGGCGGGACGATCGGGAACGGAACTGGAACCGGCGGAACCGGCACGGACACGACGGCGAGACGATCGGCGACGGACGGAGTCATCATGCGTATCGGTATCACCCTCACGGATTCCCGCGGACCGGACGCGCTCACGCGGCTGCGCGACGAACTCGCCGACGCGGCGGCGAACGGCATGCAGTCCGCATGGTTGTCGAACATCTTCGGGCTGGACGCGCTGACCGCCCTGGCGGTCGCCGGTGGCCAGGTCCCCGGCATAGAGGTCGGTACGGCGGTCGTGCCGACGTTCCCCCGCCATCCGGTGGCGCTCGCGCAGCAGGCGCTGACCACGGCACTCGCGGTGGGCGGGCGGCTCACCCTGGGCATCGGGCTGTCGCACCGCGTCGTCATCGAGGGCATGCTCGGCTACAGCTTCGACCGCCCGCTGCGGCACCTTTCCGACTATCTGGATGCGCTGCTGCCGCTGCTCGACGGGGAGCAGGCCGACGTCAGGCGCGAGACGGTACGGGCCGTCGCCGGCCTCACCACGCCCCGGGTGGGCCGGGTACCGGTGCTGGTCGCGGCACTCGGGCCGAAGATGCTGCGGCTGGCCGGCGCCCGGGTCGACGGCACCGTGCTGTGGATGACCGGCGTGTCGACGGTCCGTGACCACATCGTGCCGACACTGCAGGCGGCCACGTTCGAGGCCGGGCGGCCACCGGCCCGGGTCGTGGCGATGCTGCCGGTGGCTGTCACCGACGACACCGACGCAGCGCGGGAGCGGGCGGCCCGGGAGTTCAAGGTGTACGGAACGCTGCCGTCCTACCGGGCCATGCTCGACCGCGAGGGGGTCGCCGGCCCGGCGGACATCGCGCTGATCGGAGACGAGAAGTCGGTGCGGGCCCGGATCGAGGAGTTCGGCGACGCCGGCGTCACCGACTTCGTCGCCGCCGCGTTCTCCGGCCCGGACGCGGCCCGTACCCGCGCACTGCTGGGCGAGCTGGCCAACACTGCGGCCAACACTGCCTGACCTTTACCTCTACCTCCCGCCGGCCAGCCGGGTGCCGGGCCGGCGGGAGGGGGCGCGCTGTCAGCGCGGGCAGGTGTTCGTGGGCGCCCGCCCGCCGAAGCGGTCGGAGAGGAAAGCGAGTTTGTCGTTCTGGCGGACGATGGCCTCGAGAGCGTGTTCACCGATGAGGTCGCGGACGGTGTGGACCGTGGCCCCGGCGGCGCACCAGCGGCTTACGAGAGTGTTGTCCTGGGCGACCGGAACGATCTCGTCGGTGTCGGCGTGGTAGTCGTAGATCGGCATCGTGGGGGCCGCGGCACCGAGAGTGTTGGCGGCCAGGACGCGAGCCACAGAGGGTATGGCCAGCGGGTCGCGCACCGTGGTGTGGTCGGCCAGCTTCCTGAAGGCGAACCTGACGAGCAGATCGATGATGCAGATACCGCGGGCATTGGCCATCGCCTTTCTGCCCGCGGCGTTCAGGATCGCACCGATGCCGGCCTCCGGGTACTGGCTGTCGAAGCCCGCAGTGGCCGCGAAGACGAAGCCGGCGACCAGACCGCCGTCGATGTACCGGCTGACCGCGGCGGGGTCGGCGGGAATGCCGCCTATCGCCGCTCCCACGAGCTGGACGTCAGGGGCGTAGGAACGCTGCAGCTGGGCGGCCCAGCCAGTGGCCTGGGCTCCACCGGAATAGCCCTCGACTGCCCATGGGTTGGCCGTTCCCACGCCGCCCAGGCCCGCGCTTCTGGTGGCACGGATGCTGTCCAGCACGACATGGCCGGCCAGTAGTCCGTCCATGAAGGCCGAGGCAGCGCCTTCGAAGTCGGGCAGGACCGCTGCCCAGCCCCGGTCGAGGATCGGCTGTGCCGATCCGGTGGCGATGATCGCGCCCACCCCGTTGCCGGACGCCAGCCCGTACGACGGGGCGCACTGGGTGCCGGTGGAGTCCTCGGCGACCTGGACGGACACGACCGGCCGAGGACCGGTGCCACGCCAGGGTGTTCTCGGCTCGAGCAGGGTGGTGACCGCGAGCTCGGGGGAGTCGTGGGCGTCGTTGGTGCGGAAGGAGATCTGCCAGGCACTGACGCCGGTCAGGCCCTTGGGTGTGACCGGCCTGGTGGCCACGACCTCGCCGGGTTGGTAGGAGGCGATGTCCGCGGGGGCGTCGTAGAAGGGGTCCTCGTCCGGGACGACCGACCCGGGAGCAGGGGCCGTGTCGGCGTGGGCCGGCCCGGCGGGGAACGCCGTCAGCACCGCGGCCACCGTCACGGCCAGTGCTAACGGTAAGACTCCCGCCTTGCGGCGCATCGCCCTCGGGCGCGCTCGACGCCCTGACCCTACCGATCTGTTCATGATCTCTCCTGCCGTCGGAACAGGCCTCCGTACGGTTACCGGCGAGTGTTACCGAAGGGTTCTACCGGTGAGTACGGATGTCTTGACGGTAGGAGCGTGGTCACGATGCGTATGGGTCATCGTCGGTCGACGGCACTAAGGTGTGCCCCCGACCGCGGGGGTCGTCGCCAGCCGGGTGCCGCGCTCAGTGCAGGATGACGGTCTTGCCGTCGCTGAGGATGATGCGGTTCTCGGTGTGCCAGCGCACGGCGCGGGCCAGCGCCCGGGTCTCCGCCTCGCGGCCGCGGGCGGCGAGCTGGTCCGGGTCGAGGGTGTGGTCGACCCGGATGAGCTCCTGCTCGATGATCGGGCCCTCGTCGAGGTCCTCGGTCACGTAGTGGGCGGTCGCGCCGATGAACTTCACCCCGCGGGCGTAGGCCTGGTGGTAGGGCTTCGCGCCCTTGAAGCTCGGCAGCATCGAATGATGGATGTTGATCGCTCGGCCGGCGAGGTGCTCGCACAGGCGCGGGGAGAGGATCTGCATGTAGCGGGCCAGCACGACCAGGTCGACCTGCTCGGCGTGGACGAGATCGAGCAGGTCGGCCTCAGCCTCGTTCCTGGTGGCGGGCGTGACCGGGAGGTGCCGGAACGGGGCGTCGAAATGGCGGGCGATGCCGCCGAGATCGGGATGGTTGGACACGACCGCGACGACGTCGAGGTTCAGCTCGCCGATCGACGTACGGAACAGCAGGTCGTTTAGGCAGTGCGCGAACCTGCTGGCCATGATGACCGTGCGGGTGCGATGCGCGGTGTCGGCCAGCCGCCAGGTCATCCCGAACCGGGCGCCCAGTGGTGCGATCCGCGCCCGCAGCTCGTCGAGGTCGAGCCGGGAACCGTCGATGTGGGCGAACTCGACCCGAAGGTAGAAGGTGCGGGTGGCGGCGCTGCCGAACTGGTGGCTCGCCACGATCGTGCACTTCTCCTGCAGCAGCAGCTCGGCGACGGCGTGCACGATGCCCGGCGTGTCCGGGCAGGAGAGCAGCAGCACCCCGTGCTGGGCGCCGGCGGGCGCGGTCACGAAGCCCCCGGATCCCGCCCGGCAGCCAGCCGTGGCTCCAGCCGGACGACCAGGGACTTCGAGGTGGGGGTGTTGCTGCGCCGCGCGGTGCTGTCCAGGGGGACCAGGACGTTGGTCTCGGGGAAGTAGGCGGCGACGCAGCCGCGGGCGGTGGGGTAGGCGACGAGGCGGAAGTCCTCGACGCGGCGTTCGACGCCATCCGCCCAGACACTGACGACGTCCACCCGGCCTCCGTCGGACAGCCCGGCGGCGGCGAGGTCGTCGGCGTGGACGAAGACGACCCGCCGGCCCTGGCGGACACCGCGGTAGCGGTCGTCGAGCCCGTAGATGGTGGTGTTGTACTGGTCGTGCGAGCGGATCGTCTGCAGCAGCAGGTGACCGGGCGGTGGGCGCAGCACCTCCAGCGCGTTCACCGTCAGCACCGCACGACCGGACGGCGTCGGGAAACGCCGGTCGTCCCGCGGCGGGTGGGGCAGCCGAAACCCGCCGGGCTCGGCCACCCGCCGCTCGTAGTCGGCGAACCCGGGGATCACGGCCGCGATGTGGCCACGGATGCGCCGGTAGTCGGCGGCCAGGCCGGCCCAGTCGACAGGCGTGGCCGGCCCGAGGGTGGCGGCGGCGAGCCCGCAGACGATCGCGACCTCCGAGCGCAGTGCCGGCCCGGCCGGCGTGAGCGTGCCGCGGGAGGCGTGCACCTCGCCCATGGAGTCCTCGACCGTGACGAACTGCGGGCCGGCCGGTTGGACGTCCAGCTCGGTGCGGCCGAGCGTGGGCAGGATGAGGGCCTGCTCGCCGGTGACAACATGGGACCGGTTGAGCTTGGTGGAGATCTGGACGGTGAGCCGGCAGCCGCGCAGCGCCGCCTCGCTGACGGCGGTGTCGGGCGCGGCGGCCACGAAGTTGCCGCCCATCCCGACGAAGACCCCGACCCGGCCGTCGCGCATCGCGCGGATCGCGTCGACGACGTCGTAGCCGTGCCGGCGGGGCGGGGTGAACGCGAACTCGGTGCCCAGGGCGTCGAGGAAGGCGTCCGGCATCTTCTCCCAGATGCCCATGGTGCGGTCGCCCTGCACGTTGCTGTGCCCGCGCACCGGGCACACCCCGGCGCCGGGCCGGCCGATGTTGCCGCGCAGCAGGAGGAAGTTGACCACCTCGCGGATGGTGGCGACCGAGTTCGCGTGCTGGGTCAGGCCCATCGCCCAGCACACGACGATCCTGTCGGCGGCCAGCACCCGGCGGGTCAGCTCGTCGATCTCGGCGTCGGCCAGGCCGGTGGCCGCCCGCACCTCGTCGTCGGACAGCGTGCGCAGGTGCGCCGCGAAGGCCTCGAAACCGGTGGTGTGCTCGCGAAGGAAGTCATGATCGAGCACGGTGCCCGGGTTCGCGTCCTCGGCGTCCAGCAGGCGGCGCGACACCGCCTGGAACAGGGCCAGGTCGCCGTTCAGCCGGATCTGCAGGAACTGGTCGGCGAGGGTGGTGCCACGGCCGAGGACGCCGGCGGGCCGCTGCGGGTTGCGGAAGCGCAGCAGTGACGGCTCCGGCAGCGGGTTCACCGCGACGATGCTGCCGCCGCGCCGCTTGACCTTCTCCAGCGAGGTCAGCATCCGCGGATGGTTCGTCCCGGGGTTCTGCCCGACGACGAGCACCAGGTCGGCCGTTTCCAGGTCGTCCAGGGTGACGCTGCCCTTGCCGATCCCGATCGTCTCGACGAGGGCGGCCCCGGACGACTCGTGGCACATGTTCGAGCAGTCCGGCAGATTGTTCGTCCCGAACGCGCGGACGAACAGCTGATAGGCGAACGCGGCCTCGTTGCTGGTCCGACCGGAGGTGTAGAACGCGGCCTCGTCCGGGCTCGCCAGCCCGTTCAGCTCGGCGGCGATGATCCCGAACGCCTCGTCCCAGCCGACCGGCTGGTAGTGGTCGCTACCGGCCGGCCGGAACATCGGCTCGGTCAGCCGGCCCTGCTGGCCGAGCCAGTAGCCCGACCGGCCGGCGAGATCCGTCAGCGAGTGGGTGGCGAAGAACTCCGGTGTCAGCCGCCGCAGCGTGGCCTCCTCGGCCACCGCCTTCGCGCCGTTCTCGCAGAACTCGGCCAGGTGGCGGTGCTCGTGGTCCGGGTCCGGCCAGGCGCAGCCCGGGCAGTCGAAGCCGGACGTCTGGTTGAGCAGCCGTAGCGTGGTCACCGTCCGCCGGACGCCCATCTGGCTCCAGGCCTGCCCCAGCGCGTGGGAGACCGCGGGCAGCCCCGCGGCCGACGTCGCCGGGCCACGTACCGAGAGCTGCTCGTCGCCCGGATCCGCGCTTACCGGTCCGCGTGCCACGGTGGCCCACCTCCACAAGATCTTCGGAGCTGGACGGACCCAGCCCGGCTGATACCCGTCGCTTGGCGAGCCGTGTCATCCTACGAGGCCTGAGCGTGCGGACCGGGTCGCCGCGAGGTGCACCGAACGTATTCATTGCTGACCAGGTCCGGTCCGTACCGACCCTTGTCGCCGCGGTCTCGGAGCCGCCCAGCCTCGCCGACCGCATCGCCGAGACCGCGGCGGCGTAGCGCGCCCTGACCCGGCCTGACAGGTGGTTACTGGGCGGTGGCGGTGCCCGACGGGCCGGCCTGGCCGGTCATGTTGCCCTTGATCGGGACGATCCGGTACTCGGTCCTCAGCCCGGCTGGCAGGGTGCCGGTCGTCCACGTGTTCGTCCCGGGCTTCGCCGCCAGCGGGTACGGCAGGCGGTAGAACGTCTGCTCGCCGTAGGAGAGCACCCGCTGCTCGACGAGGTAGGCGGACGCGCCGGGCGTCGCCGCCCAGGTCAACGTGTGCTGGCCGGGCTTCCCGACGGTGGTGACCGCGCGGCCGGTGCCGGGCCAGGGCACGGTGCCGTACAGCGGGCCGAAGGTCGTGCCGATCCCGAGCTGTGCCAGGGCGTTCGCGACCCCGCGGGCGATGACGAAGTCGCCGGTCGGGTTCGGGTGTGACCCGTCCCAGGTGTGCTGGTAGGGGTTCCAGTCGGCGTAGTCCCGCGCGACGACCACCTTGGACGTCGCGGTCTGCCAGTTGCCGATCTGCTGGTCGAGCAGGGTGTTGTAGGCGGTGGCCTGGGGCTGCAGGTTTCGACCGCCGGCGTAGTCGGAGCGGTCGAGGACCTGGGCGACGACGACGTCGATGTCGGGGTTCACCCGTCGGGCGTTGTTGATCAGCGCCAGCATGTCGTCGGCGGCCTGCTGCGGGGTCGAGAAGTAGGTGAGGTCGTTCGCGCCGAGCGCCACGATGAGCACGTCGGCGGGGGTCGCTCGCAGCAGGCCCTCGACCGCGTCGCGCTCGGTCCGGGTGGCGTCGCCCCAGATGGAGTGGTGGTCGCGGTCGAACCAGGCGTCGACGTAGTCGTTCGAGCCGGCAGTGTTGGCGGTGTTGTCCCAGACGTCGATGCGGTCCCCGACGAAGTCGACGGCGCCGGGCGCGCTGAGGCCCAGGTGCTGGGCGAGCCGGTAACGCCAGGTGTAGTCCCCGGCGGTCTGGTGGGTGACCGAGTCACCCAGGATCATCACCCGGGTCTGGGTGGCTGCCGTGGCCACGGGGCTGGCCACCACCGTTCCGGCCAGTGTCACGCCGCCGGTGAGCACGATCGTCGTGCCTGCCACCCCCGCCACCCTGCGGATCGGCTGCCCCAACCGCGCGCCTGGGCTGGGCTGAACGCGGCGGTGTCTGCCCACTGCTCGTCACACCTCCTTCCGCCCGATTCGCTTCCGCGCGATTCGCGAGGGACGTCGCCGATCCTGGCACTGAGCCGCCTCCGCCGGTCGGCCGTCGGGCATCCGGTGGGCGGCAACTCCTTCGGGTTCACCCGAAGGTGCCAGTCGGTGACGCGGCGCGGTAGGGCCCGGCCGACCCGGCCAGGGATCCTGCGCGTCGCGTGGCCGAATGCCGGCGTCATCTGGTGAATAATCCGATTTGCCGAGTTTGACCCCCGCGTTTGGGATTTTCTGCCCGGTGAGCGGTGACGGGTTTCCGCGGGACCATTCGCCAATGGCGGCGACCCGGGTACGCGTGCCGGTGTGACCCTGTTTGTTTCTGATAGTTAATTCGGTGACTCGGTGATCGGTAAAATCCGGCGTTCCGGGGTGCGTGGAGAACTGGGCTCGGGCTGCTGCCGAGTGCGCGACTTCGGCGTGCCCGTATCGAGAGGAACCTCACGTTGCCACAGATCCTGCCGTCCCCACAGACCCCGCCGGCGTCACAGGCCCGACCAGCGTCCACAAGGCTATCCGTACAAAACGACAACCTTAGATTAACAGACTCGCCGTCAATGCGCGGCGATTCGTCCACGCGGAATGGTTCGCGAACCCGATCCGGTCCGCTGGCGCGGTGGCGGCGGCGTGGCGGGGGACCAGTGCGTGCCCTGGCCGGTCGGTGCGCTGTGGCGGTCACCGTTCCGCTGCTTCTCTCGATGACGTCTGCCTGTTCGGGGAGCAGTGGTGCGCCGGCCGCCGAGAGCTGCGTCGCTCCGGGCGTCACCGCGGACCAGGTGAGGATCGGATTCGTCTACCCCGACACGGGCACGGACGCCGGTGCGTTCTCCGCGGCGCGCGGCGGGGTGGAGGCGCGGGTCGGTCTGGCCAACGAACAGGGCGGCATCAACGGCCGCCAGGTCAGCTACGAATGGCGCGACGACCAGATGTCGACGGAGACGAACCGCCGGGTCGTCGGCGAGCTTGTCGACGATGTCGGTGTCGCGGGGCTTGTCGCGACCAGCTTCACGATGAGCGGCTCCGCGGCCTTTCTGGCCGAGCGGGGCGTCCCGGTGACGGGTGCGGGCACCGAGCCGGTCTGGTCCCAGTACGAGAACATGTTCGTGTTCGCCAACATGAGTGGTTCCGTCGACACCTGGGGGCGGTACCTCAGAAACAACGGGGGCACCCGGGCGCTGATCGTCATCCCGGAGAACGTCGCGTCGACGGCCATCTATGCCGACCGGCTTTCGCTCGGCCTACGGGCGGCCGGTGTCATCCCGGCGGGCATCGTGCAGTTCACCGAGGCCGCACAGAGCCCGCAACGGGTCGCCGAGGCCTTCGCCGGCGCCGGCGCCGACGTCCTTGTCAGCATCATCGACCCGCCGGTACTCGCCGGCATTCTCAACGCCCTGCGCAGTGCCGGGGCGACACTGCGGGCGACGCTCTCCGTCCCCGGCTACAGCGCGAATCTGCTCGGCCGGTACGGTCCCGCGCTGGCCGGGGTGTCGATCATGAGCTATGTGACGCCGCTGGAGCTGGGTGGGCCCGCCGCGGAGCAGTACGCGGCCGCGATCGCCCACCACGCCCCGCAGGTGGGGAACCCGGAACAGGAGTTCACGATCCGTTCCTACATCGAGACGGACATGCTGCTGCGCGCGGTCGCTGCCGCGGGGGAATGCCCCGACCGGGAGAGTGTGATCAGGGCGCTCGACGGAATGCGCGACTACGACGCGGGTGGGCTGATCCAGCCCACGGACCTCAGTGACAGCCGCAGCCAACCGCAGAACTGTCTGGCCTTCGTCCGTGTCAATGACGCCGGCAACTCGTTCGACGTGGTGGACCGCAGGCTCTGCGGGAACGTGCTGCCGGCCCAGTGAGGTACGGCCCCTGGAAGCTCGCCAGCTGACCGGACGGGAACGCCTGGCCCGGCCTCGGCGACAACCCGAAGGCCGGGCCGGGCCGTGTCAGCCATGCTCGACGATGCCGGTGCGCGGGCGCGGGGCCCGGTGGCCACCCCAGCTGGGCAGCCACCAGTTCGCCCTGCCCAGCAACGTCATGATCGCGGGGACCAGGATCATGCGGACGATTGTCGCGTCGAGCACGATCGCCGTCGCCAGCCCGAGGCCCAGCATCCGCACCAACGGCGACGGGTCGGCGACGAAACTCAGGAACACCACCGTCATGATCAGGGCGGCTGAGGTGATCACGCGCCCGGTGCCGGCCAGGCCCCGGGCGACTGACTCGACGTTGTCGCCGCTGGCGTCGTACTCCTCGCGGATCCGGGAGAGGAGGAACACCTCGTAGTCGACGGACAGGCCGAAGAGCACCGCGAAGAAGATCGTCGGCAGTGGAGAGGCGATCTGGTAGGTCTCCTCCAGGCCGAACACGCTCCCGAACCACCCCCACTGGAACACGGCGACGACGACGCCGTACGCGCCACCGATCGACAGCAGGTTCAACGCGGCGGCCTTCAGTGGCACCACGATGGAACGGAACATCACCATCAGCAGAAGGAACGACGCCGCCAGAATCGCCGCGATGAAGATCGGAAGAGTGTCGCTCAGCTGCCGGTCGAGGTCGTCGGTCATCGCGGTCAGGCCCGCGACCGCGACGTTGCCCGGAACGAGACCACGGACGCGGGCGAGTGTCTCCGAGGTCGCGTCGTCCGCGGGTGCAGTGGTGGGCAGCATCGACAGCACAGCCGTGTCGCCGTCGGGTGAGAACCGGGGATCACCGACCTCCGCGATGCCAGGGTCGGCTTCGACCCGATCGGACAGCGCGGTGAGGGCACGATCCACACCTGGGCTGCGTAGGTCCGCGACCAGCAGTAACGGCGCGTTGACGCCCGGACCGAAGCCTTCGGCGAGCAGATCGTAGGCCCGGCGGGCGGAACTGCTGCTGGGCGATTCATCACCTGCGTCCGGGAAGCCCGTCTGCAGGCGCAGTGCGGGGGCGGCCAGCACGAGCAGCACGGTTACCGAGAGGATCAGATACGGCCACGGCCGGCGGGCGACCCGGTGAGCGAAGCGCCACCACACGGTGCTCTCAGGCAGCGAGTGGAGGCGGCGGCCCGGGACTCGACCCGCGTCGACGCGGTCACCGAGCAACGAAAGCATCGCTGGCAGCAGGGTCAGCGCGCTCGCCACCGCGCAGACCACGACCAGCGCCGTGCTCAGACCGACCGAGGTCAGGAAGCCCAGACCGGTCAGTGCGAGGGCCGCCATCGCGGCGACGACCGTCCCGCCGGCCAGCACGACGGCGCTGCCTGAGGTCGCCATCGCCGCGGAGAGCGCGGCGGCGTTGTCCTGGCCGGCGCCACGGTTCTCCCGATAGCGGGCCACGATGAACAGGGCGTAGTCGATGCCGACGCCAAGACCGATCATCGCGCCGATCGTCGGTGCCGCGGAGGAGACCTCCAGGACGTTCGCGAGCAGCAGCACGCTCCCCAGCCCCACGGCCACCGTGATCAGTGCGAGCGCGACCGGGATCAGCGCGGCCACGATCGTGCCGAAGGCCAGGAGCAGGACCACCAGCGCGGCCAGCAGGCCGATCGCCTCCGCACCTGACGTAGCCGCCTCACCGTTGATGAACGCGGCGTCGCCGCCCAGCTCTGTCACGACACCCGCGTCGCGCGCCGGCCGCATGGCGTCGCCTATCGCGGTGAGTGCTCCTGGATCGAGATCGGTCGCCGGCACATCGAACGTGATCTGGGCGTAGCCGATCCGACCGTCCGGTGAGGTGGTACCGGCGGCGAACGGGCCGGCCACCGCGGCGACATGATCCACCGCCGCGATCTGCGCGACCGCGGCGGTGACGGCCGCACGGTGGCGGTCGAGTCGTTGGCCCGCCGACACGGCGAACACCGCCTGTGCGCTGCCATCGGCGGCGTCGGGAAAGCGCTGCTCCAGCAGGTCCTTCGCCTTCTCGCTCTGGCTGCCGGGAGCGACGAAGTCGTCGACGAACGACCCTCCGGCCGTGCTGGCAAGGGCGAGGGCGAGGACGGCGGCGAATACCCAGGCCGCGACTGTGCGCTGAGGTCTGCGTGCGCTCGCTGCTGCGATGTGGCGGGTGAGCCGATTCATGGCTACCTCTCCTGCGAGATTCGGCGTGGCTCGACCGGTCGCTCTGAAGGGCAGGACCGGCCGGGACTGCCCGGCGGCGGTGCCGTGTGCGCGGAAGGTGGGCCGGGCCGGTCCTCGACCCGAGCGCCGTGTGGGCTCAACTGTGCTGGCTGTGCCCCGAAGCTGTCGTCCGCCTGGGAGCGGATTTGGCAACCCGCCGCGAGAAGGATTGCGTCGTGTGGGTTCCGAGCCGTTCTCCGTCTGATGGGGGAGAACCATCCCCGCCGGAAGGCCGGAGACCGCACTGTCCCACTGGCATACCGTGAGCCCATGCCCACTGACGAAGCCGCGACCAGTCGCGGTTCACCTCGCTGAGAACCAAATGGAAAGCCGTGCGATGCCGAACACCCCGACGCCGCATGAGGACGTCCCGCGGAGGTTCCGAGGGCCCTTCGCCCGCTGGCCTCGCGCCGCCGACACCGTGCTCGTCCTCGCGCTCTACTTCATGGCCGCTTTCATGGCCGACGGGCCCGGAGACGCGATAACGATCCGCCCGCTCGGCGATGTCCCGATCCTCGTCCTGCTGGTCTGCGCGGTGGCCAGTCCGGCCCTGTTCTGGCGCCGGCGCGCGCCGCTGCGTGTGCTCGGCCTGACGTTGGTCTGCTGGGCCGTGCTGGTCGGCAGCGACACCCAGCTGGGCTGCGTCCCGATCATCGCGCTGTACGCCGCGGGGCGGTACAGCTCGGCGGACTGGCAGGGCGCTGTCGGAGTCGTCGTCGCGACCGGCCTGGTCGGTCTCGATGGCCTCGACGATCCGGGCCCGTGGTGGCAGGAGCCCGCGTTCGGCGGCCTCTTCATGGCCGGGGCGTGGTATGCCGGGCGCCGCATCCAGCTGCGCCGTGCCCGCACCGTCGAGCGCCGCCGCGAGCACGCGGCGGAGAACCGGCGGATCGTCATGGAGGAGCGGGCCCGCATCGCGCGGGAGCTCCACGACGTCGTCGCCCACCGGGTGAGCCTCATGACCGTGCAGGCGAGCGGAGCCCGGGCTGTCGCGGAGCAGGACCCGCAGGCCGCGCTGCACGCGATGACGGCGGTCGAGGAGGCGGGGCGCCAGGCCCTCGACGAGCTTCGCCATCTTCTCGGCGTCCTGCGTCCGGAGACAGGCCATGACGGCCTGGGCCCCCAACCCAGCCTCGCGGAGCTTCCCCGGCTGATCGAGCAGCTCCGCGGGGCCGGTGTGGTCGTGCAACTGGCGATGGACCTGCCGTCAGCGGAGATCTCTGCCCGGGCAGATCTGTTCGCCTACCGCATCATCCAGGAGGCACTGACCAACGTCCTCAAGCACGCCGGTCCTGGAACCCAGGCTGAGGTGAGTCTGCGTACCGGGCACAACGGCATGGTCATCGAGGTCCGCGATGATGGTCGCGGCAGCACCGCCGCCCCAAGGCCGGACGCCGGTGGTGACCATTCGGGAGGCCACGGCATCGTCGGGATGCGGGAGCGGGCTCTGCTGCTGGGCGGGAGCCTGGACGCAGGACCTCGCGTGGGCGGTGGGTTCCAGGTCGCTGCCCACCTGCCTTTCGGAGGGAAACCGGGTTGACTGTTCGTGTTCTCATCGTCGACGACCAGGCCTTGGTCCGTGGTGGCCTGGCCATGGTGCTGCGGATCCACAGCGACATCGACGTCGTGGCCGAGGCAGGCAACGGGCTGGAGGCGATGGAGGCCGCCCGGGAGCATCGTCCCGACGTGATTCTCATGGACATCCGGATGCCGGAGATGGATGGCCTGGAAGCCACGTCGAGAATTCTCGCCGAGGCGGACTGGGGCGTGCGGGTGCTGATTCTCACCACCTTCGATCCGGACGAGTACGTCTATGAGGCGCTCCGCGCCGGAGCGAGCGCCTTTGTGTTGAAGGACATTCCGGCCGACCAGCTCGCTGTCGCCGTCCGCACCGTGGCCGACGGTGGCGCATTGATCGCGCCGTCGATCACCCGGCGCCTCATCGGCCGGTTCACCGAACGCAGGCCTGTCAGCTCGACGGTCGCGCGCCGTGTGGAACGCCTGACCGACCGCGAACGTGACGTGGTGGTCGCGGTCGCCCGCGGGTCCAGCAATTCGGAGATAGCCAAGGAGCTCTTCATCGGGCCCGCGACAGTCAAGTCGCATGTGTCGAGCATCCTCACCAAACTCGGCCTGCGCGACCGCGCGCAGGTCGTGGTCTTCGCCTATGAAAGCGGGCTGGTTGAGGCCGGCGACCACGACATCGGCCGGTGAGACTGGTGTCCCGGCCCGCCAGGCAGGCTCGTCGTAGCCTCGTCGAGATTCAACCGTGCGTCCGAAGGAGGGTCTTGGTGGCTGATGCCGACGACGTCCGGCGCCTCGCGATGAGCCTGCCGCATGTTGTGGAGATCGACAGCGACGGATTCGACTTCCGGGTCGCGGACAAGGGATTCGTCTGGTCCTACCCGGAACGTGTGCCGGGGAGGCCACGGGTGATCCGAACTGACATCGCCGTGCTCTTCGTCGGTGACGAGGCGGAGAAGCAGGCGCTTCTGCTCGGCGAACCCGACCTCTTCTTCACCGCGCCCGGCTACGACGCCTGGCCGGTGGTCATGGTGCGACTGGGGGAGGTGACGGTCGAACGGCTGGCGGAGCTGGTGACCGACGCCTGGCGGATGCGTGCACCCGAAGAGGAAACGCTGGTGAGCGACCTGGACGAGGCGAGTCTCGGGCAGGCCCGCTGAGCAGGGGAGTCCGCGGTGCCGGGCGCAGACGTTTCGGACGTGTCAGAAACGACGCTGCTACCCGGATGCGGGTCGGACTCACCGCGTCCCCTGCCCAGGGCGCCGAAAACACGAACGCCGCTGCCGGCCCGTGACGATGGACGGGCTGGCAGCGGCGCGGACGAACCCGAGCCGTCAGGCAGCTCAGGGAGCGTCGGCGTAGCGGAGGTAGGGCTTGACCTCTTCGACGTTGCTGAACTTGCCCTTGGCGTCCTCGGTCGACAGCGTCGGCGCGACGATCACCCGGTCGCCGGGCTTCCAGTCGACCGGCGTGGAGATCGGGTTCTTGTCGGTCGCCTGCAGCGCGTCGATGATCCGAATGATCTCGTCGAAGTTGCGCCCCACCGACTTGGGGTAGGTGAGGGTAAGACGGATCTTGTTGTTCGGGTCGATGATGAAGACCGAACGAACGGTGGAGGTGTCACCCTCGCCGGGGTGGATCATGTCGTACAGCTCGGCGACGGCACGGTTCGGGTCCGCGATGATCGGGAAGTTCAGCGCCGTCCCGCTCACCTCGGCGATGTCGGGTGCCCAGCCGCGGTGGTCCTCGACCGAGTCGACCGACAGCGCGATCGCCTTCGTGTTGCGCTTGTCGAACTCACCATGCAGAGCCGCGGTACGCCCAAGCTCGGTGGTGCACACGGGGGTGAAGTCGGCCGGGTGGCTGAACAGCACCGCCCACGAGCCCTGCTTCCAGTCGTGGAAAGAGATCTCGCCATCGGTGGTCGTGGCGGTGAAATCGGGCGCGATGTCGCCCAGGCGGAGGCCCATAGGAGCGTCCCTTCGTCGTTGTCAGAGACCGCACGGCTGCCACGGCCCGAGGCGTGACAGTAGGCCAGAAACTACCTGAGATTGCGCTGCCCCCCGCACGTCCCCGGCGTCCAGCATCGCAGAGACGTCCGAGGTCACGACGGCCACGAGCACACCGGCACCACCCATCCGCGGTTCGCCGCCGAGCGGCCTACCTCAGGTGTCGGCTACCTGCCCCAAAAGCACTAGTCCGATGTAGCTACGATGGTGGTCGGCCAGTGCCATCCGAGAGGGAGCTTCGACATGAGCAACCGCTCTGACGTCTCCTACGTGCCGCCGCAACCAGACGCCGGCCCGGACGACTTCGCGTGGTGGGTACACGAGATCGACCCGTTCCACCGGCTCTCGCCGCCTGTCCGCCAGGCCCGCGCCCGAGCCGCCCGCCGCCATTGGCTCGCCGACAACGAGGCCGCCGCCATCCGCTGCCGCCTCGCCGAGAGCAGGTAGCCGGCGCGACCGCCCGGGCGGAGGTCACCAGCCGCAGGGGCAGGTCGCCCAGCGCCAGACAGGTGGCCAGGTCGGCAGGTGGCCGTGGCTTGGGCTCCCCGGCTTCCGTGCTGCGCGCCCGCGCGGCACATGGGAGCATGCGGTCGCGCGGCGACCGAGAGACGGTGATCGGCACAATGGGTGCGCTTGACGGCAGCACGGCGCTGGTCACCGGGGCCAGCCGCGGCATCGGCCGGGCGATCGCGCGCCGGCTCGCCGCGGACGGCGCGGTCGTGGCCGTCCACTTCGGCAGCAGTGAGGCCGCGGCGAAGCAGACCCTTGAAATGATCATCGCTGCCGGTGGCCGCGCGTTCCCGGTGCACGCAACGCTGGGCGCGCCCGGCGACGCGGCGGCGCTCTGGGCCGCCTTCGACGCGGGGCTCGCGGCGGCCGGCCTCGACCCCGGGGTCGACATCATCGTGAACAACGCGGGCATCGGCCGGTCGGAGGACATCAGGAACGTGACGCCGGCGGAGTTCGACCAGCTGTTCGCGGTGAACGTGCGGGCACCGTTCTTCATCGTGCAGCACGGCCTGGTCCGGCTGCGTGACGGCGGGAGGATCATCAACATCTCCTCGGGCGTCACCCGCATCGCCACCCCGGACATCCTCGCCTACGCCATGACCAAGGGCGCGCTCGACACGTTCAGCCTCGCGCTGGCCAAGGATCTCGGCGCGCGCGGCATCACCGTGAACTCGGTGAACCCCGGCATCATCGACACCGATGTGAACGCCGACTGGCTGCGCGGCGACGAACAGGCCCCCGCGGCGCGGTCCGCCGCCTCCCTCTCGGTCTTCGGCCGGGTGGGTCAACCGCAGGGCGTCGCCGATGTGGTCGCCTTCGTGGCCTCTCCGGACGCCCGCTGGGTCACCGGCCAGACCATTGACACCACCGGCGGCTCAGCGCTGTAGGCCTGAGCCCACTCCGGCAGGCGCACCTCCACGCCCCAGCTGTACGGCCGGAGCCTCCCTGCCGCTGGCGACCCGGTGCGAAGGCGGTTGTCGGTCCCGACCGGCACGACACGCGGCGTGTCGGCGCCCGAAAGGCGCTGACCAGGACCTTTTCGAGCCAATGCCAATTCGCGGCCTCCCTTGAGCCCAGCTACACCCTTCGATCTAGTCAGATATGACTAGGATTAGGTAGTCCATCAGTGCTATCCACTGGAGTAGTTGAGATGCGCATGCGCTCAGCCATCACCCACAACCCGCCTCAGCCGGACGTCGAACCCGACGACTTCGCATGGTGGGTACACGAGATCGACCCGTTCCACCGGCTCCCTCCGACCGAGCGCACGGCTCGTGCCTGGGCCGCCCGACAGGGATGGCTCACGGATATCGAGGCAGCCGCCAGCCGGCACCGACTCGCCGGTTCCAGGCGGGCCTCGGATCGGACGGCGGGACGGCCACCACCCGTCCCGCCGCGCCGTGGGCAAGACCGGCCGCCAGCCGGCTCGTCCCGCCCACGGACGGGACGAGCCGCGCTTGCGCCCGGGCTCCGGACCACCCGGTTCGGGCCATGGGCGGCCCACCGGCCCGGTATCGCGCGAACGGCTTACTCCGGGGGACTGCCGGCCTCCTCCAGCCGGTCGTAGTCGCCCTGGGAGCGGAAGACCGTGGCCGCGTTGCCGCGTACCCACTGCAGGATCTGGCGGAGCGGCTCGGCGGCGTCGGCGCCCAGCGGTGTCAGGGCGTATGTCACGCTCGGCGGGGCCGTCGGCGCCACCACCCGAGTCAGCAGCCCGTCCCGGGTGAGGGTGCGCAGCGTCTGGGACAGCATCTTCTCGCTGACGCCGTCGACCAGCGTGCGCAGCTCGTAGAACCGCAGTGGGCCGTCCTGGAGTGCCACCAGGACGAGGAGGCCCCAGCGGCTGGTGAGGTGGTTGAGCACGACACGCCCGGGACAGTCTCTGTTGAACACGTCACACGGATCGTCGATCGTTGGGCTGTTGACCTGCGAACCAACCTCCACGCCAGGAGCTTACCTCAAGGTATGGGCTTTCTAAAAGTTAGCCCGGGTCCTAGTGTCCGCTCCCACGGAGACACCAGGAGTAACCGTCGGCCCACCTCCCGCGCGGGAGGTGGAGCCGCTCACCGTGGACATCTGGTCGGACTTCGTCTGCGGGCACTGCTACGTCGGCCAGCACCGGATCTCCACCGCGCTCGCGGGACTGGGCGCCTCGGGCTCCTTGCGGGTGCGGTGGCGCAGCTTCGAGCTCGACCCGCGGCCCGCTGATCAGCGACCGACCGGGGACCTGTACGACTACCTCGCGCGATTCAACGGCAGCCGGGAGGCCGGTCGGGCGGCCATGCAACGCATCAGCGTCACCGCGGCCGCCGAAGGGCTGGAGTTCCACCCGGACATCGCCCGCCCCGGGAACACCGCGAACGCCCATCGGCTGGTCCATCTGGCCGCCGAGTACGGACTTCAGCGCACACTGGTCGACCGGCTGTACCGGGCGTACTGGGTCGAGGGCAGGCCGATCGCCGACCCGGACACGCTCGTCGCGCTGGCCCTGGAGGTCGGGCTACCGGCCGAGCGGGCCAGCGACGTCCTCTCGGGATCGGAGTTCGCCGAGGACGTCGCCGCCGATGAGCAGATGGCCGCGGCCTTCGGTGTGGGCGGGGTGCCGACCATCGTCGCGGGAGGCCGCTGGCGGATCGCCGGCACGGAGCCGGTCGCGGTCCTGTGCGGCATCCTGGAGCAGATCCTCGCCGACCGGGCCCGCGAAGGCGCGCGGTGACCGCGGGCCCGGCCGCGGCCACACCGGCCGCCACCATCCCCGAGGCACCGTCAGCGAGCCCGTCGAAGGTGCTCGCCGCGCTGGTCGCCGCGGTCTTCGGATATGCCCTGATGCAGACCCTGCTCATCCCCGCGCTGGGGCTCCTGCAGCGGCGGCCCTGATCGCGTCCGGCACCTCGCGCACCGGGGTGACGAGCGGGTCGACCTTCACCGTTGCCTTCTGGCTCGCCGCGGGGGCCGGAGCTCTCGGCACCCTGACCGCGCTGGGCACATCGGCCCGGCGCGGCCGTCCACAGACGCCGGAGCAGCCGATGGAACGGGCTCTGGCCGAGGGATCCCTTCGGCCAGATGCCAGCGCGGCCGATATCTGACTGACCTGCCGGCGTTGCGCCTGCTGGTACTCGTCTGCAGTGTCCGCCAGACCGGGACCGTACTTGAAAACTCTGTGCGGCGGCCTTCGGCGATGCTACTGTTCCGATCTGGAATTCTCGGACTGATGGTGCCGACAGAAGTCCCGCCAGGTGCATCCGCCGGCGGTGCTGGCCCGTTCCGTGCGGAAGGTTCCAAGGGGGGATTCATCATGGTCGCCGATGTTCATATTCCCGTCCTCGACGACGTCGACCCAGGCACGGCGCTTACGGCTGTCATCGAGCACGGTGCGGCGTTCATCAAAAGGCCAGGAACGACCCTGTTCGACTTCAGGGAGTTCACCGAGGCGCTCATGGTCCCGATGGTTCACCACGCAACCAACACCATCGAACGTGACCCGGTGGGCGCGGATCCAAGCACGTCCACCGTCAACAAGGGTATGGACGCGATTCCGCTGCACCGGGAGGGCTCCTACGCGCCGGGCTGCCCGGACCTGCTCGTCCTCTACTGCGAGCGCCCCGCCGCCGCCGGTGGTGAGACCGTCCTGTGCGACGGGGCGGAACTGCTGCGGCGCCTCGACGAGTCGACCCGTGCGTTTGTCTCCGACCTGGACCTTTACTGGAGCTGGGAGGCTACGCCGGCACGCTGGCAGCAGACCTTCGGCGTGACCGACGTGGCGCTGGCCCGGGTGGCGCTGGCTCGGGTCGGCGGTTTGCTGCGCCCCTACGAGCGGCTTGACGGCGACTTCCAGGGGGATGTGCTCCACGGCCGGTTCCGCACAAAGGCGGTGATACCGTCAAACGGCGGTGTTCCGTCCTTCTGCAACTCGCTGATGATCTATGCCTATCGGCAGAAAAGCGACTATTACGCCAGGGACAGCTTCCGTGTCGCGCTGGCGGACGGAAGCCCTTTCCCGGCTGATCTCCTCGCCGAGATCCGCGAGGTCGCCGAGACGGTCTCCGTGCGCGTCTCCTGGGAACCCGGGAACCTCGCGGTCTTCGACAACGCCCGTTTCATGCACGGCCGAACAGGGTTCGATGACACCGGTCGCCGGGTCCTCATCAGGATGGGTCATCTCAGGAAACGGTGATCCTTTTTCGTCTCACGGTGCATGGCCAGGGATGCCGCAGGTCCGAGTCGACGACGGAAAAGGATCGGTCATGATTGAAATCTTCGACGGGAGTGACGCGGCCCGCCTCGCCACGGTCCTCTCGCTTCGGAGGGCCGCATTCTCCGGCAGCCGGCGCGATCCGGCCCACCTCGACGCCTGGTCGTCGGACACGTACGACCGCGACTGCCGGCACATCGTGATGACGGACGACACCGGCGCTCCGGTCGCCGCGGTGCGGGTCGTCCTCGAAGGCCGCTGGCCGCTGCAGGACCGCTATGACGGGCCCCTGGAGCAGACGAGGGGCGCGGAGTTCGGTCGGCTCTGCGTGCTGCGGCGGGAGACCGCCGACGCCAGGAACCTGTACGAGCTGATGGTCAACGCCGCCCGGCACTGCGTCGCGTTACAACGGCCGATGATGTACGGCCTGACCATCGCACCCTTCTGGCGAGCCCTGGCCCGGGCGGGCGTTCCCCTGACGCCGCTCTCCGGCCCGATCCAGGCCTACGGCGAGGAGGAGAACGTCATCCTCTTCGACGCCCATGATCTGATCGCCTTCTACGACGGCTGGCGCTCGCACCGGGCCACGCCGGACCACGGCGGACACGGTGACCGGTGAGCGGGCCTGAGCGCCCCGGGACGATCCCGGCCCGCGTTCTCGGGGAGCGGGCGATGCGGAAGCTGGCGGAGAACGCCACCCCCGGCAGCCTGCAGGAGACGGCCCGACTGCTGCGCACGGGGGAGCTCTCCCCACGGCAGGTCCTCGACGACTGCCACCGGCGCGCGACCCAGGCGAACGCGGCGCTGAACTGCTACGTCACCATCGGCGCGGTGCAGGCCCTGGAACAGGCGCTGGAGCAGGCGCTATCCCGCACCCGCACCCGCACGCCGGACGATCGGCCCCTGCTGTGGGGAATCCCGACCTCCGTCAAGGACCTGACCCCCACCGAGGGAATGCGCACGACCTTCGCGTCCCGTGCGTTCGCGGAGCACGTACCGCCGCACGACGCGCCGGTGGTCGGACGGATGAAGGCTGCCGGCACGGTCGTGTTCGCGAAGACGAGCACGTCCGAGTTCGGCATCCTCCCGGTCACCGAGCCCGAGCTGAACGGTATCTGCCGAAATCCCTGGGATCACACGCTCAGCGCCGGCGGGTCGAGCGGAGGCGCCGCCGCGAGTGTCGCGGCCGGGGTCACCGCCGTCGCGCACGGAAGTGACGGGGCGGGATCGCTGCGCATCCCCGCCTCGTGCTGCGGGGTCTTCGCGGTCATGCCGGGGCCGGGCCGCCTTCCCGCGACCCCGCGCCCGACCCTGGGCGCGGGCGCCCAGGACGGTGTTGTCAGCCGCACGGTCGCGGACGCGATCTACTGGCTGACCGCGTTGGGTGCGCTCGACCTCGACGAGGTGGCCCTGGCGGTGTCCGAGGATCCGTGGCCGGCGGTCGACCACCGGGTTGTGATGACGAACGTCCCGCCGGTCGACTGCGAGGTCGACCCGGCGTGCACCGCCGCCGCCGTGGCGGCCGCGGACCTGCTGGCAGGGGCGGGGTGCCGCGTCGAGGAGGTGTCACCGGACTGGTCGGCCGACGCGGTTCTCGACGACCTGATGCTGGTGCGCAGCACGGTTCCGGTGGCGTACGGGGATCCTCGGCCCGAGCTGCTGGACGCGACGACGCGGGCGGGCCTCGAGCTTGCCGGCCGGACCAGCGCGCTCGACCTGCACCGGGCCATCGCACGGCTCGGCGCATACACCCAGCGGGCCAGCCGCCTGCTCGCCGAAGGCGACGTCCTGCTGACACCGACCGTCGCGAGGCCGTCGGTCCCGCACGGCTGGGTCACCAGCCCCGCACATCCGGCGGACGTCTTCCGACGCGCGGCGCACTTCGCGCCGTTCGCCGCGTTCGCCAACCTCGCGGGCCTGTGCGCGGTCTCGCTGCCGCTGGGCGCAGCGGGTGCAGCGGGTGCACCCGGTGCACCGGGTGTCGGTGGACCCGTTCCGGTCGGGGTCCAGCTCATGGCACGGCCGCGAGACCTGGCGGGCCTGCTCGGGCTGGCCCTGCGGCTGGAACGGCTCGCCCCCTGGGCGGACCGGGTGCCGCCCGTCTGGGTCGGCTGACCAGGCACCGTCATACCCGAGCCGCCACACAGGAGCGCTCCCCTTGACAACCTCCGAAACGCTCAGGCCGATCTCGGCGCCTGCCAGCCCCCGCTTCTACAACGCCGCATCGCTCGACGGCCTGCTCGAGCGGGCCGGCCTCGCCGGGCCCGACCGCCTGATGGCCCGCGCCGTCGCGGCTGTGCTGCCGTTCCGCGTCAACGACTACGTGGTCGACGCGCTCATCGACTGGGATGCGGCCCCCGACGACCCGATCTACCGGCTGGTCTTCCCGCAGCCGGACATGCTGCCCGCCGAACAGGTGGCGCCGATCGCCCAGCTCCTGGCGCGCGGCGCGCCCACGCGTGAGGTTCAGGCCGCCGCGGCGGCGGTGCGTGCGGCGCTCAATCCGCATCCGGCGGGCCAGCGGGAGCTCAACGTCCCGGAGCTCGCCGGCACCCGCCTGGACGGGCTCCAGCACAAGTATCCCGAGACCGTCCTGTACTTCCCCGCCCACGGGCAGACCTGCCACGCGTACTGCACCTACTGTTTCCGGTGGGCGCAGTTCGTCCAGGAGCCGCACCTGCGGATGGCCTCGCGCAACGTCGACGACCTCGTGACGTACGTGCGTGCGCATCCCGAGGTCACCGACGTCCTGATCACCGGTGGTGACCCGATGGTGATGTCGGCCGAGATGCTGGCGCGGTGCGTTCTGCCGCTGCTCGACGAACCCGGGCTCGGGCATCTGCAGTCGATCCGCATCGGCACGAAGTCGTTGTCGTACTGGCCCGCGCGGTTCGTCACGGATCCGGGGGCCGACGACACCCTGCGGCTGTTCGAACGAGTGGTGGCCAGCGGGCGCAGCCTCGCCCTGATGGCCCACTACTCACACCCGCGTGAGCTGGAGACCGACGTCGCCGAGCACGCGGTGCGCCGGGTGCTCTCGACCGGGGCGGTGATCCGGACCCAGGGCCCGGTCATCCGCTCCGTGAACGACGACGCCGGGGCCTGGGCGGCCATGTGGCAGCGCCAGGTGCGGCTCGGCATGGTTCCGTACTACATGTTCGTGGAGCGTGACACCGGGCCGCGCGGCTACTTCGAGGTCGCGCTGCTGCGCGCCTACGAGATCTTCAGCGCCGCCTACCGCTCCGTGTCCGGTCTGGCACGCACCGTCCGTGGGCCGGTGATGTCCGCCACGCCGGGAAAGGTCGTGGTCGACGGTGTTCACACCGTGGGTGCGGAGAAGTACATCGCGCTGAGATTCCTGCAATGCCGTGATCCGGAGCTGGTGAACCGGCCGTTTCTGGCCCGGTATGATCCGCGGGCGTGCTGGTGGGACGACCTGCGCCCGCCGGTTGGCGCGGCGCCCGGAGTGCCCTGGTCCTCCTGGGGTGTGGACCACGGCCCGGATATTCCCCTGGCGCGGGAAGAAAACTGACCGCGGGTCCGGCCGGCTCGGGTGCGCTCCGTGCTCACTGTGGCTCACTGGTAGGATTGGCCTCCAGTGCTGGCACGGTGATGAGTTGCATGATGATAAGTTGCACGGTCGAGCGCGGGAGGAAATTCGAGCACGATGTTCGATCCGGCTGGATTCAGCGAATTCTCCTATGAGGGCTATTCCTTCGATTCGACCGGGGAGACCTTTCGCGCGTTCTACTCACTGCTGGGGCGGGCTGGGAGCATCGAGTTCGTCGAGACGATCCGCCTCCCGAACGGGAACCAGGGTCGGCCCGCTGGAGTGCCGTCGGCGCGGACGGCCCGGCTGCTGGCACTGGCGAGTGGCCTGAGCTACTACAAGGCGGCCGCTCCCGGCACGGTCCGGGTGGGGTTCGGTCTCACCGACGGAGAGCACACGTTCCTGTCGGAGCTGATCAGGAACGGGCTCGGCGAATTCGCGTTCCGTAACCAGCTGCCCGGCGCCCTCACGCCCCAGATCACGGGCAAGCGCCTGGACGAGGTCCCCGACGAGATCACGGGCGCGGGCGGCGGCGGAGCTGCTGGCGGCGGTAACGGAGCTGGCGGCGGTGCGGTGGCCGCGGCACCGGCCGCGCCGCTTGTTCCGGTCGGCGGCGGCAAGGACTCCGTGGTCACGATCGAGTCGCTGAAGGCCGCGGGCTTCGGCCCGGTGCTCTTCTCCGTCAACGCGTTCGCGCCGATCACCCGCTGCGCGCGGGTCAGCGGGCAGCCACTGGTCTCCGCCCAGAGGTCGATCGACCCCGCCCTGCTCGAGGCCAACCGGCAGGGGGCTCACAACGGCCATGTGCCCGTCACCGCGGTCGTCAGCCTGATCGCCCTGATGGCGGCGGAGCGCCTGGGTCTCGGTCCGGTGGTCATGTCCAACGAGCGGTCGGCGGAATACGGAAACCTCTCCTGGAACGGCCACACCATCAATCATCAGTGGTCGAAGAGCATTCATTTCGAGGCATTGCTCCGCTCGGCGCTGGAGAGTTCCGGGGGAGCTGCTTCCGGAGGAACCGGTGCCGACGCGTACTTCTCGCTGCTTCGCCCGCTCTCGGAGCTGGAGATCGCCCGCCGGTTCGCCGGGTTGCCGGCCTATTTCGAGGCTTTCACCAGCTGTAACCGCAGCTTCCGGATCGACGAGTCCGAACGGGCGTCGTCCTGGTGCCGTGAATGCCCGAAGTGCCAGTTCGTCTTCCTGGTGCTCGCCCCCTTCATGTCGACCGGGCGGCTGACGGAGATCTTCGGGGGAAACATGCTCGACGACCCGGCGAACCTCGACGGCTACCTGGAGATCCTGGGTCTTCGCGGGCACAAGCCCTTCGAATGCGTCGGCGAGTACGACGAGGCGCTGGTCGCCCTGGCCCTGCTGGGGCGCGATTCCGGGTGGGCCCGGGCCCGGCTGGTGGGGCCGCTCACTGACGAGATGAACGCCCAGGGCCAGGCCCCGGCCCCGGGGCTCGACGCTGCGTTGCTCGAGCCTTCGGCCACCCACTTCATCCCGCAGCCCTTCCGCGAGGCACTCGATGCGCTTGGCTGAGATCGCCACCAGGCGCGTCGGGATCTGGGGTCTCGGCCTGGAGGGGCGCGCCGTCCTCGGCGCCGTCGCGGCCTCGCCCGCCGGGGTGGTCGTCGTGGATGAGCGGGAGGCGTCCGCGCACGTGGCCGAGACTCTCCCCGGGGTCGAGTACGACTGGGGCGCCGGCAGCCTGGAGCGGCTGCTCGACTGCGACCTCGTCGTGGTGAGCCCGGGGATACCGAGGACCCACCCGTTCCTGGAGACGCTGCGGGCGAAGGAGATCCACCTGACCTCGGGCTCCGCGGTCTGGCTCGAGTCCGAGGCCGAGCGGGCCGTCGGGGTCACCGGCACCAAGGGCAAGAGCACCACGGCGTCCCTCATCCACGCCATCCTGAACCAGCCGACCGGCACCGGCACCGACGCCGACGCCGGCACCGGCACCGACGCGGGCGCGGGCGCCGTGCTCGCCGGGAACATCGGCCTGCCGCTGCTGGCCGTGCCGCCGGGCCCGGCCGCGGTGGTCGCGGAGCTGTCGAGCTACCAGTGCTTCTGGATCACCCGGTCGCCACGGGTGGCCGTCGTCACCAACCTCTACGAGGAGCACCTTCCCTGGCACGGCTCACTGGAGCGGTACTGGCAGGACAAGGCGCGGATCGCGGTGCACGGCGCCGCGGCGCTGGTCTGCGACGAGCCGACCCTGGCGAAGCTGCTCTCGGTCGAGCCGCGGGTCCGCGGGCTGCCCACCCTGTTGGCCGCCACGTCCGGCGAGGACATCGTGGACCGCGACGGCACCCGCCTGCTGACGGTGCGCGAGCTGCCGCCGCACCTGCGGGCCGGCCATCTGGTCTCCAGCGTGCGACTGGCGGTGCTGGCCGCCGGCGCGGCCCTCGAAACGCCGCTGTCGCCGGACGCCGTGCGCCGAGGCCTCGCCGGGCATGCGCCCCTCCCACACCGGCTGGAGACGATCAGCCACGGCGGCGGGCTCGTCTGGGTTGACGACACGTTGTCCACCACGGCGAACAGTGTCATCGCCGCGGTCGAGGCGTTCGACGCCGAGCACACGGTCCTCATCGTCGGCGGCCAGGACCGCGGCATCTCCTACCAGCCGCTCAACGACTTCCTGCTGGGCAGCCCCCGCAGGGTGGACGTCATCGCGATCCCGTCGAACGGTCCCGCGGTGGTCGCGGAGTTCGGCGAGCGCCACCCGGATCGGGTCCACCCCGCCGCCGGGCTGCGGGAAGCGGTAGCCCTGGCGGCCCGCCTGGGTTCGCCGGGCTGCCACGTGATTCTCTCGCCGGGCGCGCCGAGCTACGACCGGTACGCGAACTACGCCGAGAAGTCCGCGGAGTTCCACGACGCGGTGACCCGGCTCTACCCCCCGACCCCCCAGATCGCCCAGATCGCCTGACGGCCCGCGCTACCCGAGGGGTGGCCGTTGATGCCGAGCACCGAAAAGTACTGGCGATTCAACCCTAATAGGGGCAAATAGCGCGCGGAGTCGCTTGACGGCTCGCAAGAAGTGAGGATGTCGGCTGTTGCCGCAGCCAATATCCTCACTTCTTGCTCGGTGACAACGACGGCAGCGGCGGCAGCGGCGGAAGCCCGAAGCCCGAAGCCCGAAGCTCGGGATTCTGCGACGGCTGCTGGACGACGAACATCTCCAGCTCGTCGGACGGGCTGGGCCCCCGGCGGCGCGCCGAGCGCTAGTGCGGAGCTCCCGGCAGGTGCACCAGCGATGCCAGCAGGGCGCGATGGGCACCCGGGGTGCCGAACGCGATCTGGTCGGCCTTGGCCTTCTTCAGATACAGGTGCGCCGGGTACTCCCAGGTCATGCCGATGCCGCCGTGCAGCTGCACCGCCTCCTCCGCGGCGACGACCGCGAGGTCGCCGCAGAACGCCGCCGCGACGCTGGTGGCCACGGCCAGATCCGGGTCGCCGGACGCCAGTGCCGCGGCGGCGTAGCGGGCGGCCGCGGCCGCGGACTCGACGCCGGCGTAGAGGTCGGCCAGCCGGTGCTTGAGTGCCTGGAAGCCACCGACCACCCGGCCGAACTGCCGGCGTGTCCTGAGGTACTTCACGGTCTCGTCCAGGCACCAGCTCGCCACGCCGAGCTGCTCGGAGGCGAGCAGGGCGGTGCCCGCGGTCAGCCCGGCGCGAATCGCCCGCTCGGCGGCTCCGGGGTCGTCCGGGTCGTCGAGCACTGGTGTGGCCTCGACGTCGAGCAGGTGCACATCGGCGAGCTGGCGGGTCATGTCGAACGAGACCACGGGCCGCCGATCCACCAGGGCCGCGTCGACGGCGTAGAGCGTGACGCGTCCGTCCCGGTAAGCCGGCACGAGCAGCAGGTCCGCCTCGAGCGCGCCGGCCACGGTGGTCACCGTGCCGGTGAGCGTGTGCGGCCCGACCACGTCGACAGCGGCCAGCCGAGCACCCGGCGCCTCCGCGCCCGACGCCTCCGCACCCGGCGCCTCCGCGCCCGACGCCGCCGTGAACGGTGCCGCCGTGAACGGTACGACCAGCACAGCGGTCCGCTCACCGGCCGCGAGTGACGCCGTGAGCGTGGCCGCGAGATCGGAACCGGCCGCCAGCAGCACCGTCGTCGCGACGACCGCGCTGGTCAGGAAGGGGACCGGTGCCGCCGCGCGGCCGAGCTCCTCCAGCACGACGGCGGCTTCCCGGGCCGAGGCCCCGGCGCCGCCCCGGTCCTCGGGAACGAGCAGCCCCGCCAGGCCGAGATCGACAGCCAGGGCCTGCCACAGCGGGTCGACGAGCGTGCGGTCGCCGTCGTACACGGCGATGACCGCCGCCGGCGGGCAACGATCCGCGAGCAGGTCGCGCACGGTCGAGCGCAGGTCTTCCTCGACCTCGGAGTAGAGCAGATCGAGATCGGTCACCGGGCTGTGTCCTTCCAGGGAACGTCCTTGTCGACGCGTGGCTCACCGGGCAGGCCGAGCACCCGCTCGGCCAGGATGTTGCGCAGGATCTCCGAGGTGCCGCCCTCGATCGAGTTCCCCTTGGCACGCAGATACCGGTAGCCGGCGTCGCGGGCGGTGAACTCGACCCGCTCCGGTCGGACCATCGTCCAGTCGGAGTAGCGCAGGCCTTCCTCTCCGAGCAGTTCGAGCTCGAGGCCGGACAGCTGCTGGTTGATGCGGGCGAAAGCCAGCTTGATGGCGGAGCCTTCCGGGCCGGGCTGCCCCTGGGCCAGCTTCTGCGCCAGCCGCCGACCGGTCAGCCGGGCGACCTCCGCCTCGACCCAGAGCTTCATCAGACGGTCGTGCAGCTCGGGTGTGCGCAGCTCGGGCCGTACCCGCCAGGTATCGGCGACGACTCCGATCATTCCGGCCTCGCGCACGGTCGCCTTGCCGCCGATCGAGACGCGCTCGTTGTTGAGCGTGCCGGTGGCCACCCGCCAGCCGTCCCCGACCGCCCCGAGCCGCTGGCTGTCAGGAATGCGGACGTCGGTGAGGAACACCTCGTTGAACTCCGCCTCGCCGGTGATCTGCCGCAGCGGGCGCACGTCGACCCCCGGATCGTGCATGTCGCACAGGAAGTAGGTCAGCCCGCGGTGCTTGGGCAGGTCGATGTCGGTGCGGGCGACGAGGATCGCCAGGTCGGAGTGATGGGCACCCGACGTCCACACCTTCTGCCCGTTGACGATCCAGGTGTCGCCGTCGCGCACGGCGCGGGTGGCGACGTTCGCGAGGTCCGAACCGGCGCCCGGCTCGCTGAACAGCTGGCACCAGATCTCCTCGCCGGTCCACAGCGGGCGCAGGTACCGCCGCTTCTGCTCCTCCGTCCCGAAGGCGGCGATCGTGGGCGCGGCCATGCCCAGCCCGATGCCGTTGGCGTGCGGTCGGTTGTCGGGCGCGCCGGCGGCGGCGAAGCTCGCGTCCACCTCGGACTGGTACGACTGCCCCAGCCCCAGGCCGCCGTGGCCGACGGGGAACGCGACCCAGGCCAGGCCGGCGTCGTACCGGCTGCGGAGGAACTCCAACCGGTCGGCGTCGGTGCGCACCCCCGCCGGGTCGTGGTCCGCGAGGAACGTCCGCACCCGCGTGCGCAGGTCCGCGTGGATCGCCTCTATCGCGTGCTCGTCAGCCACGGCGGGCCTCCCGTGCCTTGGCCTGGCGGCGCAGCTCGGCCCGCGCCAGGGCGTTCTTGTGGACTTCGTCGGGGCCGTCGGCGAACCGCAGGGCTCGAATGCCGGCGTACTGGCGGGCGAGGGGGAAGTCCGGCGAGAGCCCGCCGGCGCCGTGGGCCTGGATGGCCTTGTCGAGGATCCACTGGACGGTCGCCGGCGTCGCGATCTTGATGGCCTGGATCTCGGTGTGGGCGCCCTTGTTGCCGACCGTGTCCATCAGCCAGGCCGTCTTGAGCACGAGCAGGCGCAGCTGTTCGACCCGGACCCGGGACTCGGCGATCCAGTCCCTGATCACGCCCTGCTCCGAGAGCGGCCGGCCGAACGCGACCCGGCCCTCCACCCGCTCGCACATCAGCGCGATCGCCTTCTCCGCGACGCCGATGGAGCGCATGCAGTGGTGGATCCGGCCCGGGCCGAGGCGGGCCTGCGCGATCGCGAACCCCGACCCCTGGGCGCCGACCAGGTTCGCGGCGGGCACCCGGACGTCGTGGAAGGCCAGCTCGGCGTGGCCACCGTGATCGTGGTCGTCGTACCCGTAGACCTCCAGGCCACGCCTGATCTCCACGCCGGGGGTGTCGCGGGGGACGAGGATCATCGACTGCTGCCGGTGGCGGTCGCCGGAGGGGTCGGTCTTCCCCATGACGATGAAGATCCGCGCGTTGGGGTTCATCGCCCCGGTGATCCACCACTTGCGGCCGTTGACGACGTACTCGTCGCCGTCCCGGGTGATCCGGGTGGCGATGTTGGTCGCGTCGGAGGAGGCCACGTCGGGCTCGGTCATGGCGAAGGCGCTGCGGATCTCGCCGGCCAGCAGCGGCTCGAGCCACGCCCGCTTCTGTTCCGGCGTGCCGAAGTCGCGCAGGACCTCCATGTTGCCCGTGTCGGGGGCGGAGCAGTTGACCGCGGCCGGCGCGAGACGGCTGTGGCCGGTGATCTCGGCGAGCGGCGCGTACTGCAGGTTGGTCAGGCCGGCGCCGTCGCCGCCGGGCAGGAAGAGGTTCCACAGGCCACGCTTACGCGCCTGCGCACGCAGATCCACGAGCGCCGGGACGGTGTCCCACGCCCACCGGTCCGGCTGCGCGGCGAGCTGGGAGTCGAAGTCCGCCTCCGCCGGCTCGACGCAGGTCTGCACGAAGTCGAGCAGGTCGGCGCGCAGATCCTCGGTGCGGGCGTCGAGCGAGAACTCCATCGGCCCCTCCAGAGACTGGTCGGTGGGATGCCGTCGCCGTCCGGCACGGCGGCTGACTAAGCGACCGCTTATTTCTGGCTGTCAGCCTGCCGTCAGCTTCCCGCAGTGTCAACCACTGCCGTGGCTACGAGCCCCTGTGAGCCCACGACCAGGAACGTCGCGCCGATGGTCCGCGGATCCGCGGTGAACGCCGAGCCGACGCCTTTGGAGGCGCCGGCGCCCGGCGCCCGGCGACCACGACCGGTAACCACGGGTGAGGGTCAGGAAGCTCCGCCGGCCGGGTCCTCGGGTGCCCCGATGGCGCCGGTGTGGACCGAGGTGAAGTGTCGCCGGGCGATCCGCCAGCCGCCCGCGGTCCGGACGAGGTCGTCGTCGTAGAAGCCGTGTGCGGTGACACCGCCGCGCCCGTCCGACAACATGATCAGTGCGTTGACGTAGGTGCGTGCCTGGGCGCGGTCACCGTCGAGACGGATGTCGATGTTGCTGAGACTGTGCATGGTGTGACCGAGGGGGGCGTGCAGGGCGGTGAAGACCTCGGTGAACGCCGCGGCGTCTCGCCACGAGCCGATCTCGCCGTAGTCCAGGTCGCAGTCGTCGGTGAAGCATGAGCGGAACAGATCCCAGTCGCGGCGATCGATACCGGTCGAGTAGCGCAGGAGCACGTCGGCGATCGCGTCTCGGTCACTCATACGGGTCTCCGTTCGGACGAGCCACGAAGCCGTGGCGGGGCGTCGGACCTTCGGGCCAGGCCGAACGCCTCGGTCTCGGGAGCCGCCCTGGCCGGAGATGCTCTAGGGGGCGGGCTCGTCCACCGGCTGACCGCTGCCGCGTTCGACGGTGCCGTGGGCGGCCTGAGGTTGCAGTACGCGCAGGATCATCTCGACGGTGCGCTCGACGGGACGGCGCCGGGCGGTGGTGTTGAACAGCAGCGTGCGGGTCAGGACGGCGCCGAGGAGCAGGTCGAAGACGTCGTCCGGGTCCACGGCGGGGTCGACGCTCCCCGCCGGGGCGGCGCACAGGATGTCCTGGAACTGCGGCCGCGCCGACACCCGCAGGTAGAGCTCTGGCGGGCGTTGCCGGCCGCCGGTCTGATGGTGGGCGAGCAGGCCGGCGGCGGCCGCGCGTGCTGCCGGTGCGTCGAAGGCCGCCACGTAGGCACGGATGAAGCGGCGCAGGTCGCGCCGGAGGTCTCCGGTCGGCCGGACGCTCAGCGGGCTGAGGCCGGGAAACGTGGCCTCCTCGATCAGCTCGATCCGCGACCCCCAGCGGCGGTAGATGGCGGAGGCGTGTACCCCGGAGTGCCCGGCGACCGCCTGGATGGTCGTCGCGTCGAAGCCGCGCTGCACGAGCAGCTCGCGGGTCGCGGCCAGCGCCCGCTCATCGATGCTCGTGTCGCGGGGGCGACCCGGGCGGCGGCGGGCGGGCTCTGTCATGGCAACGATCGTAAGGGGTGGTGCGTCCGACCAGCGTCGCCGGCGCCGATTTACAGGACAAGATCTTCTATAATTTTTTAGGACGCCCTCTTCTGTAACTCCAAAACCGTGGCTACAGTCCCGTGACGGGACAGGTCCCGGTCGCGAACGAGAGGGAGAGGCCGATGCGTGCTGCGGTGCTGCGGGGCGGAACGGTGCAGGCACGCGTCATCGACGATCCGGTCCCGGGGCCGGGGCAGCTGCTCGTCCGGTCGCTCGCCTGCGGGATCTGCGCGTCGGACCTCCACTTCATGGATCACCTGGAGGCCGGCGCCGACGACGACAGCGGGATGTCGACCTACGACCGGGACGTGGACATCGTGATGGGCCACGAGTACTGCGCGGAGGTCGTCGACCACGGCCCCGGTACCGAGCGCCGCATCCCCGTCGGCACGCGGGTGAGCTCCCTGCCGGTCCTGTCCACCGCCACCGGCCGGAGGATCATCGGCCAGAACCCCGAGTCGCCCGGTGGGTTCGGCGAGTACTTCCTGCTGGACGAGTCCCTCACCCGCGTCGCGGTCTCGGAGCTCCCGAGCGAGATCGTGTGTGTCGCCGACGCGATCTCGGTCGGCTGGTCGGCCGCCTCCCGGGCCCAGCTGACGACGAAGGAGGTGCCGCTGGTCATCGGCTGCGGGGCGATCGCCCTGTCGGCCATCGCCCAGCTCAGGCGCCTCGGCGTGGGCCCGATCATCGCGGTCGACTTCGTCGCCTCGCGGCGCGCGACCGCGCTGGCCATGGGCGCCGACGTGGTCATCGACCCCGCCGAGATCTCGCCGTACCAGGCGTGGCGGGAGGTTGCCTACGGCTCAACCGAGTCGATGCGGGAGATGATGGCGACGGCCAGCCTGCCGGGCTGCGTGGTCTTCGAATGCGTCGGTGTCCCCGGCGTCCTCGACTCGATCATCAAGGGGTGTGAGCGCGGCACCCGGATCTTCTCCTTGGGCGGCCCGCCGGAGGGCGACCACCTGCACACCCTGACCGCCAAGCGGAAGGGCCTGAACATCCAGTTCGGTGGCGGCCCGTCGCTGCAGCACTGGGACGAGGCGTTCGAGGCGGTCTGCTCGGGCAGTCTCGACGTCACCCCGATGCTGGGCCGAACGGTCGGGCTCGACGAGGTCGCGGCGGCGCTCGACGCGTCACGCGACGCCAACGGGCCGGTTCGCATCGTGGTCGTCCCCTGAACCGCGTCGCCTGAACCGCGTCGCCTGAACCGCGTCACATCGCCGTCCCTGGAGGGGCTGTCGCGTATGAGTGAGATGGACGATCTTCGTGCCGTGGTCGAGAAACTGGCGGCCAGGGTCCGCGCCCTGGAGGACCAGGTCGAGATCATGCAGCTCGTCGCCCAGTACGGGCCCGCCGTCGACAGCGGCTCGGCCGAGGCCACCGCGGCGCTGTGGACCGAGGACGGCACCTTCGACGCCGTTCCCCACCTGCGGATGCGGGGTCGGGGCGACATCGTCGACATGGTCAACGGCGGCCACCAAAGCCTGATCCGCAGCGGCTGCGGCCACGTTCTGACGGTGCCGCATGTCGTGGTCGACGGCGATGAGGCGACCGGCCGCAGCTACGCGCTCAACATCCGCTGGGACGCCGGCGCCGACCGGTTCTGGGTGGCCCGGGTCTCCGCGAACACCTGGCGGTGGGCGCGCACCGCGCAGGGCTGGCGCATCACCGAACGGGTCAACGCCAACCTCGACGGCACGGCCGAACACCGCGAGATGCTGGCACCGCCGCGGCAGCCCCCGTCGGAGCAGTCGTCCGTTCGTGGCGCCGACCGCGGGTCGACCTGACCGCGTCGGCACGGTGGCCAGCACGCTGTCTGGAGGATCGAGGATCAATGAAGATCGGGTTTATCGGCGCGGGCCGCATGGGTCGGCCGATGGTCGACCGGCTGATGGCCGCGGGCCACTCCGTCACGGTCCTGGCACGTCGCCCGCAGGCCCGGGCGGCGGCTGAGGCCGACGGGCTCACCTGGGCCGACACCGTGGCTACGACGGTCCGCGACGCCGATGCGGTGTTCGTCGTCGTGTTGACCGACGAACAGGTCCGCTCGGTGTGCCTCGGCCCGGACGGAGCCATCGCGGGCATGAGACCCGGTGCGACGCTTGTCCAGCACACGACGTCCGACCCGGAGACCGCGCACCAGCTCGCAGCGGCGGGATCAGGCCGGGGGATCGGGGTGCTCGACGCCGCGCTCTCGGGCGGCCCGCACGACATCGCCGCCGGCCGGCTGACGTTGTGGGTGGGCGGTGACGAGGCGCTGCTGGAGCGGATGCGCCCGGCGCTCGGTACGTACGCGTCGCCCATCCTGTCCGTCGGGCCGGTCGGTAACGGCCAGCGGGTGAAGCTGGTGAACAACGCGCTGTTCGTGGCGCAGGTGGGTCTCGCGATCGACGCGGTGCGCCTCGCGGGCTCGCTCGGGATCGAGGAGAAGGCGATCCTGGCCGCCCTGCAACACGGCAGTGGCGCCAGCCGCGGGCTCGGCGTCGTCGCCGGAGGCGGTTCGGTCGACGCCGTCGCGGGCCGCATCGGCGACCTCATGCTCAAGGACGTCACGGTGGTGCGCGAGGTGGCCCGAGGCGCGGGTGCGGACCTCGGGATCATCGGAACGGTCCTGGCCTCGGAGGCGGTAGAGAAGAAGGTGCTGTGCCCGCCGGATGCGCCGGAGTCGACATTTGCGAGGAGGGCACAGTGAGGGTTGGATTCATCGGTCTCGGCAGCATGGGGCTGCCGATGGCACAGCGGATCCAGGCCGAAGGCCACGAGCTCACCGTCTACGCTCGGCGGCCGGCTTCTCTGGAACCGTTCGCGGGCACCGGCGCGAAGGTCGCGGGGACCCCGGCGGAGCTGGGGGCGGCGGTCGAGACCGTTGGCATCTGTGTCTTCGACGCGGCGGGTGTGGAGGAGGTCATGTTCGGCCCGAACGGCCTGGCCGAAACCCTCGAACCCGGCGCGGTGGTGCTCGTGCACAGCACGGTGGCGCCTGCGCACATACAGAAGATCGCCCAACAGGCGGCGACACACCGCCTCCGCGTTCTCGACGCGCCGGTGAGTGGCGGCAGCCCACGGGCGCTGACCGGCGAACTGACGATCATGGTCGGCGGCGACGCCGAGGCCCTCGCTGATGTCGCCGACCTGATGTCGGCGCTGTCCAACCATGTCGTGCACCTCGGCGGGATCGGGACGGGTTCGTACGCGAAGCTCATCAACAACACCCTGTTCTCCGCGCAGGTCGCTCTCGCGGACGAAGCGATGAAGGCAGGGCGGTCGCTCGGCGTCGATCCCGCTGGCCTCGCGGCGATCCTGACGACGAGCAGCTCGGCGTGCGTGGCATCCGCAATGTTGCTGCGCGCGGGCTCCATCGCGGCTCTCGCGGATTCTCCCGCCAACCTGCCGCTCACCAAGGACGTCACCTTGATGGCGGACGTCCTGGGCGATGCGCCCGGAAAGGAACTCGTCGAGGTGGCGCGGCGCTTCGTCACCGCGATCCGGTCCAGCTGACATGGAACGACCGGGGATAGAGCATCAGACCGTCTTCGGGCTGCCACCGGTGGAGTTCGCGAACCTGGCCGCCGACCTCGGCTGCCGGCACATCGCCGTCGTGCTCGCCGGAAACCCGGTCAACCCGGACGGGCGGGGGTCGGTCGAGCCGCTCCCAAAGACGCCACCGAGCCACCAGGAACGCCGAGAGACGAGGAATGGATACCGCGATGACAAGTGCGTACGGGCCGTGGGGGATCGTGGCCGGTGGATCTGACGGAGTCGGGGCCGCGTTCGCCCACGAGATGGCAGCCAGGGGCCTGAACGTCGTGCTGGTGGCACGGCGGGTCGCCGTGCTGGAGGCGTTCGCCGAAGAACTCCGCGCGAAGCACGGCGTCGAGGTCCGCGCGGTCACGCTCGATCTCAGCGCCCCGGGCGCGGTGGCGGAGCTCGCGAGCGTGACGTCCGACATCGAGATCGGGCTCTTCGTGTACAACGCCGGCGGCGACGACTTCAGCACCCCGTTCCTCGACAAGGACCTCGACACCCACCTGAGGCTGATCCACCGCAACTGCGACAGCGTGCTCGAGGCGGCCTACCGCTTCGGCGGGCCGATGGTGGCGCGCGGGCGGGGCGGCATGGTGATCGTGACGTCGGGAGCGGCCTGGGTGGGTGGCGCCACGCTCGCCACCTACGGTGCGACCAAGGCGTTCGACCTCGTCCTGGCCGAGGCGCTGTGGGCCGAATGGCGTTCCCGCGGGGTCGACGTCCTGGGCCTGGTGCTCGGCAAGACCGACACACCGTCGATGCGCCGGGTGTTCGACGCCAAGGGTGAGCCGTACGGCGACGCCGCCGACCCCGACGACGTCGCCCGGGAGGCGCTCGACCACCTCGCCGACGGACCGACCTGGATCTTCGGTAGTGCGGAGCCGACCGGCGGTTCGCCGTTCGGTGCGATGCCCCGCCGCGACGCGGTGCTCGCGATGAGCCGTGCCAGCTCCGCCTCGACCAGCCACGCGGACGACGCGGCTACCGCACCGGGAACCGATCAGTCAGATTGATCGGTCCCGGTCCCGGTCCCGGCGCCGGTGTCACGGGCCGGTGTCAAGGGGCCGCGACGGAGATGGATTTGACGTCGAGGTAGCTCTCGATGCCCTCCCGGCCGAGCTCGCGGCCGTAGCCGCTGGCCTTCACGCCCCCGAACGGAGCCGCGGGGTCCATCACATAGCCCTGGTTCACGCCGAAGGTGCCGGTTCTGACCTGGGCCGCCACCGCGAGCCCCCGCTCGACATCGGCGGTGAAGACCGATCCGGCCAGACCGTACTCGGAGTCGTTGGCGATGCGGACGGCCTCGTTCTCGTCGTGGTAGGGAATGACAACCACGACCGGGCCGAAGATCTCCTCCTGGGCGATCGTCATCGCGTTGTCGACATCGCTGAAGACGGTCGGGCGTATGTACCACCCACGGTCGACACCGTCGGGCAGCTCGGTGCCTCCGGTGACGAGCCGGGCGCCCTCCCGTATGCCGGTGTCGATGTACCCACGCACCCGCTCCTGCTGGCGCCTGGCGACCAGCGGGCCCATCTGTGTCGCGGGGTCGGCCGGGTCGCCGACCCTGATGGCGGACAGGGTCGCCGCGAGCGCGTCGGCGTGCTCGTCGATGCGGTTCGCGGGCACGACCACGCGGGTGAGGGAGTTGCAGATCTGCCCGGCCATGCCCATGCCCGAGAGTCGGACCGCCAGCGCCACGGCGGCCGGGTCGGCGTCCGCCAGCGCGATGGCCGCCGACTTGCCGCCGAGCTCCAGGCTGACCTTGGTGAGCTGGGCGGCGCACGCCGCGGCCACCTGCCGGCCGGCGCCCGAGGAGCCGGTGAACGAGACCTTGTCGATCCCGGGATGGCCGACCAGGTAGGCGCTCACGTCGCGGTCGGCGGGAACGACGTTCAGGACGCCCGCGGGCAGGCCGATCTCCTCGACGAGGTCGGCGAAGAAAAGTGCGTCCAGCGACGATTCGGGGGCCGGCTTCAGAATGACCGCGCAGCCCGCGAGCAGCGCCGGGATCACCTTTGTCACGGTCAGGAACTGGGGCATGTTCCAGGGGACCACCGCGGCCACGACACCGACCGGCTCCCTGCGCAGGATGATGTCCCGGCCGTACACGCCCGGCCGTTTCTCCTGCCACGGGTAGCCGGCCGCGATGTCGGCGAACGCGTTCATCATCGTGCCCGGCAGGCCGACCTGCGCACGCCTGGCGAAGGAGATCGGTGCGCCCAGCTCGGCGCAGATGAGCGCGGCCAGTTCGTCACCGCGCTTTCCGTAGAGCGCGGCCAGCCGGCGGATCGCCTCGACCCGCTCGGCCGGGTCCGTGCGCGGCCAGGGCCCCTCGTCAAAGGCCTGCCGGGCCGCGGCGACGGCGCGGTCGACGTCGGCGACGCTCGCCGCTGCCACCTGACCGATCGGTTCCTCGGAGTGCGGAGAGATCATCTCGATCCGCCGGTCGGTGCTCGGCGCGACCCATGCGCCGCCGATGAACAGGTGCTGCCGATCCCACATGCCTGCTCCCTCGTCCATGCCAACCGCGGGCTCCGCCGATGCCGACCCTGGGCTCCGCCGATGCCGACCGTGGGCTCCGCCGATGCCGACCACAGGCTCCGCCGATGGGGTGCTGTGGGCGCCAACGCCGCCTGCCGCGGGCTCCGCCGGACCTTGCGGTCCGGAGGGTCCTCATGTTAGTCACTTGTAGAACAGAAAGTTAGTCGAGTGTTGAACATGCCGATCTGGTGATCTCCACGGATGCGAACGGAGGGCTAGCCATGGCGCATGCCGGCAAGCCGGCGGAGGCCAGCTGGACCGGGCGTTACCCGGACCTGGGCACCGGGCTCGTGTCGTATGAGGACTCGATCTCCCCGGAGTTCTACGAGCTCGAACGCGAGGCGATCTTCAAGCGGGCCTGGCTGAACGTCGGCCGGGTCGAGCAGCTGCCCCGCAAAGGAAGCTTCTTCACCAAGAACCTGGACGTCGCGAAGACGGCCGTGATCATCGCGCGCGACATGGACGGCCGGGTTCGGGCCTTCCACAACGTCTGCCGGCACCGGGGGAACAAGCTGGTGTGGGAGAACACCCCGAAGCACGAGACGAGCGGTGTATGTCGCCAGTTCATGTGCCGGTACCACGGCTGGCGCTACGGGCTCGACGGGCAGCTGAAGTTCGTCCTCCAGGAGGAGGAGTTCTTCGACTTCGACAAGGCCGACTTCCCGCTGGTGTCCGTCCACTGCGAGGTCTGGGAAGGCTTCATCTTCATCAACCTGGCGGACGAGCCCAGCCAGACGCTGCCCGAGTTTCTCGGGCCGATGGTGCGTGGGCTCGAAGGCTATCCGTTCCATCTCGTCACCGAGCGGTACGCGTACAAGGCTGATCTCCTCAGCAACTGGAAGATCTACCTGGACGCGTTCCAGGAGTACTACCACGCCTCCGTCCTGCACTCGCAGCAGCAGGTCCCGAGCCTGCGAAGCTTCGAGTCCGGTTTCAAGGCCCCGTATTACCAGACCGACGGGCCGCACCGGCTGGTGAGCACCGGTGGCTGGAAGGGCGTGCCGCGCCATCTGCTGCCGCGCGACCAGATGTACCCGATCGAGCCCAACATCGAGGCCGGGCTCATGGGGCCCTGGCAGCGCCCGGACATTCCCGAGCTCGACCCGGCGAACCTGCCGGCGGGCCTCAACCCCGGCGGTCTCGACCCCTGGTCGATCTCGAATTTCCAGATCTTCCCGAACTTCGTGATTCTGGTCTACGAGCGGGGCTGGTACCTCACGTACCAATACTGGCCGACCTCCCACAACACCCATTCGTGGGAGATGTCGTACTACTTTCCGCAGTCCCAGAATGCCAGCGAGCGGATCCGGCACGAGCTCACCGCCGTCATCTCCAAGGAAGCCGGACTCCAGGATGCCGGCACCCTCGACGGCACCCAGATGGGCCTGGAATCCCGGGTCATCGACAGGTACCCGCTCTCCGACCAGGAGATCACCGTTCGGCATCTCCACAAGGTCACCGAGAACTGGGTGCAGTCCTACCTCCGTGCCGAAAAGGCGGTGCGGGCATGAGCGACCCGTCGGGCGGGCCGTTGCTCCCGGCGGAGTTCGCCGACCTCGAGCCCTTCGCGCGACGCTGGTGCCTCGCGACCGAGCCGGCCCGGTACGCCGAGCGGCTCAACAGCACGATGGCCGACATGGAGGCCTTCTACGACGCCGCGTTCGGGCGGGTACGGGACGCCATGGCCTATCTCGACAGGTTCCCCCTGCAGGAACTTTCCGCAACGCAGGAGAACCTTCTCCACCTGGTCTATTCGCTCATCATGGTGTCGCTGCCCGTCGAGGTCTGGCACCAGCCCCGGGTCATCGATTCCGGGACCGCCTACTTCGACCGTTACCTGGAGCCCGCACCGTGACGCCGACCATCATCTGCGAGCCGCTCGCCGCGACGGTCGGCGCCGAGGTCAGCGGGGTCGACGCGGAACAGCTCGGTCAGGACGACGCGGTCGCCGGAGCCGTCCTGGCGGCACTCGAGCAGTACGGAGTGCTCGTATTCCGCGGTCTGGACCTCGACCCGGAATCCCAGGTCGCCTTCTCCCGGCGCCTCGGCGAGATCGACTACGAGCCGGGGCACCACCCCGTCCCCGGGATCTACCGGGTCACCCTCGATGCGTCGAAGAACTCCTCGGCGGACTACCTGAAGGCCACGTTCGAGTGGCATATGGACGGCTGCACCCCGCTGCACGGAGAGCCACCGCAGAAGGCGACGGTGCTCAGCGCCAAGGCGGTGGCGGCGACCGGCGGGGAGACCGAGTTCGCCAGCACCTACGCCGCCTACGACGCGCTCGGTGACGAGGAGAAGGAGGCGTTCGCCGCCCTGCGGGTCGTCCACGCCATGGAGGCCTCCCAACGCCGGGTCACCCCCGATCCGACCCCTGAGCAGCTCGCGCGGTGGCGGGCCCGCCCGACGTCGGTCCACCCGCTGGTGTGGAGGCGCCGCACCGGCCGGCGGTCGCTCGTCATCGGCGTCCAGGCCGGCCACGTCGTCGACATGGATCTCGCCGAGGGCCGGCGGCTGCTGCAGGACCTGCTCGACCGGGCGACGGCGCCCGAACGGGTCTACCGCCACCGGTGGTCCGTCGGCGACACCGTCATCTGGGACAACACCGGGGTGGTGCACCGGGCGGCGCCCTACGACCCGCGCTCGCCGCGGGAGATGCTGCGGACGACCGTGTTCGGTGACGAGCCGATCCGTTGACGCCGACGCCGACGCCGACGCCGTCCGCGCCGTCCGCGCCGTCCGCGCCGCGGAGCTTGCCGCCGGGCTGGTCAGCCGGCCTGACCTGCGGCGCCCTGACCTGCGACGGCGTGGCCGGCGACGGCGTGGCCGCTCGCCAGGCGGCGCTCTCCCTCCAGGGCGCGGATCTCACGTTCGATCACGGCGACCATCTCGGCGTGGCCGACGGTGACGTCGAAGTCCTCCTCGATCTGCAGGAATCGGGAGATCGCGGTCATGGCGAGGATCAGCGACACCGGCGGCCATCGCTCACGGTCCACTCCGTAGTCCTTGAGCACCTCGGTGAGGGCATCGAGCTCCAGCTTGCGGAAGGTACGCGAATAGGCCGCTATCTCGGCTCGGATCGCCTTGCGGTGATTGGCCAGTGCGGTGAACTCCATCGTGAGTGCGTTGCTGGAGAAGTCGTGGGTCAGGTCCCAGAGGGCCCACAGCGGCTGCGGGGACTGCAGGATGAGCCGCAGGCGCGCCAGGCTCCGCTCGGCGCCGCGCCGGAACAGCTCGATGTACAGGCCGTCCATCGTCCCGAAGTAGTAGTAGACGAGCCCGTTGTTGACACCGGCCTTGCTGGCCAGCCGGCGGGTGGTGACGGCGGCGTAGCCCTCTTCCAGCATCAGGCTCTCGGTGGCGTCGAGAAGCGCTGTGCGGGTGATCGAGTCCTCGACGGGGCTCCGCCGTGCCGGCGCCATGAACGTCCTCCCGCAGGTCGGCGGTGCTGCAGCTGCACTCAGCTGCCCTCAACTGCACTCCCAGTGTTACGCCGCCGGCACCGGTGGGCTGCTCGCACATCCGGCCATCGTGATGTTAGTCATATGGAGAACACGTGTCAGATGACGTCGAGGTGACCATCAGGCTCGGCGGCAGGACGATCACGACCGCCTACCACCGGGGCTCCACGCTGCTGCAGACTGCGCGGTCCGCGGGCCTGCGGCCCCCCTCGTCGTGTGAGACGGGAAGCTGCGCCACCTGCATGGCCCAGATCGTGCGGGGGCGGGCCGAGATGCGCAACAACGACGCGCTGACCCTCGACGAGGTCGCCGAGGGCTGGGTGCTCACCTGCCAGGCCGAACCCGCCACCCCGACCGTCGAAGTGGTCTACGAGTGAGGAGGCAGACAGGTATGTCAGGTACCAGGCCGCGGAGGTCCCGGGTGGCGGTGGTCACCGGCGGGGCGTCGGGCATCGGCGAGGCCACCTGCCACCAGCTGGCCGAACGAGGTCACCGCGTCGCCGTGCTCGACCTCGACCGCGAGACGGCGGACCGGGTGGCCAAACAGGTGCGGGCCGCCGGCGGGCAGGCCATCGGCCTCGCCGCGGATGTCACCGACCGGCCCGCCCTCGACGCAGCCTTCGCCGAGATCCGTTCGACGCTGGGGCCGACGGAGATCCTGGTGACCAGCGCGGGCCTCGTCGCGTTCGACCCGTTCGAGCAGATCACGCTCGACCAGTGGAACCACGTCCTCGACGTGAACCTCACCGGCACGTTCCACAGCTGCCAGGCGGCGATCCCCGACATGGTCACGGCGCGCTGGGGCCGCATCGTCACGATCGCCTCGTCGAGCGCCCAGCGCGGTTCGCCGAACATGGCGCACTACGCCGCGGCCAAGGGCGGTGTGATCGTCCTGACCAAGTCGCTGGCCCGTGCGTACGCCTCGCACGGAATCACCGTCAACAGCATCCCGCCGTCGGGCATCGAGACGCCGATGCAGCACCAGTCGCAGGCCGAGGGGAACCTCCCGGCCAATGAGGTGATGGCCGCGACCATCCCGCTCGGTCACCTCGGGACTCCCGACGACATCGCCGCGGCAGCCGTGTTCCTCGCCTCCGAAGAGGCCGGTTTCATCACCGGGCAGGTCCTCGGGGTCAACGGCGGGTCCGTGCTTTGAACCGCTCCGCCACGCCCCGGCTGGGCCCGCTGCCGGTCGCGCAATGGTCCGAACAGGACCGCGAGACGCTGCGTGGCAGTTTCGCCCGCGCCGATCGCTACCTCTCCGGTGACGCCGAAGCGCCACCGATGCCACCCATCCTCGGCCTTCTCGCCCGGCACTCGCGGGTGGGTGGGCCCTGGCTCGCCTTCAACGGCCGCCTGCTCGACGCCGGGACGCTCGACCCGCGCGACCGGGAGCTGCTGATTCTGCGGGTCGCCTCCCGGACGGGTTGCCGCTACCTGTGGGTGGAACATGTCGGCCTCGCCCGCTCCGTAGGGCTGACGCGGGAGCGAATCGCCGCCGTCACCGAGGGCCCCGAGGCCGCCGGGTGGGACGAGCGGGACCGTGACCTGCTGCGCGCCACCGATCAGCTCGTTGCCGACCATGCCCTCGACGACGCTCTCTGGGCGCGACTGGCCTCGTATCTCGACGAGCGACAGCTCCTTGAGATGATCTTCGTGGTCGGAAGCTACACGTGCCTCGCCATGGTGCTGAACAGCGTTGGGCTGGAACCGGCGACCAAGCCCGTTCCCTGACACCGATCCTTCGAAGGAGGCGGCCCATGCCACGTTTCCCGAAACCACCGGAAGGCAGCTGGACCCAGCATTACCCGGAGCTTGGAACGGCCCCGGTGTCCTACGAGGACTCGACCTCACCCGAGTACTACCAGCGCGAGAAGAAGGCCGTCTTCAAGCGTGCGTGGCTGCATGTCGGCCGGGTGGAACAGCTGCCCCGCGTCGGCAGCTACTTCACCAAGGACATCCGTGCCGCCAACGCGTCGATCGTCGTCGTCCGCGACCGGGCGGGGCAGGTCCGCGCGTTCCACAACGTCTGCCGCCACCGTGGTAACAAGCTCGCCTGGACGGAGGACCCGAAGCTCGACAGCCAGGGCATCTGCCGGCAGTTCACCTGCAAGTACCACGGCTGGCGCTACGACCTCGACGGTGCGCTGAAGTTCATCCAGCAGGAGGGGGAGTTCTTCGACGTCGACAAGAGCAGGTACGGCCTGGCGCCGGTGCACTGCGACGTATGGGCCGGGTTCGTCTTCGTGAACTTCGCCCCGGAGCCGGAGCAGTCACTGCGCGAGTTCCTCGGCCCGATGGTGACGGCGCTGGAAGGCTATCCCTTCGACAAGCTCACGGCCCGCTTCGGGTACAGCACGACGATCCAGTCGAACTGGAAGCTGTACATGGACGCGTTCGCCGAGTTCTACCACGCGCCGATCCTGCACGCGAAGCAGTCGCCGGAGAAGTATTCGGCGGCCGCCGCGCAGGCCGGCTTCGAGGCGCCGCACTACCAGCTCGACGGGCCGCACCGGTTGGTGAGCACCTCCGGCGTCCGTTTCTGGGAGATGGACGCGGACCTGCTCAAGCCGATGGAGATCATCACTCGCAGTGGGCTGTTCGGCCCGTGGGAGAAGGCCGAGCTGGGGGAGATGCCACCCGGGCTCAACCCGGCCGGGTGCGACCCGTGGGGGCTGGACTCGTTCCAGCTGTTCCCGAACTTCGTGATCCTGATCTGGAGCCAGGGCTGGTACATCACCTACCAGTACTGGCCGACGGCGTACAACACCCATGTCTTCGAGGGCAGCGCGTACTTCCCGCCGGCCACGAACATCAGGGAGCGGGTCGCGCAGGAGATGGCGGCGGTGACGTTCAAGGAGTTCGCGCTGCAGGACTCCAACACGCTCGAGGCCACCCAGATGATGCTCGAGAACGACTACGTCAACGAGTTCCATCTCAATGACCAGGAAATACTCTGCCGACACCTGCACAAGGTCGTCCGTGACTGGGTCGCGGACTTCGAGGGGGCCCGCCGATGACCACGCTGCTGCCGGCGGAGTTCGCCGACCTCGAACCCTTCGCCGCGAAATGGTGCCTGCCGACCGAACATGAGCGGTACCACACCCGGCTGGCCTCGACCATGGACGAGATGCAGGCGCTGTACGACGCCGCGAAACCTCGGGTCACCGACGCCATGGTGTACCTGGAGAAGCTCCCGTTCGACGCGTTACCCGAGGACGCGGTGAACCTCCTGCACCTGCTGTACTCCACGATCGAGGTGTCGTTCCCGGTCGAGGTGTGGCGCCAGCCCCGGGTCCCCGACACCGGATCGGCGTCCTTCGACTGCTTCATCGAGCCAGTGCCCTGATGGCGACGGCCCCGACCACCATCCTGCGCGCGCGGCGCTGGCTGGACGTCGACGCCGGGGAGGTCCGGTCGCCGGCGGTGATCGTCGTGGAAGGCGACCGGATCAGCGCGGTCAACCCGACCGATCTCCCCGCGGGCATGGACCCGGATGCACCCGCGGGCGTGGATGCGGTCGAGATCGACCTGGGCGATGTCACCCTGCTGCCCGGGTTGATGGACATGGAGCTCAACCTGCTCATCGGCGGGCCGGAGACCCCGACGGGCCTGCCGCTGCCGATGCACGGCGTCCAGGACGACCCCGCGTACCGCACGCTGCGGGCAACCGTGAACGCCCGCACGACCCTGCACGCCGGCTTCACCACGGTTCGCAACCTCGGGCTGATGGTCAAGACCGGGGGCTACCTGCTCGACGTCGCGCTGGCGCGCTCGATCGAGCAGGGCTGGGTGGAAGGGCCACGGATCATTCCGGCCGGTCACGCGGTCACGCCGTACGGCGGGCACCTCGACCCGACCGTGTTCCAGCGCCTGGCACCCGGGATCATGCCGTTGAGCGTCGCGGAGGGGATCGCGAACGGGGTGGCCGACGTGCGGGCCTGCGTCCGCTACCAGATCCGCCACGGCGCCAAGGTGATCAAGGTGTCTGCGTCCGGCGGCGTGATGTCGCACAGCACCGGCCCGGGAGCCCAGCAGTACTCCGACGAGGAGCTGGCGGCGATCGCCGACGAGGCGCACCGGGCCGACATCCGCGTCGCCGCGCACGCCGTCGGCGACCGGGCGGTGCAGGCCTGCGTCCGGGCGGGCATCGACTGCATCGAGCACGGCTTCCTCGCCAGCGACGAAACCCTGCGGATGATGGTCGATCACGGCACCTTCCTGGTGTCGACGACGTACCTGACCGACGCCATGGACATCGCGCGGGCAGCACCCGAGCTGCGGAAGAAGGCGGCCGAGGTGTTCCCCCGCGCCAAGGCGATGCTGCCCAGAGCCGTCGCCGCCGGCGTCAGGATCGCCTGCGGCACCGACGCCCCGGCAGTTCCGCACGGCGACAACGCCAAGGAGCTGGTCGCGCTGGTGTCGCGGGGCATGACCCCGGTACAGGCGCTGCGGGCCGCGACCGTGACCAGCGCGGAGCTGATCGGGCTGGACCACGAGCTCGGCCGGCTGCGGGAGGGCTACCTCGCCGACATCATCGCCGTCCCCGGCGACCCCTCCCAGGACATCACCCGCACCCAGGACGTCCGGTTCGTCATGAAGGACGGGCACATCCACAGGAAACCCTGATCGGCACCATCGATCTGAACGTGAACGGAGCAGGAATGGCAAGCGGTGTTCTGATCGTCGAATCGCGTCCCGCCTCGCCGGAGGAGGCCGCGGCCTATCACGACTGGTACGACAACACGCACCTGCCCGAGATCCTCAAGGTGGACGGCTTCGTCGCCGCCCGGCGGCTCGCGTCCCTCGGCGGCGACACCTTCATCGTGATCTACGAGATCGACGGCGACGTCGAGGCGGCGAAGGCCGCGCTGGCTCAGGCACAGGCCTCCGGGACGATGTCGCGCCCGACAGGAGTCGAACTCGCACCACCTCCGACGGTTCGCTACTTCACCCAGCTCATCCGCTGATGCAGCTGCTTTCGAGCAGGTAGTTGGGATTTCGGCCGCCAAGGCTCGCTTTGCACTCCGCAAGAAGTGAGGGTTTCGGTTGCGTTCACGACCATAATCCTCACTTCTTGCTCGGGGCCGGCCTCCCTGCTTGCGGATTGTCGGGTTGTACACCGACGACGGCACCCACCCGCTGGTGCGGGCGGCTGCACCTGGTGTCCATCCACCCCTGGGCCGACGGGAACGGCCGGATGTCCCGCTCGCTGCAGACGCTCATGATCGCCCGCGGAGGTGTCCTCGCCCCGGAGTTCTCCTCCATCGAGGCGTGGCTCGGTCGCCCCGGCAACACCTGGGAGTACTACCGCGAGCTCGCCGACCGAGGCCGACCTACCTTCCCGACCAGGACGTCTCCAGCTGGATCAGGTTCAGCCTGACCGCCTGCCACCAGCAGGCTCAGACCGTTGCGGGACGGCTCGGCGAGGAGCCGTAGGCCGTCGGCGGCGGGGGTGCCGGGCGGCGCGGTGTAGACGACCAGCGTGAGGCCGGGATGGGACGGGAACTCCATGGCCTCGAACGTGAGGTCGAGGGCGCCGATCACGGGGTGATGGAGCCGTTTGCGGCCGGTGCGGTGGAGGCGGACGTTGTGCGCGGCCCAGCGGGTGCGGAACTCCGCGCTGCGGGTGGACAGCTCGCCGATCAGTTCGATCAGCTGCCGGTCGTGGGGGTTGCGGCCGGCTTCGGAGCGCAGCATGCCGGCGGTGTCGTCGGCGGCGCGTTCCCAGTCGGCGAAGAACGCACGCGACGCGGGGTCGAGGTAGATGAAGCGGGCGGTGTTCGCCGGCCGCCGCGGGTCGGCGAGCACCGGGGCGTACAGGGCACGGGCCAGTCGGTTGGTGGCCAGCAGGTCGTGGCGGGCGTTGCGGACCCAGGCCGGGGCTTCGGTGATGGCGTCGAGGACCCGCTGGATCCCGTCGGTGACATCCGGTGTCACCGCTCGGCGTTGCCGGGTGGGAGCGGGTTGCGCGGCGCGGGCGAGGTCGAACAGGTGCTCGCGCTCGGCGTCGTCGAGCTGCAGCGCGGTGGCGAGACTGCCGAGGACGGCGTCCGAGGTACCGGCGAGGTTTCCGCGTTCCATCCGAACGTAGTAGTCGACGCTCACCCCGGCGAGCAGGGCGACCTCTTCGCGGCGCAGTCCCTTGACGCGGCGGTTGGCGCCCCCGTAGGCGGGCAGCCCGGCCTGCTCGGGGGTGATCCGCTCCCGCCGTGAGACGAGGAACTCGCGGACCTCGGCTCGGTTGCCCGCCCGGTCGGCTTCCCGCACGCCCGCCTGGTTGTCCATACATCCACGGTAGGCACGGCCGACGCCGGGGATCGGCGAGCAGGGAGGTACTGCCGTTACCTGGAAGGCCAGGCACTCCCCGGACGTCCCGACCGGCCCCAGAGTGGGGACTGCCCGACCGGGCCCCTGCCGCCCGCGAGTCACGGCGCGGGCAGGGCACAACGCAGGCAGGGCACGACGCAGGCAAGGGAGGGACGACCATGCGGCACGTCAGACTGGGAGTGATCGAGCGCTGACCACGTGCTGGTGCAGGTGCTGGTCAAGCCGCCGTCCCGCGCTGTCTCGGCACACGGAAGGTAACCGTTCCATGCGAGCAACATTCATGTACGGCGCCGGTGACGTCCGCGTCGAGGACGTCCCGGACGCGAAGCTGCACGAGCCGACGGACGCCGTCGTGCGGGTGGTGCTGGCGTGCGTGTGCGGGTCGGACCTGCACCCGTACCGCTCCATGTCCGCCACCGGCGACGGTGTTCCGATGGGGCACGAGTTCATCGGCGTGGTGGAGGAGGTCGGCGCGGCGGTGACGGGCCTTGCGCCCGGTGACTTCGTCGTGTCCCCGTTCGCGTTCTCCGACAACACCTGCGAGTTCTGCCGCGAGGGCTTCCACACCTCCTGCGTGCACGGCGGCTGGTACGGCGCCGGTGGGGTCGGCGGCGCGCAGGCCGAGGCGGTGCGGGTCCCGCAGGCCGACGGCACCCTGGTGAAGCTCCCCGCCGACGTCGACGAGGCGTTGTGGCCCTCGCTGCTGACCCTTTCGGACGTCTACCTCACCGGCTGGCACGCCGCGCACATGGCCCGGGTCGCGCCCGGGCGGACCGTCACCGTGATCGGTGACGGCGCGGTGGGGCTGTCCGCGGTGCTGGCCTCGAAGCGGATGGGCGCCGAGCGGATCATCCTCATGGGCCGGCACACCGACCGTACCGACCTGGGGCGTGAGTTCGGTGCCACCGACGTCGTCGCGGCACGCGGCGAGGAGGGCGTCGCCGCGGTCCTCGCGCTCACCGGCGGCGCGGGCAGCCACGTCGTGCTCGAAGCCGTCGGGCACCTGCCCGCCTACGAGCAGGCGTACGGCGTGCTGCGCCCCGGCGGCACCATCTCCCGGGTCGGGGTGCCGCAGTACGAGCAGGCCCCGATCGGGTTCGGATCCCTGTTCCGCAAGAACGCCACCCTCAACGGCGGGCCCGCCCCCGTCCGCGCCTACATCGAGCAGGCCCTGCCCGACGTGCTCGAAGGCCGGATCGACCCCGGCCGGGTGTTCGACCGCACCGTCGACCTCGACCACGTCGCCGACGCCTACCAGGCCATGGACTCCCGCCACGCCCTGAAGGTCGTCGTCCGCCCTTGACGTGACCCGGCCGCCCGGTGGAGGGGAGGCGGCGTGCGCAGGCCTCCTTTCCGAGACCGCTGGCTGAACGCGAGCGCCCGGCCAGGTCGGTCCCCCAACGTCGGACCTGACCGGGTGCTCGCAGCCTCGGCGGCCGGAGGTGCTACCGCTTGTTCAGCAGGCCCGCGTCGACGGGGACCACCGTGCCGGTGATGTACCGCGCGTCCTCCGACACCAGCCAGGCGATGGCGTTGGAGACGTCGATCGGCTCGACCAGGTCGACCGGCATCGCGTTGGTGAGCGCGTTGGCCAGCTGCGGGGCGTGCTCGAGGATCTTCTGCAGGTTCCCGTCACCGGCCATCGGCGTGCGCACAGCGGTCGGGGCGACGCTGTTCACCCGGATGTTGAACGGCGCGAGGAAGTTCGCCCACGACCGCATCAGGCCGATGACGCCGTGCTTGGCGGCGGTGTAGCCGAGGAACCCGGCGGTGGGGATGCCGACGCCGACCAGGCCGCCGGTGGAGCTGGTCAGGACGATCGACCCGCCCTGGTTCAGCTCCAGCATCTGCGGGATCGCGACCCGGCCGGTGTTCCACACACCGGTCAGGTTGACCGCGACGACGTCCTCCCACTGCTCGTCGTCGGTGGCGACACCGCCGGCGCCGATCCCGGCGTTGGCGACGACGAGCTGGACCGGGCCGAGCTCGGCCACGCCCTCCTTGAACGCCGCCTCCAGCCCGGCGAAGTCCCGGACGTCGGCCTGGCGCGCGACGACCCGCCGGCCGAGGGCCTCGACGTCCTTCGCGGTCTGCTGCAGGTCGTCCAGCGTGGGCATCGGGTAGGCGACCGACCGCACCGGGCCACAGAGGTCCACGGCGATGATGTCGGCGCCCTCCTGCGCTAACCGCAGTGCGTGGCTGCGGCCCTGGCCACGGGCTGCGCCGGTGATGAAGGCGACCTTGCCGTCAAGCTTTCCCATCACTTCTCCCTGAGTCCCGCAGTGTCATGCTGTGTCTGGATTTTTAACAGTCGTTCTAACTTTGCCCAGGGCCCATGTCAACCAAATCGCCGGACCGCGAAGGTCGGGTGCACGGGTTCGACGGACCGGCTCGGCCAGACGACCCTGCCGGACGGGAAGGGCGACCACGTGGGACGGGAAGGGCGGCCGCGGCGGCCAACCGTGCTGTCGTCCAGGTCACGTCGCGGGCACGGAGTCGGCCCCCGAACAGGCGCATCCGACATCATGAGACGTCTGCCGGCGCCCGGAGCCGGACGACGCGTCCTGGAGGAAGGTGCATGGCCGAGCCCCGCCGACGCCGGGCGGCGACCGCGGAGAAGGTCACCCGCCTCCTCGACGCGGCCGAGGAGATCATGCTGGGCGAGGGCTACGCGGCGGTCAGCTCCCGCAGCGTGGCCGCCCGCGCGGAGATCACCGCCCCGCTCCTGCACTACTACTTCCCCACGATCGACGACCTGTTCGTGGCGGTGCTGCGGCGGCGCGGGGAGGAGACCGTGGTGCGGACACAGGCTGCGCTGGCCTCCCCGCGCCCGCTGGCTGCCTGGTGGGAGCTGGTCTCCGACCCGCGTGGAACGGGACTGACCGTGGAGTTCGTCGCGGCGGCGAACCACCGGCCGGCGCTGCGCGCGGAGGTCGGCCGGGTGGCCCGCGAGCTGCGGCGGATGCAGATGGACGCCCTGACGTCGATCCTCGGCGAGTACGGCCTCGACCCGGAGGACTTTCCGGCCAGCCTCGTCGCCGCCGCCGTCCAGGGCCTCGCGTTCGCGGTCGTCGCCGACCGGGCCGCCGGCCACGACACCGCCCACGAGGAGGCCACCGCCGCGATGACCCGGCTGGTGGCTCGCCTGGAGGACCGCCGTACCCACCACATCCCGGGCTGACCAGGCCTTGGGCCACGGTCAGGTTGTCGGCGGCGCGGCCCGACGGCAGGGTGGCAGCGAGGATGCGAACGTGGTGATCCATCCCGGTGGCGGTGCCGTGTAGGGATGGAACTTCTCCACCCGACCATGGTCCTGGGCGACCAGCAGAGCCTGGTTGCGCCGCAGGCTCGCGGCGACCCTCGCGTTGTGCAGGATGTGGTGGCCGGCCACGTTACCCAGGCAGCCGAGCAAGAGCTGAGGATTGTGGTTGTTGGAACGACCACGATCCTCAACTCTTCGAACCGCCGCCTTGAACCGCTGGGTTCAGCCGGCAGCCGGTGACTGCTGGGCGCCGGAATCATCGGGAACGCCGGGAACACACAGCGGCAGGCCGAAGCTCGCGCAGATCGTTATCGGGTTCGTGTATTCCTCCACCTGGGTGATCAGGTCTTCTCGCCAGTCGAGGCGGAAGACATACGTGTTCCGGTACGGTTTTCCGGCGGCGGTGACGAAGTCGCCGTTGGCCTGCATGAACGATGTCGCCCCGTCGCCGGTGACGCTCACCCGGGTGTCGACGAAACGAACAGTGCTCACCATGGTGGAGATCTGCCGGAGGTTGGCCAGCGCCGCCGCCCGGTCGCCGAAGTACGACTGGTCCGCCCGGTCACCCGAGAAGCTCATCGCGACCCGCCAGGTGGCGTCGGGTGCCAGCATCGCCTCCATGGTCGCCGTCTCGCGCCGTTCCATCGCGCGAAAGAAATCCAGCGTCCGCTGCTCCACGGCCTCGGTTTGTCCCTCTGGGGTCCCGGCCGCCTGCCCCGGCGTCGAGTGCGTTGCCGCCGCGCGCCGGCCGGATTCCTCCTCCGCGCTGCCCGAAGCGCCGGCGCAGCTGGACAGAGCGGCGGCGACAAGGGTTCCCAGCAGGGCGGCGAGAAGCATGGGTGGTCGAAGCATCAATGAGCCTTTTCCATTCCGGGAATCGACGGGAAGCACCTCGGGGCGCGGTGGGCGCGGTTTATGCGGCGCCTAGGTTGACGTCGTCAACCTAGGCGATTCAGGTTGACGGTGTCAACCCAGGGGTCGTCCTATGCTTGTCGAATGGCTGCGGGTGCGACGGTGGAGGCGCTGCTCGCCGCTGCCGTGGCGCTCCTCGACGAGGGCGGCCCAGGTGCGGTGACCCTGCGCGAGGTCGGCCGCCGGGCCGGGGTCTCGCACAACGCGCCTTACAAGCACTTCGCCGACAAGGAGGCGCTGCTGGCCGCCGTGGCGGCCCGGGAGCTCGCCGGCCAGGGGCGGGCCGTCCATGAACGGCTGGCCGGGCCGCAGCCTCCGGGCGGAGTGGTCCGGTCGATCATGCATGCCTACGTCGCCTGGGCACTGGCGCATCCGGCCCGGTTCAAGCTCGTCTACGGGGCGTGGACCAGAGGCTCCACGGAGCTGGGCGAGGCGGCGGCGGCGACCCGATCGGCGTTCGTGTCGGCGGTCGCCCGCGCCCAACAGGCCTGCCAGCTCCCGGCGGGGGATCCCGAGCGGCTGACCGCGTTGCTGCTCGCGCTCGCTCACGGTGCTGTCGACCTCGCGCTCGCCGGTCACCTCGCCGCTGCCGGCAAGGGCCGCGCGGATCCGTCCGATCTGGTGGACGATCTGCTTGCCTACCTCGGGCCGCCCGCCTCGGCCTGACAGCCAGGCCACCCGGCCCAGCAGGAAGGGAGATTCAGTGCGGCGTCTGGAGTTCCTGGATCATCCGGGCCCCATCCCGTTCGCGCACCGCGGGGGGAGGGGGAACTGGCCGGAGAACTCCTGGCCCGCCTTCGAGAACGCGGTCGGGCTCGGCTACCGGTACCTCGAGACCGACGTCCGGGCGACGAGCGACGGAGTCGTGCTTCTCCTGCACGACGAGACCCTCGAAAGGGTGACGGACTCGACCGGGTCGATCAGTTCGCTGACCTATCGGGAGGCGGCCGGGATCAGGCTCCGCTCGCCCGAAACCGTCCACGAGCAGGGCGCGGAGATCCCGCGGCTGGACCAGTTGCTCGACCGGTGGCCCGACATCCGCCTGAACATCGACATCAAGGAGCCGGGCGCCGTGGCTCCCACTGTTGACGTCATCCGGCGGGCGAACGCGGTTGGCAGGGTATGTGTGACCTCCTTCCGGGACGCCACGATCCGCCAGGCGCGAAGCCTGCTCGGCGAGAACCTCTGTGTAGGCGGCGGAACCGGGGCTGTCGGGTCCCTACGCCTGCAGAGCCTGTTGCCCACGGCCGCCCAACGTGGGGGGCGGCTGCGCGCGAGGGTCGATGTCGTGCAGGTCCCGACGATGTTCCGCGGTGTGCCCGTGTGCGACGCCCGCTTCGTGCGCTGCGCGGCACGGCTGGGTCTGCCGGTGCACGCCTGGACCATCAACGACGCCGACGAGATGGAAAGGCTGCTGGCCCTGGGCGTCGAGGGACTGATCACCGACTATCCGGAAACGTTGAAATCCCATCTGATCAGCCGCGGCCAGTGGTGGGGGTCCAGCTAGGCGGCGGGGTGGTTCTGGAGGAGTACGAACAGGGATTCGCCGAGGTTGAGCCGGCCGCCGTTGCGGGTGGTGATGGCGTCCGGGGTGACGTGTCCGGTTTCGATGGCGAGCGCGGCGGTGGGGTGTTCCCCGGGGGTGAGTGGTGGTGCGGGGGTGAGGGTGCGGCCGTCGGGGAGCAGCGCGGTGATCGTTCCTTCGGGGGTTCTGCGGAGTGTGATGCCTTCCTCGTGGAGGTGGCGGTGGTGGGTGCCGCAGATGAGGGTGAGGTTGTCGAGGTCGGTGTGGCCGCCGTCGGCCCAGCCGGTGAGGTGGTGGATGTTCAGCCATCGGGTGTGGTCGCAGCCCGGGTACTGGCAGGTGCCGTGGTCACGGGCGTGGACCGCGGCGCGGAGCCGGCGGGTGGGGAACCGATACCGCCGGCCGAGGCGTAGTGGGGTGCCGTGGGGGTCGGTGAGCATCGCCTGGACGAGGCTGTCGCAGCCGAGGCGTTGCAGCACCGCCGGTGGGAGCGTGGCCGGTGAGGCGTCACCGGTCGTGGTGGTGCCGGTGCCGGTCGTGGTGGTGGTGGTGGTGGGTTGCAGGTCGGTGGGGTGCAGGTGCAGGACGAGGGTGTGCGCGGGGTGGATGAGTCCGGGGGCGCCGTGGTGCAGGAAGCTTTCGGCGAGGGCGATGAGGCCGTCGGCGTCACGCTGCCGATCCGGCTCCGGCCCCGGTTCCGGGTGGGGGTGTTCTTCCGCGGTGGGTTCGCTGGCGGGTTCCGTGGTGGGCGGTTCCGCCGCGCTGGGTGTGGTGGCTGGTTTTGTGGTGGTGGTGAGGCTGTCGCGGGCGGTTTCGATTGCGGCGATCAGTTGGGCGCCCTGGTCGGCGGGGAGTACGGCGGTGAGGTGGATCATGCCGTCGTCGTCGGTGTGCCAGGACACGCGGCGGGCGGTGCGGGTGCGGGCCCGGGTATCGGGGTCGGCGCTGCGTTGCCGGTAGGCGCGGGCCAGGTGTTCCAGGGCGCCGGCGGTGCAGTGTTCGGCGTGGTTGAGCCAGGTCTGTTCGGTGTCGGGGCGGGCGACCCGGGTGATCGCGCGGACCTTCGAGTAGGACAGGGTTCCGGCGGCGAACGCGGTGCGGATCGCGGGGAGCTGTTCGAGGGCGTGGGCGGTGGCGAGGTGCTCGCGGGCGGTTCGCGGGCTTAGTCCGCATCGCCAGGACAGCCAGTGCGCGCAGGAACGCATCCCGATGCCGGACCAGCCGGTGCGCCGGTCGAAGGCGGCGAGCAGGGCCAGCCAGGTGCAGGTCGCGGCCGCGATCCGGCCGGCCCACTGGCAGATCGCGGTCTCCAGCTCGCCGATCGGGACGGCGTCGGGGTCCGCCGGGAGAGCGGCGGGCGGGAGACGCGCTGCCGGATCGGGGCCGGTGGGCGGGGGGTCGGTGGTGGGCGTGAAGTTCGTGGTGGGCGTGGCGCAGGGAGCGTCGGGAGTGACAGCAGCAGTGTCGATCATGAGGATCACCGGGCCAGGGGTGTCGTCGGTCCATCGGACCCGCGCATCGTCACATCGACCACCGACAGTTTTCGCAACCCCGGCCCGATCGCAACCCACCCCCGTCCGGTGGCGACACTCCCGGCTGCGACCACCCGCGACGGTCGAGGCGGTTCCGCGGAACCGCGGAACCGCGGAACCGCCCGACGCTCAGGAGCGCCGAGCAGCGGTCAGCTGCTCGGCGCCGTGAAGAGCGCCGGTGCCACCAGCTGACCCGCGGGAGCGGGTGTGCAGTGCTTCCAGGCACATCGAATTCCAGGCACATCGACAGAACCGCCGTCCCCGTCACCCACTCACTGACCGCCTGTGAGGCTCAGCGTTCGCGACCGCGTGAGGGTTGCCTGCGCCCGGCCAGCTCCGGGCCAGGTGCGAGCCGGCCTGCTCCAGCCAGCGCGCCGGGTGGGCCATCGCTGCCGTCGCGCTGCCCGCCAGGTCGACCAGCGCCACCACTCCGGCCGTCAGGTCCGCCATCGTCGCCGGATCCGCCACACTGCCCGGCGGATCAGCCACCGAGCCCGATTCAGCTATCGAGTCCGACGGAGCGTCGCCTTCAGCTATCGAGTCCGACGGAGCGTCGCCGACCTGGCCGGCGACCACAAGGGCGGGGACGCCGGCCGCGTGGGCGCGCGCCAGCACCGCGCCCACGGCCTTGCCCGACAGTGAGGTCCGGTCGAACCGGCCCTCGCCGGTGATCACGACATCGGCGGCGGCGATCGCGGCCGGCAGACCGACCTTCTCGGCGATCGTGTCCGCGCCGGGTACCAGCTCGGCACCGAACGCGGCGGCCAGCCCGTAGGCGGCCCCGCCGGCGGCGCCCGCGCCGGGGCGCCTGGCGGCACCAGCCTGTGCAGCGGCACCAGCTTGCGCAGCGGTATCGGCCCGCACATCGCCACCCGCGGGCATCCCGGCATGGTCCAGCAGGTTGACCAGCCGGGCCAGGCCCGCCTCCAGCCGGGCGATGTCGTTCGTCCCGGCGCCTTTCTGCGGGCCGAACACGGCGGCGGCGCCGGTCGGGCCGAGCAGCGGTGTGTTGACGTCCACGAGGCAGCGGACACCGTCGGGCGGCGGTGGGCGCAGCCCGGTCAGGTCGATCGCGGCCAGGTCGACGAGCGGGCCGCCGCCGGCAGGCAGGGGGTGGCCCGCCGCGTCGAGAAACCGTGCGCCCAGTGCGCTCAGCAGGCTCGTACCGCCATCGGTGGAGGCGGAGCCGCCCAGCGCCACCAGGATCTGCCGGGCTCCGGCGTCCATCGCGTCGGCGATCAGCTCGCCCAGGCCGTGGGTGTGGGCGTACAGCGGGTCCGGAGCGGCCATCAGCGGCAGCCCGCTGGCCGCCGCGAGCTCCACCAGGGCTACCCGGCCCGGCAGGGCGAGCCAGGACGCGTCGGTGACGCGCCGCCCGTTCGGCCCGGTCACCGCACGGGTGTACCGGCGGGCGGCCGGCACCGCGGCGGCGAAGGCGTCCAGCGTGCCCTCACCGCCGTCGGCGATCGGAAGGGTGACGATCAGGTCTGCGGGCCGTGTCGCCGACCAGCCCGCCGCGATCGCCGCCGCCGCGTCGACCGCCGGGGCCGATCCCTTGAACGAGTCGGGCGCGATCAGCACCCGCAACGGTGGGGCCACGAGGCCGACCGCGGCCGGCGACGGGCCACCGGGCTTCGGCTCATCCGGCACGGCTTACCAGCAGGCCGCAGCCCTCGACGTCGCGCGGACCGTCGGCGATCAGCACGTCATAGCCCAGTGCCAGCGTCTCGCCGGCGGCCAGGCCGTACTCGGTGTCGTAGAACGGTGCCGGGCAGACGGCGGCGAACACATCCGAGCGTACGAACCACCTGGTCGGATGACAGAAGTTCGCGGCGTGATCGACGAGGACGAGCGTGGACGCCGTGCCCGCGCCGTCATGTTTGCCGACGAAGCCGAGCCACGGTCCGCGCCAGCCCATCAGCTCGTTGCCGCCGACACCCTGCGGGGTCACCACCGGGCCGCCGGAGAACGACCTCGGGCCGCGCCAGAGCAGACCGCTGTAGCCGGCCGCTTCCCGGCCTTTGGTGGTCGGGCTGCCGAAGGCCAGCGTGGCGTCGCCGGCCGTGGCGTTGCCGGCCGTGTGGTCGTCGGCCGCGCGGTCGGCCGCGGTCCGGTCGGCGGGGTTGTGCATCCGCGTCGCGAAGGTGAGCTGCCAGGCGCCGAGGTCGGGATGGGCCCGCACCCGTAGGGTCCGTTCCTCGGTGAGCAGGACACCGCCGGCCTGCGTGACCCACTCCAGGTGCTCGACCACGTCGACCTCGGCCGGGGTTGCCTCCAGCCGGGCGAACCCGACATGGCGCTGGGTGCCGTTGTTGTCGAGCTGGGTGTACCCCGCGCCGCGCAGGTACGTCCGGCCGCCCCAGAAGTTCTCCGCGCCGACGTTCGACAGGGACCACGAGATTCCCTTGTGCCAGGTGTGATCGTGCGGGCGGTACAGGCTGACCAGGTCGCCGCCGAGGGTGCGTAACGGGTGGAGGTAGGGCCTGGGCGACTCGATCCGCGGCTCCCAGGGCCGGTACACATAGCGGAACAGCTCCCTGCCCCGCCAGGAGACGGTGAGCGCCCGGCCCAGTTCGTGCGCCAGGCCCAGCCCGGTCGCCGCCGGCTCCACACCGCCGGGGCCGGCGACCCGACCGACGTCCAGCACGCCGTCCAGCACGCCGTCCAGCCCGGTGTTCGGTTCGGCGCCTACCGCCTCGTTCTGCATGGTGGTCCTCCTGATCCGTTGTCGTTCACGGGCGCACGAGCTCGTCGGGGCGGGGGAAACGCGGGCCGTCGGACGCGGGCCACCGGGGGTCCACGGTGAGCACGACGGGCCGGGCCGTGGTGAGCAGGACGGTGTCCTCGACCTTGGCTCCCACCGCGGTCGGGTTCCACGCGAAGGCCTGGTGGGTGGCGACGGCGTCCGTGACGTCCGGTGCCGCCCGCGGGTCGCGGCCGTGGTAGCCGGCGGCACCTCCCTGGTGGTGGCGCCGCCACTCGTCGGGAGCGAACCCCACCCGGCCGTAGGCGGCGGATGCCTCGGCGAGGACGTCCGCGAGCGTCCGCCCGGGCGAGGTCGCCGCGAAGAAGGCCTCCTCGACGGCGCGGATGCGGTCCTGCGCGACCAGCTCACCGGTAGTGGGCGCGGTGAACCGCACCCAGCGGGTGAGATTCGCGATGAGGCCGGCGCGCCGGCCGCACACCACGACCATGGCGCGTTCCCCCAGCGGGGCGTCGGTGGGCAGCGGATGGCGGGTGGTCGCCTGGGCGGCCCCGCCGACGAGGACCGCGAGCGGGTCGACGGCCCGTGCGGTGAGCGCCGCCGCGACCCGTGCCGCGAGGGCGCGCTCGGTCTCCTCGGGTCGGGCTGTGGTGAGGGCGTCGGTGAGCGTTTCGGCGCAGTGCCGGCCCAGAGCCGCGAAGCGTGCCGTCTCGGCGGGCAGCAGGCTCGCGCGGGCCTGGCGCAGATGCCTCGCGACCACCGCCTCGTCGAGCGCGCCCCGCGGGACGGCGGCGGTGAGGGGCCGGTGCCACGGAACCGCGGTCACGGGTACTCCCGCCGGCAGCTCGTCGCGGACGAGCCGGTCGCGCTCGTTGGTCGTCGTGACGACCAGGTCACCCGTGCGGTCGACGACGACCCACAGGACGGGGTCGCCCGCGAGCGTCACGTGGGTGCGGGCGCCGTCGAGGTACCAGGAGACCGAGGCGTGCGAGCGCAGGACGATCGCGTCGGCCTGCACGGCGTCGAGGACGTCGAGCACACGCCGGCGCTTGACCGCGCGATCGGCAGCCGACACGTCGGTGCGGCCGGTCGACGATGCGCGGCCGGTCGACGATGCGCGGCCGGCCGACGATGCGCGGCTGGTCGCCCATGCGGGCTGGGCCACCGCGGTCTGGTCGCTCACCGGTGCACCCTCCTCATGCCGGCTCCCGCCGGGCCCACGGGGCGCCGACGGCCTCGAAGCCGTAGCCCTCGGTTGCCACCCGGTCGATCCAGCGCTCGACGTCCGCGACGACGGGGTGGCGTCCGGCCGAGTCCTCCACCCAGCAAACGAGCGGCTCCGCGATGGGCCTGGGATCGGCTGCGGTGCGGACGGCTTCCAGCACCGCCATGAACGCTCCGGAGTCGGTGAGCGGGCTCAGGAGCGGCCGGTCGTGCGCCCGGGCGTCGAGGAGGTCGACGAGCAGGTCGGTGCGGCCGTGCTTCTCCACGACGGGCGGCCGGCCGTCGATCGCGATCCTGATGACGTCGAGGGTGTAGTAGAAATCGATTCGGCCCCGCTCACCGTGAATCGTCACGACGGGCTGGCCGGGCCACTGCGCGCACAGGGTGAGCCCGAGCGCGATGCGGGTGCCGGTCGTTGTGGTGACGACGACGCTGGAGGTGTCGTCGGCCTCGATCGGGTTGGCGCGGTACAGCTCGACGTCGACGGCGGCGACCTCCTCGGCGCGCCCGGCGCCGGCCAGCCGCAGCGCGGTCGCGGTGGCGTGGGCGAGGGGATTGGTGACGACACCGTCGACGACGGCGACACCGTCCAGGACCCGGCGCCCCGCCCAGGCCGACCGGGCCCAGTACCGGGTGTCGCGCAGCCACGCGCCGGCGCCACCGAAGTGCCTGACCGCGCCGATGGCATCGTCGGCGACCAGGCCGCGGATCCGCTCGATCGAGTGCGAGCCGAGGCTCTGGAAGGCGACCTGGCAGCGGCGGCCCGTCGCCCACTCCGTCTCGACCAGGGCGCGGAACCCGGCGGCGCTCGCCGTCGGCGGCTTCTCCAACAGGACGTCGGCACCCGCGTTCATCAGCGTCGTCGCCAGCGGCGCATGCGTGTGGATGGGAGTGCACAGGATCGCCACATCGGGAATCGCGCCGGCGGCGAGGAGCTCGTCGACGCCCGCGAACCACGGCCGCCGCCGCTGTGTCGGGGGTGCCACCGGGTCGACCACCGCGGAGAAGGTCAGCAGACCCTGGGCCTCGAACTGTTCGAGGCGAGCGGTGTGACTGCGCCCATGGCCGTGCGCGCCGATGAGCGCGACGGTCGGCTGGTCACTCATACCCGCACCCCCGCCGGGTTCGTGGGTGCGGTCGCTGCTTTCATCCGTGCGGTCGCTGTGCTCGCGCGTACGACGATCTCGGGCTGGTGCACGAACGGGGCGGCGGGAGCGGCGCCACTGACCGCGTCGTGCAGGTGCTGCCACGCCTGCGCACCGAGCTCGAACTGGGCGACGGCGGCGGTGGTCAGTGGCGGCGTTGCATACGCCGCGAACGGGATGTCGTCGAAGCCCGCGACGGAGACGTCGAGCGGCACGTCCACACCCGCCTCGCGCAGGCCGGTCAGCAGGCCGAAAGCGACGAGGTCGTTGAAGGCCATCGCGGCCGTGCAGCCCAGCGCGACGAACGCCGGGGCGACCCGGTGCCCGTCCTCGATGCGCGCGCCTGTCGGCAGGATCCTCAGCTCGATGTGGTCGGACCGGGTGAGCGCGCGGGCGAATCCGTCTCTGCGCAGGGAGTCGGACGTCGATCCGGGCGGCCCGGAGAGGTAGGCGATGTCGCGGTGCCCGAGCTCGACGAGATGCTCGAGCAGCGCCCGGGCGCCGGCGGCGTAGTCGACGCCGACGACAGGGACACCCAGGTCCGGCGCGTCGCGGTTGATGAGGACGACCGGTTCGAGCTTCGGAAGCAGCTGGCGCAGGGGGGCGTCGGGCATGCGCGGCGCGCACAGCACGAGGGCGTCGCAGCGTCGCCGGGCCTCGGTGGCGATCTCGGCCTCGACCTCGGCGTGCTCCTCGGTGTCGGCGACGAGCACCCGGTAGCCGGCGCCCGCCGCCGCACGGGTGACGCCGCGTAACACGGACTGGAACATGGGGTTCTCCAGGTCGGGAACGACCACGGCGATGGTTCGCGTGCTGCCGAGCGAGAGATTGCGGGCAAGCGTGCTCGGGTGGTAGTCGAGCTCCGCGATCGCGGCGGTCACCCGCTCGACGATCTCCGGCGCGACGGTCGGCAGGCCGTTGACGACACGGGAGACAGTGGCCCGGGAAACCCCCGCCAGCTCGGCGACATCGGAGATCGTCGCGGATTTGCGCACTCCGAGCGCCGCCTGTTGGCGAGCGCTTTCCGGCGGCACGTGAGACGGCTCGCCAGCATCGACCGGGGGCCGGCACCCGCCCCGTCCGCCGCGGCGCCGCGGAACCCCGACGGCGGGGGCGGTGGGGGCGGCGAGACGGTCGAGCACGTGGTCGCGGACCTCCTCGACGCCACCGCCACGGCTGCCCTCTTCGAGGGCCTGCGCCCGGAGGCCGTCGTTCATCTGGCCGCGATCGCCGTGCCGTTCAGCCGGCCGGAACGCGAGATCCTCGTGACGAACACCAGCCTGGCCTGGACGGTCATGGAGGCCGCGGTGGCAGCCGGGGCGCGGCGCGTCCTGGTCGCGAGCAGCCCGACCCCGGTCGGCTACGGGGCACCGTCCGGCTGGCATCCGGCCTACCTGCCGATCGACGAGCGGCATCCGCTGTCGCCCTGGAACGCCTACGCGCTGTCGAAGGTCGTCGTTGAGGAGACCGTGCGCACGTTCGCGCGGACCCGCGGCACCACGACCCGGTTCGGCATCTTCCGCCCGTGCTTCGTGATCGCACCCGAGGAATGGGACGGCGCGCCGACCCAGCAGGGCCACACTCTCGTCGACCGCCTCGCCGATCCCCGTCTCGCGGCGGTGAGCCTGTTCAACTACGTCGACGCCCGCGACGCCGCGGCCTTCGTGGCGACCTGGATCGAGCGCGCCGAGGACGTCCCGAACGGCACCTGCTTCTTCGTGAGCGCGGATGACGCCCTGGCCACGGAGCCGCTGTCGTCCCTCATTCCGCGGCACCTGCCCGGATCCGAACCGTTGGCGAGCGCCCTCACCGGCCCGGCGGCCGCGTTCACGAACCAGCTCGCGCGGGACCTGCTCGGCTGGCGCCCGACCAGGTCGTGGCGTACGGCGCTGGCACCCGGGCAGCGGGACGAGCTCGCGGTACACACCGGCACGACCACCTGGCCCGCAGCGAAGGAGACCGCCCGATGACCACCACCGCTTCGATCCCTGCTCCGACCCCTGCTCCGACCTCCGCTCCGCCGGCCGCCGCGGCCCGGGTGCCGTTCGACGGCATCCTCTTCTTCCCCGTCACGCCGTTCGACGCCGCCGGTGCCGTGGATCTCGACGTGTTCGAGGCACATGTCGCGGCCCGCCTGCCGTTCGCCCCCGGCGCGGTGTTCCCCGCGTGTGGCACCGGTGAGCTGCACGCGCTCTCCGTCGCCGAGGCGGCGGCGGTCGTGCGCCGGGCCGTCGAGGTCGTCGCCGGGGTGGGCGGATCGCTGGGAACCGCGGTCGAGCTCGCGCGGGCGGCCGAGGCGGCCGGCGCCGACGCCCTGCTCGTCCTGCCGCCGTACCTCGTACAGGGCACGCAGGCCGGGCTGGTGGCCTACGTCGACACCGTGCTCGCCGCGGGTTCCCTGCCGGTGGTCCTCTACCACCGCGGCGACGCCCAGTACTCCGCGCAGACGGTGCGCCGGCTCGCCGCGAACCCGCGGGTGATCGGTTTCAAGGACGGCGTCGGTGACCTCGCCCGCGCCCAGGAGGTCGTACTCGCGGTCGCCGAGGCCGGCCGGGCCGAGTTCCTGTTCTTCAACGGCCTGCTCACCGCCGAGCTCTCCCAGGCCGCCTATCGCGGGATCGGCATGCCCCTGTACTCGTCGGCGGCGTTCGCGATGGCCCCGGAGATCGCGATGGCGCACTACGCGGCCTACCGCGCGGGCGACGAGCAGGCACGTCAGCGCACCCTCTCCGTGTTCTACCGGCCGCTGGTGGCGCTGCGTGACGAGGTTCCCGGCTTCGCGGTGTCGCTCATCAAGGCGGGCCTGCGGCTGCGCGGTCTGGACGTCGGATCCGTCCGGGCGCCGTTCGTGGACCCGACCCCGGAGCAGCTCGACCGGCTCTCCGACATCCTCGACGCGGGCCTCGCCCTCGCCGACGAGGCCGGCGATCACCGCGCTGTCGACCCGGCTCGTCCGCATCCCGCTGCGCCGCCCGTGGGGCGAGGACGTCCAGGACCTGTCCGTCGTGGTCGTCGACGTCACCGACCTGTACGGCGTCGTGGGCCACGGCTTCGCCTGGACGCCCACCATCGGCGCGCACGCGGTTCGGGCCCTGCTCGACCACGACATCCGCGGCTGGGCGCTCGGCCGCCCGGCCGCCCTCGCCGGCTGGCAGACGCCGGGTGACGGGGGCTGGGACGCGCTGTGGCGCCACCTGTACGAGGCGGGCGGCGGTGGCGTCACGACGATCGCCATGGCCGGCCTGGATCTCGCGCTGTGGGATCTCGAAGGCAGGCGGACGGGCCGCTCCGTCGTCGACATCGTCGGCCGCCGGCGCGGCAGCGTCGCCGTCTACGGCAGCGGTGTGAACCTGCACTACCCGCTCGAAGCCCTCGTCGCCCAGGCCCGGCGCTGGGTCGACGCCGGCTTCGACACGGTGAAGATGAAGGTGGGGCGGCCGGATCTCGGTGAGGATCTCGCGCGGGTCCGGGCGGTCCGCTCCGTCATCGGGCCCGACCGCGTCCTGCTCGTGGATGCCAACCAGCGGTGGAGCTTCGACCAGGCCGAACGCGCCGTCGAGACGCTCGCGGAAGCCGCCGGCATCGGCTGGATCGAGGAGCCGTTACGCGCCGACGACCTGCCCGGGTACGTACGCCTGCGTGAGGTGCTCGCCGCCCGCGGCTGCGCCGTCCCGGTCGCGTGCGGCGAGAACCTGCACACGCTGTACCGCTTCCGCGAGTTCGCCCAGGCCGGCGCGGCCGACGTGCTCCAGCCCAACATCGTGCGGGTGGGCGGTATCACGCCGTTCCTGCGTATCGCGCGGGCCGTCGAGGACGCCGGCGTGGCGCTGGCTCCGCACCTGCTGCTGGAGCTGTCCGGCCAGCTCGCGCTGACCCTGCGCCACGAGGTCGCCGTGGAGGATGTCGAGGACGCCGGGTTCGGCCACCTGGGCGCGCTGGTGACCGAACCGCCGGTCGCGGTCGGGAACGCCCGCGTGCGCTTCACCCCCGCACCCGGTCTCGGCCTCACCTTCCGCACCATCCGGGACGCCGCCGAGCCTCCCACCTGAGCGGACGACGGCCGGCCGTGCGGCGAGTGGACACCCACCAGGCCAGCGCTACGCCGGGCGTGGCAATGCCGGCGCAGTGATGGTGACGGGCTGGCCCGTCGCGAGCGAGTGGTTGGCGGCGATGCCGACGGAGATCGCGCGGACGCCGTCGGCGAACGCGGCGGGCCGGCCGAGAGGGTCACGCCTGGCCGGTACCCGGTGGAAAAGGTGCTGCAGAAGGTAGGCGTCACCGCCACCGTGCCCGCCGATGCCGGCCGGGATCGGTTCCTCCTCGGCCTTCTCCCAGTGGCGCTGCACGATCAGCCGGCGGCCCACCGGCCGCGCCGCGCTGCCGGTGTCGACCTCGACCGCGCTCGGGTCGAGCACGGCGTGGCCGTCCGCGTCGAGGACGACGGCCCCGCGCTCCACGACCTCCAGCTCGGCGCGGCCCTCGGTGCCGTTGACGGAGACGCGGTAGCCCTCCCAGGGGCTGTGCGCGTTGAGCGCGTAGCTCAGGCTGGCACCCGAGTCGTAGTCGACGACGAGGGCGAGGTTGTCCTCGATCGTGATGCCCTCGTCGAAGACGTCGCGGTCGCGCAGGTAGCCGTCGTTGCGCTCGGCGTCGAGGTAGAGCGCCCGCAGCCGGCTGTCCCGGGTGAGGTCCAGGGCGAACGGGTCGCCCACCGCACCGGTGCCGAGCGGTGGCCGCGGCCCGAGCCCGTGGTCGCGTGCGTTGGCCGCCCCGTAGAAGCGCAGGCCCCCGGAGGCGTAGACGCGGGTGGGTGCCGCGCCGATCCACCAGTTCACCAGGTCGAAGTGGTGCGAGGACTTGTGGACGAGCAGCCCGCCGGAGTTCTCCTTGTACCGGTGCCAGCGGCGGAAGTAGTCGGCACCGTGCACCGTGTCGAGCAGCCATTCGAAGTGCACACTGGTGACCCGGCCGATGCGGCCGGAGGCGATGACGGCTCGCAGCGCGCTGTTGCGCGGGCTGTACCGGTAGTTGAAGGTCGTCACGACGTCGCGGCCCGAGTGGTCGATCGCCTCGGCGATGCGGTCGATGCCGGCCTGGTCGATGGTGATCGGCTTCTCGACGACGACGTCCGCGCCGGCGAGCAGGACGCGTGAGATCACCTCGGCGTGGGTGTGGTCGGGGGTCGTCACGATGACCCGTCCGACCTGTCCCTCGACGATCATCCGCTGGACGTCGTGCGGGGCGGCGGCCAGGTCGTAGCGGGCCGGCGGGCGCCCGCCGCGGGCGCCCGCCGCGGGCGCGGGTCGCGGCCCGGCAGTGGTCGACGTAGTAGTCGATGCGGGTGGGATTGGTGTCCGCCAGCGCGACCAGCTCGGCGACGTCGGCGTGCGGTCCCATGATCGCGTCGATGTACATCTGCGCGCGGTGCCCGGTGCCGATGACGGCGTAGCGCTCGCGGGTCCGCTGGGCAGGTGCGGTCATCGGGGCTCCTCCTGCTCGGCTTGGCGCCGCCGGCGCACGACCTCGCTGGACGTGCGCCGGCGGCCGGGGGACTACTTGGCGTTCCTGACCTCGGTCGTGAGGTCGGAGATGAAGTTCTTCGCGGCGTCCGCCGGGGTCGTCTGCTTGAACAGCACCTGCTCGGTGTAGCGCGACACCAGGCTCTCGATGGCGCTGCCGCCGGGGGGAGTGACCGGCTCGGCGTCGCCGGGCTTCACCCGGTCGAGGTACTCGACGACGGCCTTGTTGGTCTCACCGAGCTTGGGGGTGATGTACTCGCGGATCCGCTCGTTGGCCGGCACGCCGCGCTCGGTCTGCTGGATGTCGGCGGCCTCCTCGCTCGCGGCCAGCCACCCCGGGATCCCGCCCGTGCCCGTGCCGGAGGATCTGGGCTCGCCCGTGCCTGTGCCCACGTCTGCGCCCATCGCCGCAGCGGATCACGCACCAGGATCAGCACGGAGCCGAAGGCGACGCACCACGGCACGACGGCCTCGAACGCCGACGCCGGGGTGCACAACAACAGGGCCGCGCCGAGCCCACCCCCCACACCGGCGATGGCGATCAACGGCAGCAGGCGGTCACGCTGGCCGCGCAGCTCCACGCGGGAGCCGGCCGCGATCCCCAGCGTGTTGGAGAACAATGCCATCGTGTTCGTGATGTTCGCCGTCACCGGGGACAGCGTTATGGCGAGCAGCGCCGGGTAGCTGATCAGCGAGGCCAGGCCGGCGATCGATCCGGCGAGGCCCGCGCCGACACCGGCGGCGACCAACAGCAGGCCTGAGTCAAGCGCCATGGGCTCAGTCGAACGAGAGCGTTCCGTCGACCCGGCGCGGGATCCGACAGGGGTTACCGTCACCGACCGGCGCGGGCAGCAGTTCCCGCGGGGCGTTCTGGTAGGCGACCGGGCGCAGGAAACGCTCGATCGCCAGCGATCCGACGGAGGTGGCGCGCGGGTCCGACGTCGCCGGGAACGGCCCGCCGTGGACCATCGCGTGGCCGACCTCCACCCCGGTGGGCCAGCCGTCGAACACGATCCGCCCGGCCCGGCGCTCCAGCACCGGCAGCAGCCGGCGGACGTCGTCGAGGTCGGTGGGCCCCGCGTGCACGGTCGCGGTCAGCTGGCCTTCGACGGCACGCAGGACGTCGCCGAGACGCCGGCGGCGGTGTCGCCGCCGGCCACCGAGAAACGCCAGCGGGAAGTTGCTCGCGCCGAACACCGCCACCGGCCCCAGCGGGATCTGCCGCTGGCGCAGGTCGGGGCGCGGCACGGGCTGGCGTTCGGGCAGCGCCAGGTCGATGCGGGCCCCGTGCCAGCTGCCCTCCCGCACGACGTCCGCGAACAGCCGCAGCTGCCCGGTGGTTCGGGCGACCTCACCGGTCAGCCGCGCGTGGGGGAGTCCCGTCTCCTGGCCGGCCCGGTCGACCAGCGCGTCGGCCAGGTCGGCCAGGTTGTCGGCGATGCGCTCGAGGAAGCGGGCCCGTCGGGCCGGCGCCACGGCCCGGTAGGCGTCGAACGCCTCCTCGGCGAGTGCGCAGGCCCTGCTCACCTGCGCGGACCCGGCCTGGCGGTACGCAGGCGCCAGTACCCGGCCGGTGCGCGGATCCGCCGAGTGGGTCTCCGCACCGGTGCCGGGAACGCGCGTCGCACCGACGAACAGATGCCCGGTCAGCGCGGCCGCGTGCGGGGCAGGCAGGTCCGACCGGTCCGACCGGTCGGTGGCGGTGGTCATAGGTCTCCCTCCGTGCCGTCGATGTCCTGGTCCTCGACGACGAGGTCGGCAACGTGGTCGGCGAAGCGTCGGGCTGTCAGGTCGACGGCCTGGGGACCGGGCCTCGACCACAGCTGCGCGTTGAAGATCTCCACTTCGATGTCGCCGGTGTAGCCGGCGGCGTCGTCCAGCGCGCGCAGCCGGCGGAAGTCGATGTGGCCGTCGCCCACCATCCCGCGGGCCGCCACGGTGTCGGCCGGCAGCGGCGTGATCCAGTCGGCGACCTGGAAGCTCGCGATCCGCCCGGTGGCCCGGGCGATCTGCGCGTCGAGATCCGGATCCCACCAGACGTGGTAGGTGTCGATGACGACGCCGACCGCGGCCGGGGCGAAGCCCTCGGCGATGTCGAGGGCCTGGCCCAGTGTCGACACCACACCGCGGTCGGCGCAGTAGATCGGGTTCATCGGCTCCAGCGCCAGCCGGACACCGCGCTCCACCGCGTGTGGGGCGAGGTCGTGCAGCGCCTCGACCACCCGCTGGCGGGCGGTGAGCAGGTCCCGCGATCCTGCCGGCAGGCCGCCGACGACCAGCACAAGGCAGGGTGCGTCCAGCGAGGCGGCCTCGTCGATCGCCCGGCGGTTGTCGTCCAGCGCCGCGACCCGGGCCGGGGGCCATGGTGAAGAAGCCGCCGCGGCACAGCGATGACACCCGCAGCCCCGCCTCCCGGATGAGCCGGGCGCCCCGGTCGACCCCGAGGTCGTGCAGCGGCTCGCGCCAGACCCCGATCGATCCGATGCCGGCCCGGACGCATTCGTCGACCACCTCGGGGAGGGTGAGGCGGTCGACGGTCTTCTGGTTGAGGGAGAGCCGGTTGTGGCGTCGCCGTGGCCGGTCGGTCCGGCCCTGACCGTCCGGCCCGGCATGCCCGACCGGGTCGGACGTGCGGGCCGGGCCGTCGTCCGCCGTGGCCTCTGTCGTCGCTGACAGCTTCATCACCCGTCCAGATCGGAAAACGCTTTCCAATCACGGTAGAGTGCAGGTGGCCGTCTGGCAACAGCTGCGTGGTCGTCCGCAGGTAGGGAAATGTGGGCGATGCCGGCGGGCCGGCCGTACCCTTGGGGTGCTTGCCGACGGGGGTGAGCAGGCCCGCGCTGGACAATGGCCGCGGTGACGCGGCCGCAGCAGGCGGCCTGTGCTGGCATCGGTGAACGAATGGACGAGCGTGAGAGGGCAAGCGCAGGACAACAGGCAGTCGGGTTCGGCAACCCTGCAGGAGGTCGCGCGGGCCGCCGGGGTGTCCCTGGCCACGGCCTCGCGGGCGTTCAACGGCAGCGCCACCCGCACGGTGCGCCCGGACCTGCGTGAGCGCGTCCTCGCGGCCGCCACGGCGCTGAACTACACACCCAACGCCAACGCGCAGGCGATGGCGCGCGGCACCACCAACCTGGTGGGGCTGGTCGTGCACGACATCGCCGACCCGTTCTTCTCCGCCATCGCCGCCGGCGTCATGCGTGCCGCCGACGAGCACGGCCTCATCGTCACCATGGGCAGCACCCAGCGCGACCCGGCCCGGGAGGTCGAGTACGTCGCGGCGCTGCGCCAGCAGCGGGCCCGGGTGCTCATCCTCGCCGGCAGCCGGTTCGCCGACGGGGAGACGTCCGAGCGGCTCGGGGTCGAGGTGGCGGCGTTCCAGGCGGCCGGCGGCCAGGTCGCGGCGATCAGCCAGCAGAAGCTGCCGGTCAACACCGTGGTGGTCGGCAACCGGTCCGGCGCGGCCGGTCTCGCGACCACCCTGCACGGTCTCGGGTACCGCAGCTTCGCCGTCCTCGCGGGCCCGCCCGAGCTGCTGACGGCCCGGGACAGGCTCGCCGGCTTCCGTGCCGGCCTGGCCAAGGTGGGCGCCGAGCTGCCGGCCGGCCGGGTGGTGGCCGGTGAGTTCACCCGCGACGGCGGCTACGCGGCGATGTCCGAGCTGCTGCACCGTGGCACCGACGCCACCTGCGTCTTCGCGGTCAACGACGTGATGGCGGTGGGTGCCATGGCCGCGTTGCGCGACCACGGGGTCCGCCTGCCGGAGGAGATGGCCGTGGCCGGGTTCGATGACATCGTCACGTTGCGCGATGTCACGCCGGCGCTGACGACGGTCCGTGTCCCGCTGGAGGATCTCGGCGTCTGGGCGTTGCGCCTGGCGGTCCAGCCACCCGCGGACAAGCCCCGCACGCAGCGGATCCGAGGCGAGGTCGTCATCCGCGAGAGCACTCCCGACCGCTCCTCCTGAGCCGTCGGCGGGCTGCCGGGGCGTGGAGCCCTGGCGATCCGCAGGAAGTGAGGATCCTGGTCGTCCGAACGACCGGAATCCTCCACTCTTCGGCCTCGCCCCACCGGTCCCGGAGTGCCTCGGAGTGCCGTGAGGGCGCCGCGGGGGCGCCGCCGATTCCCGGCCGTCATCGGTGGCCCGGTCCTGATCGATCCTTGCGCGCCGCGCGCGCACCAAAGTACAGTTTTTGGGAAAACGCTTTCCAACTAATTTCGGAGTCTCCCGAGGAGGCCAGATGACTCACAGCACGTTTGGTGTGGTGATGAACGGCGTCACGGGCCGGATGGGGTACCGCCAGCATCTGGTCCGCTCGATCCTCGCCATCCGCGATCAGGGGGGTGTCGAGCTGGCCGACGGCAGCCGCGTCGTCCTCGAACCGATCCTGGTCGGGCGGGACGCGGCGAAACTCGAGCGCATCGCCGCCCAGCACGGCCTCGACCGGTGGACGACCCGCCTCGACGAGGCGCTCGACGATCCCGCGGCCGGCATCTACTTCGACGCGCAGGTGACCAGCGCCCGTGAGGCGGCCATCAAGGCGGCGATCGCGGCCGGCAAGCACATCTACACCGAGAAGCCGGTGGCCGAATCCGGCGAGGGCGCGCTCGGCCTGGCCCGCGCGGCACGTGACGCCGGGGTGCGCAGCGGCGTCGTCCACGACAAGCTCTACCTGCCCGGCATCCGCAAGCTCCGCCGCCTGGTCGACAGCGGCTTCTTCGGCCGGATCCTGTCGGTGCGCGGCGAGTTCGGCTACTGGGTCTTCGAGGGTGACTGGCAGTCCACGCAGCGGCCGAGCTGGAACTACCGGGCCGAGGACGGCGGCGGCCTGGTGGTGGACATGTTCTGCCACTGGAACTACGTCCTGGAGAACCTGTTCGGCCGGGTCGAGGCGGTGACGGCCCGCACCGCCACCCACATCCCGCAGCGGTTCCGCGAGGACGGCAGCACCTACACCGCGACCGCCGACGACGCCGCCTACGGAATCTTCGAGCTCACCGGCGGCATCATCGCCCAGATCAACTCCTCCTGGTGCGTCCGGGTCAACCGGGACGAGCTGGTCGAGTTCCAGGTGGACGGCACCGAGGGCAGCGCGGTCGCGGGGCTGTTCGGGTGCCGGGTGCAGCATCGGGCGAACACTCCACGCGCCGTCTGGGACCCCGACCGCCCGGTCGCCGAGCGGTTCCGGGACCAGTGGCTCGACGTCCCCGACAACGGGCAGATCGACAACGGCTTCAAGGTGCAGTGGGAGGAGTTCGTCCGGCATGTCGTCGACGGGGCCGGGCACCCGTACGACTTCCTCTCCGGGGCCCGCGGGATCCAGCTCGCCGAGGCCGGCCTGCGCTCGTCGGCGTCGGGGCAGCGCGTCGCGCTGGCGGAGCTCACGCCGTGAGCACGGTGATCGGGCTCCCGCGGCCGGACGGGACGACGGAGCGGCGCGTGCTGCGCGAGCCGGTCGCCTGGCCCAGACCGGCGGCCCCGCCGACGAGCCGGACGGCCTACGCCGCGGCGCACGTCGTCGCCGACCCGCTGGGCGACAACGCCCCGGGCGCCCCCGCCGTCGTGGACTGGGATGCGACGATGGCCTTCCGCCGGCACCTGTGGTCCTACGGCCTGGGCGTGGCCGAGGCCATGGACACCGCGCAGCGTGGCATGGGCCTGGACTGGGATGCCACCCGCACGCTCATCCACCGCGGCGCCGCCGAGGCGCGGGCCGCCGGCGGCCGCATCGCCGCCGGCGCGGGCACCGATCACGCGTCGGCTGACCTGCCCGGGCTCCCGGCGGTGATCGCGGCGTACGAGGAGCAGGTCGCCGTGGTCGAGGACGCCGGCGCCACCGTCATCCTGATGGCCAGCCGTCAGCTCGCCCGACTGGCCCGTGGGCCGGAGGAATACCACAAGGTCTACAGCCGGGTCCTGGAACAGACCACCGCACCGGTGATCCTGCACTGGCTGGGCCCGATGTTCGACCCGGCGCTCGAGGGCTACTGGGGCTCACCGGACCTCAGCCGGGCGACCGCCTCGTTCGTCGACCTGGTGCGCGACCACGCCGGCGCAATCGACGGGGTCAAGGTCTCCCTGCTGGACGCCGCGCACGAGGTCGCGCTGCGCCGGGCGCTGCCGGCGGAGGTGAAGCTCTACACCGGGGACGACTCGCCACCCGATCGCCCATGGTCATGGCCTCCACCTGGTCATGGGTGACATAGACGGTGGTGATCCCGAGCCGGCGCTGCAGCGACGCGATCTGGGTGCGGGTGGACACCCGCAGCTTCGCGTCGAGGTTGGACAGCGGCTCGTCCATCAGGAACACCTGCGGCTCCCGCACGATGGCCCGGCCCATCGCGACCCGCTGGCGCTGGCCGCCGGAGAGCGCCTTCGGGCGGCGGTCGAGGTAGGGCTCCAGGTCCAGCAGCTTCGCGGCCTCGCGAATGCGCCGGGTGCGCTCCTCCTTCGGAACGCCTGCGATCTTCAGCCCGAAGGCCATGTTGTCGGCCACGTTCATGTGCGGGTAGAGCGCGTAGTTCTGGAAGACCATCGCGATGTCCCGGGCCTTCGGCGGCAGATCGGTGACGTCGCGGCTGCCGATGTGGATCCGGCCGCCGTCCACCGGCTCCAGGCCGGCGAGCATTCTTAACGACGTGGACTTGCCGCAGCCGGACGGGCCCACGAAGACGAGGAACTCCCCGTCCGCGATCTCGAGATCGAGCGCGTCGACGGCGGGCAGCCCGCCGCCGGCATAGTTTCTGGTCGCCTTGACGAATTCTACGGTAGGCATTGCGTGGTCACACCCTCCACCGGCAGGAACGTGCCGGACGATCCGAGTGAGGTGGGTATACCGGGCGCAGCTCGTGCGCTCCGGTTGGTTCAGCCAAGATAAGACGGCCACATCAGAAGGTCAATAATTTCCGGCGAAACCGTAAAGCGCTTTCCGAGATTGCGGCCGGAGCCCGGCCGGAAAGGCCCGGGGGCCGTCGCATCGTGCCAACGGCCCCCGGGCTGGTGATCTGCTGTCGATCCCGTGTGGATGAGGATCTGACGGCTCAGGCGTAGGTCTCGAACTCCGCGACCTTCGGCGTGCTGGAGGAGCTGGTGATCTTGAAGGTGATCTTCTTGAGGGACGTCGAGGTGAAGGAGATGACACCAGCACCTGTGCCGGACTTCAGCACGGCCCCGGTGTCGCCGTTGATGACCTGCCAGGAGCCGATGGCGCCGGTGGAGCCGGCCAGCTCACGGATGTTGATCGCTGACACCGACCTGGTGGAGCTCCACTTGATCGAGATCTCGCCGGTCGAGCCGGTCGGCGACCAGTAGGTGGTCAGGTCGCCGTCACGCACGTTGCCGTAGCTCGTCCCGCTGGCCTTGCTGGAGCCGTCCGAGTCGCCGGAGAGGCTGAGGTTCGTCCCAGAAGGCGTGGTCGGCGACGTGGTGGGGGAGGTGGTCGGCGACGTCGTGGGCGAGGTGGTGGGGGACGTCGTCGGGGTCGTCACCGAGCAGCTGCCGCTCGAGACCTGCAGGCCGGTGTTGGCGCCGGCGGTCTGGGCCACGACGGTCGGCACGCAGCTGGCGGCGTCGAGGGTGTAGGAGTAGGGAATGCTGACGGTGGTGTTGGAAACCGGATTCGGCCCGGCCGGGTTGGTGTCCGTTCCGGGGCTGCTCCAGGTCACGTTGTCGAAGATGTTGCCGCTGACCTGCCAGTAGCCGGCGAGGTCGGTGTAGAAGGTGCCGAGAACGTCCTTGGAGTCCTCGAAGTAGTTGTTGTCGACCTTGGCCTTGGCCCCAGCCCGGGAGTTGATACCGGACTCGTTGAGGCTGACATAGTGGTTGTTGTAGATGTGTGCGGTTCCGCCGCGTAGCAGCGGTGTGCGGGAGTCGATGTTCGTGTACTTGTTGTGGTGGAACGTGACGAACGAGCTGGTGAGGTCGGAGTCGCTGGAGCCGATCAGGCCACCGCGGCCCGAGTTGCTGAGCGTGCTGTACGAAAGGGTCACGTACTGGGTGTTGTCCTTCATGTCGAACAGGCCGTCGTAGCCGGCCGACTCGCCGCCCGAGGCGATGAGGCTCACGTGGTCGACCCAGACGTTGTGAACGTCGGTCTCCATGCCGATGGCGTCACCGCCGTTGGAGATCGGCGAGCCCGACTTCTTGACGTTCTGAACGGTCACGTTCTGAATGATGATGTTGCTCGACTCGCGGATGTGAATACCTAACTGGTCGAAGACGGCGCCGCTGCCGACTCCGACCAGGGTGACGTTGCTGATCTGCTTTAACTCGATCTTATCGGCCGCGGTGTTGCAGCTCGAGCCGGACACCTGAGTGGTGTTCCCGTGGTTGATCGTGCCCTGGACCTGGATGATGATCGGGGTGCTGGCGCTGGCCCGGTTGCATAATGCCTGGTGGATCTGGGTGCCGGTGGTGGCAAGCACCGTCGCCCCGCCCGCGCCGCCGGTGGTTCCGCCGTTCTGGGCCGCGTAGCCGGTGACGCCGCCGGTCGCCGCCGCGGCCGGCCCGGAGACAGCGAGCACCGTGCCCGCGGCGGCCGCGACCGCCGACGTGGCCAGTGCCGCACCGAGTCGTATCTTCATCGTCTGTTTCATTCTCGCCGCACCTTTCGCCTTCACTTCGTTCCTGGGAGCTTGTTTTCTCTTTCGTACGGCAGCGCAAAACAGGACGGCAGCTGCCGTGGGTGAGGCCCGGGTACCTGGAAAACTATTTTCCCGGGCTGCGGTGGTCTGCCGGACCCGAACCTGATCGGCTCGCGGGTACCCAGTATCGGTCACTGGTTTGCCGGGTGGCCGGTGGCGGGATCTCGGAGTGGATGTCCGCGCTGGTGTGCGCATCCAGTGTCCTTTGGCGGCCGCTTCTGGCGGTCTTTTCCGTGTCGGCCGCCGGATCTCCGGGTGAGATTGCGGCAGCGCCGGTGCGCCATCCGCAGCCAACTGCTGCGGCGGTCGGCCCACCGCGCGTTCCTCCGCGACGCGCGCGTCACTCCCGCGGGCACGCCGAAATCACGGGTGAAATCCGGCACCTGGTCAGGGTCGGTCCAGGTGTGTGATCGTCAGGGCTACCGTGACGGTTACCTCCCTCCTGGATGTCAGGCCCGCTGGGAAACCGCTTTCCGAAGGTGAGGATAGAATGAGATCAAGCGCTTGCGCAAGATTCTCCCTGTCTCCGGGTTCCATGCCCGGCGCGGAGGGATCGCATCTCGCGGTGCGGTGTGACACGTCGTGACCGGACGATGTCGTGAGGGTGCTGGCCTGTCGTCGTGGCGGCCATCCTCGGGCTCTTGTGTGGCCCCGTTCAACGACCGAAATCGGCCGATCTTCGAGTCGCTACTCGAGTTGTCGGCTGCTGCCGAGCAAGATCCGGGCGTCGAGGTCGCCGGGGAGCGTTGACCGCGGTCGGCGCGATTGTGTGACAGCGCGGCGCGCCCGCGGGGGCCACCGGCCACCGGCGAGATTGGCCAGATCCGGCCTGTCCGGCCTGTCCGGCCTATCCGGCGAAGGACGAGGTCGTCGGGGCCTTGGCGGCCGTCCCGGGGCCTATCGGCCGCGGGCCCAGGCTGAGGCGGCGAACTGCCGCATCTGGGCCAGTCGCTCCCGGTCCTCCGGGGCGGTTCCGAGGAAGCCGCCGTGCCCCGCGGCCTCGAAGACATGCAGCTCGGCCTCGAGGCCTGCCCGCAGCAGCGCCCGATGGAAGCGCACCGTGTCCGACAGCAGGAGATCGCGGGTCCCGCTGAGCAGGATGGTCGGCGGAAAGCCCTTGGCCAGATCGCCGTGAAGCGGCGAGAGGTAGGGATCGCGCAGGTCGTGGCCGTCGGCGTAGAGCAGGAGCGCCTGTGAGAGGTCCCGGTCGAGGATGGAGTCGATCCCGTGGTTGGTGTGGAACGTGTCGCCCCAGATGCTGAGGTCGACGACCGGCGTGTTCATCACCGCGGCGGCCGGTAGCGGCAGGCCCTCGTCGCGGGCGCGCAGAATCGTGCTCGCGACGAGCGACGCACCGGCGGAGGATCCGCCGAGGACCACGTCCTGTGGCCGATACTGATCAAGTAGTGCCCGGTAGGCGGTGACGCAGTCGGTGACCGCGGCCGGGTATGGGTGATCGGGCGGCATGCGGTAGTCGACGGACCACACCCGGGCACCGATCCACTGCGACGTGTTGTACGTCCGTGCCCGGCAGACCGCGCCACCGCCCTGCACGAAGCCACCACCGTGGAAGTCGAGGTAGACCCGCCGGTCGTCGCCCGCCGCCCCGACCGGGACGATCTCGTATACCGGGAAGTCGCCGAGGTCGATGTCGCGGATCTCGGTACCTGCCGGGATCGGGGAGGCTCCGGCCGCGGCGAGCGCGGCCTGGTCGCGTTCGGCGATCACCCGGCGCCAGCCGTCGACGTCTTCGAGCGCGGGCCACCGCGTCGCTGGGGTTAGTACCCCCAACCCCAGCATCGCCTGCGCCTCGGGGCTCACGCTCGCCGGTACCGGCACGACCCGCTCGGGGACGCGCAACGCAGGCGGCAGTTCGTCAGGTCCGACCGCCCGAGTGCTCATGGCGCCACACTGCCAGCAATTCGGCGCTCGTGTGTCCTCCAGGGCTCCGGCGGTCATGGTCACCCGCGACGCGGCACCGCGGAACCGCGGCGATGCGGAACCGCCGCGACGCGGCACCGCGGAACCGCCGCGACGCGGCACCGCGGAACCGCCGCGTCGGGTGCCGCGGTACCGGCAGCGACCCAGGACGTCGGCTACTTCCTGATGGGCGCGCTGACGACGCCGGACCGGCGGGACCACGAGACCGACCTGCTGCGGCACTACCTCGACGCGCTCGACCTGCCGGCGGACGCCCGTCCGTCCTGGGAGTCGTCCTGGCGCCGCTACCGAGCCAGCGCCGCCTACGGCCTCGCGATCTGGCTGTCGACGCTGGGCACCGACGGCTGGCAGCGCCACGACGTCTCCCTCGCACTGGTGGGGCGCTACGCGACGGCGTTCCGCGACCTCGACGCGGAGGCAGCCGGCCAGCCGTGATCTCACCGGCACGGGATGCGCGCGCACCGCGGCCGATCCGGCATCATCGGTGCGATGGCAGTAAGCCGCGTACGGGTTCGACCGGCATCGGCCGGTGACGCGACGCCGCGGAAGGATCTGGTGGTCGTTGACCGTGGATGGGCCTGAGGCAGAACGGCCGTCGGAACAGCCGGCAGAGCGTCCGGCAGGGCAGCCGGTGGAGCAGCGGGTGGAGGGGGCCCGGGCCCGGGCGGTCGCCGTCACTACGAGAGCCCGCTGCGCCGCCAGCAGGCCGCGGTGACGCGGGATCGCATCCTGGCCGCGGCGACCGAGATGGTCCACGGCTTTCCGACCTGGGACTGGGGAGCCCTCACCATCCGGGCGGTGGCGCGCCGCGCCCAGGTGAACGAGAGCACCGTGTACCGCTACTTCTCCAACGAGCGGCGCCTGCGCGACGCGGTGATGCGTCGTCTGGAGCAGGAGGCCGGGGTCGAACTCGAAAGGCTCCGGTTGGAGGAGTTCGGCGACGTCGTCGGGCGGATGTTCGCCTACCTGTCCTCCTTCCCGGTGGCCCAGCCGCCGCCCGAGGATCCGACCTTCGCCGACATCGACGAACGCCGGCGCCGCGCGCTCATCGCCGCCGTCTCCGACGCCGCCGTGGACTGGCCGGACGAGGAGGCCGAGCTGGCCGCCGCGATGCTGGACGTCTTCTGGAACGTCTCGTCCTACGAGCGGCTGACGGTGACCTGGAAGCTGGATCCCGAACGCGCCACCCGCGCCGTGAACTGGGTCATCAGGACGCTGGACGCGGCGGTCAGAGCCGGCGACGGGCCTGGCTGCGGCCCCGGCGAGGCGAGTTCCGCGGGCGGCGGGTGATGACAGCCCGGCGCGTACGCGGGCGGGCTGGGCTGTCGGCTGAGTGGTGATGACTCGCCACGGGTGACGCACGACGGGCCGGCTCTGACCGGTTCCGATAGGAAATCCTCATGGAACTTGAGGGAAAGACCGCCCTGATCACGGGCTCCACCGGAGGCATCGGGCGGGAGACGGCCAGGCTGATGGCCGCGGCCGGCGCTCGGGTCGTCGTGACTGGTCGTGACGCTGCCCGTGGAGCCGCTCTCGTCGAGGAGATCGCGGCAGCCTGTGGGTCGGCCCGGTTCGTCGCGGCAGACCTGGCCGACCCGGCCGGGCCGCACCGTCTTGCGTCGCTCGCGGGCCCCGTCGACATCCTGGTCAACAACGCGGCCGCGATTCCCAGCGCGCCGACGGTGTCGCAGGACGTCGAGTCGTTGGACGCGGCGCTCGCCATCAACGTCCGCGCGCCCTACCTCCTGACCGCCGCACTGGCGCCCGCGATGGTCGAGAAGGGCGCAGGCAGCATCGTCAACATCAGCACCCTTGCGGCGCGGGTCGGCATGCCCGGCTTCTCCGCCTACGGGGCGACCAAGGCCGCGCTGGAGTCGCTGAGCCGTGCCTGGGCAACCGAGTTCGGCCCGGCGGGCGTCCGCGTGAACACCGTCGTGCCCGGACCGACCGGCACGGACGCACTGGTCGCGGCCACCGGCGCGGACGGCCTTGGCCGGCTCGCGCGGAACACCCTGCTCGGCCGGCTCGCGACACCCCACGAGATCGCCGAGACGGTCGTGTTTCTCGCCTCCGATCGCACCCGGTTCATCACGGGCGCGACGATCGCGGCCGGAGCGGGCCGGCCCGCGATCTGATTCCGGCGCCGAATTGGTGCGAGACTCCATGCATCGATCCGCTATGCGCGCTTTGCGCCGGTAGGTGCGTACGTCTCGGTGCTCAGGCGCCGCGTCCCGTCGAGGCACGGGCCGGGCTGGCCAGGCTGGTCCGGCCGCTGCTCGGCATTCCCGAGACCGATCAGGAAGCCATCCATCGGCCGGTACGTCACCCGGGACGTCGAGCTCCACGGCAGACGGTTCCCGCCGGCAGCGCCATCCTGTTCATCGTCGGCTCCGCGAACCGGGACGAGTCCCGGTATCCCGACGCGGACCGCCTCGACCTGCGCCGTCGGATGGGTAACCAGCTCACCTTCGGGCTCGGCGCGCACTACTGCCTGGGCGCGGCGCTCGCCCGGCTCGAGGGCCGGGTGGCGATGGAGGAGATCCTGCGCCGCTTCCCGTCCTGGGACGTCGACTGGGAGACCGCGAAGCTCGCCCAGACCTCGACCGTCCGCGGCTGGGAGTCGCTCCCGATCACGATCGGCTAGCCTGCGGGTGCCGCGCCCTGCCGTCGGGGTTCGCCGAGTTGACGGGGGCGCGGGTCTGACGCGTCATGGAGGTCCGCCCGGTTGCTGTGCCGGCGGCGCGGCGGCGGGCCTGCGCGGCGGGGTGGCCGGGTGACCGGGTGGCGGGGTGGCCGGGTGGCCGGGTGGCCGGGCGGGCCCTAGGCGGGACGAGTCGATTGGTGGTGCGGGATGAAGGCTGCGGAGGGCAGTCGCACGGCGGTGCTCGTCTGCCAGGGGAGGGCGGCCGCGGACGGCCTGACCGCCGCCGGCCGCTTCGCCGACCCGCTCGCGGCGCACCTGCTGCGCGGCGAGGAACGGCGAACGGTCGAGCAGGTGCGTGCCGGCAAACCGCCCGCCGGCTGGCCCGACCGCATCGACTACGAATCGGTGCGGGCCTGCGCCACGATCATCGTGCCGCGGGTGATCGCTATCGACGACGCGCTGCGCGACCATCCGTCCCCGCAGGTCGTGCTGCTCGGCGCGGGCCTGGACGATCGCGCCTGGCGGATGCCGGAGCTCGCGGGCAGCGTCGTCTTCGAGGTCGATCATCCGGCGTCCCAGCGGGACAAGCGGGAGCGGCTCGCCGGCCTGGGGCAGCCGTGGGTGACGGGCCCCGGAGAGATCACGCGGCCCGCCGGGCCCGCGGGGCCCGCGGAGCCGGTCCGGTTCGTCCCCGTCGATTTCGCCCGGGACCGGCTCGGCAGCGCGCTGGCCGCCGCCGGTCACCGCGCGGACGCGCCGACCACCTGGATCTGGGAGGGAGTCGTCCCCTACCTCACCCGGGCCGAGGTCGAGCGGACCATGGCCATCGTCGCGGCCCTGTCCGCCCCCGCCAGCCGACTGATCATCAACTATCAGGCCCGCCAGGTCCGGATCGCGATCGGGCAGTGGATCGCCCGGGTGATGCACACCCTGGCCCGGCGGCACAGCATGTGGGTGAGCGAACCGTGGCGCTCCTACTGGACGGCGGCGACGATGTGCGATCTCCTCGGCCGGCACGGCTTCACCGTCCGGCGCGACGAGGACCTTCTCGCCATCGCCGAGCGGCTGGACACCCCGACCTCCCGCCGCAACTCACTGCGCAGCGGCCGGGTCGTCGTCGCCGACCGCCCGGCAGTGAACCCGGGTCTCGCGGGTATCCGGGAGTGAGGCTCGCTCAGGAGCGTTGCAGGGCGAGCACCGGGATCGTCCGGATGCCCGCGGCCTTCGTCTCGTACTCCGCGAACCCCGGGTAGCGGCGCGCCTGCTCGGCAAACACCTGGTCGCGTTCGGTGCCGGTGAGTTCCCGGATGCCGACCTGGTACGTCTCGGCGCCGCGCTCGATGGTCGTCGCACCGGCGGACGTCAGGTTGTAGTACCAGTCCGGATTCGACGGCGCGCCGGCCTTGGAGGCGAACACGTAGATCGTGTTGGTATCGGTATCGTCCGCCAGGTACATCATCGGATTGACGTATTCGCGACCGCTCTTGCGGCCCCGGTGATGCACCAGCACCATCGGGGCGCCCGCGAAGTTCCCCCCGACCTTCCCCGCGTTCGCCCGGAACTCGGCGATGATCTGTGCGTTCCAGTCGTTTGCCTCGGCCATCCCGACATCCCCTCCGGTGTCCCTGCGTCTTTGGTGTGCCTGCGTCAGCTGGCCGCCGCGCCAGCCTGCCACTGAGTGAGCTTCCCGCTGCCGGGCGGCGCAAGACAGACGCGCCACCGGCAGGGCTGGGTACAGGGCGGTTCCGCGGAACCGCGCAGAACCTGCCCGGGCCCGGGCTCGGGCTCGGGCCCAGAACCAGGCCGGCCTAGGCCGCGCGGCGCCAGGCCTCGGCGAGCGCGGTGAAGCTGGCCTGGCGCCGGGCCCGGTCCAGGCTCGGGGTGACGACGACGATCTCGTCGGCCTGGGCCTGCTGCTTCATCTCCAACAGGCGGGCGGCGACGGCCTTCGGCTCCCCGGTGACCATCCGCCCGTCGTCGCGCCGCGCCGCCCGGAACCGCTCGGAGCGGGCGAAGCCGTGGACGTCCTCGGGCCGCAGCGGTTCCCGGACACCGCGGCTGATGTTCTGGATGGTGAGCGTCCACGCCGCCTCGAAATCCAGCGTGGCCTCCTCGTCCTCGCTGGCGAAGGCGAGCACGGACATCGCCGAGTACGGCCCGTCGCCGTCGCCGTCGCCGCGGGCGGTGAACTCACGCCGGTAGGCGCGTAGCGCGTCGAACGCCAGCTCGGGGCTCATGTGATGGGCGAACACCGCGCTCAGGCCGTTGACGGCCGCGAAGCGCGGTCCGTACGGGCTGGAGCCCAGCACGAACAGTTCGGGCCGCTCGTCGACCACCGGCGCCGCGACCAGCCGCGCGTACGGATGATCGGACGGGAAGCCGTCGCCGAGGAACGCCAGCAGCTCCCCGACCTGGTGGGGGAACTCCGCGCCGGCGTCGGCGCCGCCGCCCCGGCGCAGCACGTGCGCGGTCAGCGGATCGGTGCCCGGAGCCCGGCCGAGCGCGAGGTCGATGCGCCCGGGGTACATCGCCACCAGCGTTCGGAACAGCTCCGCGACCTTGAACGACGTGTGGTTCGGCAGCATGATCCCGGCCGCGCCGACCCTGATCCGGGAGGTGAACGCCCCGACATGCGCGGTCAGCAGCTCCGGGGCGCTGCAGGCCAGGCTGTGCATGTTGTGGTGCTCGGAGACCCAGTACCGCCGATATCCGGCCGCCTCGACGGTCTGCGCGATGCTCACCGCACCCGCGATCGCGGCAGCCGGGCTCTCGCCGTGCTCGATCCCCACGAAGTCGAGCACGGCCAGCGGAAGGGATTCGTCGACGTCGCTCACTCGTAGTGTCAATCCCGCCCCGCCCGGAGGCATTCCCCGCGGGAGCGCGGCATCTCGGCTCAGGCGTACTCACAGGTGCTCAGGAGCGCAGGATCTCGGCGAGCTCGGGCCGGACGAGGCCGTCGAGGCTGCTCCACGGGACGAGGACGCTCTGCGGACCGAGCACGTACGGCAGCTCCGTCACGATCACCACCAGGCCCTTCGGGTTCACGACGAACTGCTGGTAGTTGGCCGGCAGCGGGTCGGTGACCCCGCCCGTCGGGCCGTCCGGGAACCGCCGCTCCAGCTCGGGCCGGACGACCGACTCCAGCCGGCGCAGGCCCGCGTCGGTGGAGGTGAAGACGTCCTCGATGGTGACGCGGTCACCGGTGCGCAGGTCGAAGACCAGGCCACTGGCGAGCTCGCTGGGGTGCGCCGCGCCGGGCGGGTAGCGGTCGCCGCCGAAGGAGAGCGCGAGCACCCGCGTGCCCACATGCGGATCGCCGGCTGTCAGGGTGAGGGTCTCGTGGGCGGTGTGGGCCTTCTCCTGGTCGACGTACGCGGCGATGGCCACGTTCACCCGGCGCACGACCGTCGCGTCAGGACCAGTCAGCACCGGCACGGCCGCGGTGTAGCTGGCGTTCGGCTCGATCGACCCCTGCTCGTTCCTGACCGTGATCCGATAGGCCGACGGTCCGCCCGGTGCCCTGGTGGCTGGGGAGCGCGGCTGATCCGCTGGTACGACCGGTGGTTTCTCGCGTGCGGTCGGGTGTGCGCCGGCGTGGCTGCCGGCGCTCTTCCCGCTGCTGCTTCCGCTGCCGCTGCTCGGCTGGCAGGCGGTCAGCAGCGTCAGCGGAGCCCCCATAAGCAGGACGCCGACGACTGCGGCGGCCGCCGACCCGCGGGTTCGGCGACGGACCAGGCGGGGAGCGCGGCCGGAGCCGGGCCTGGGGCCGGTACCGGTCCTGTCGTCCTGCTGACCTCGAAACGGTGAAATCCTGATCACGGCCACATGGTGGGCCCGGCACCGTCGTTTGGTCTGAAGCCAACACGACACCGGGCCGGTCGGCTTTCCGACTCCGAGCGCGATTCGCCGTGCGGGCCGCCGGTCACCTTCGGCGCGATGACGCGTTGCCAGCTGGCACCGGTTTCCCCGGTCGGAGCGGCAGACTTGTTTCGAGAAGCGTTCCGGCTGAGGCCCGTGCCGTGGGCCTTTTCCATTCGATGATGAGCATGTGGCAGAATTCCGAGGTTCTGCGGCAGGAATTGGCGGCAGCTCCGATTCTTCATCGGCGCATTCTTCTGATTGTTTTTTGGTCCGGTCCGGAGGTCGATCGGGGAACGGCGCCGGGCGTTGCGTCAGGAGCACGGCGGGTCGAAGGTCAGGTCCCGGAAGTAGGCGTGCCACTCCTGCGTGGTGATCTGGTTCGCCGGGTCGGTACAGGCGCGCTGCGCGAGGGCCTCGGGGTCGATCGTCCACAGCCTCGCCGACGTGTCGCCGCTGACGGAGACGACGGTCCGCGCGTCGGGCAGGAACAGGGCCGCGTTCACCGCCTTCGCGTGCCCGCGCAGGTCGGTGAGCGGCACCGGGCTGGCCGGCACCGAGACGTCGGTGAGCCGCACGGTGTCGTCCTCGCTGGCCGAGATGAGCAGGCCGCCGTCCGGGCTGAACCCCACACTGGTCACCCCTCCGAGGCCGCCGGGAGTGGAACCGAGGTCGGCCGTGCCCGTCGCCCGCAGCGCCCACAGGTGCACGGACCCGTCGAGCCCGCCGGCGGCGAGCGCCGAACCGTCCGGGGAGAAGGCGACCGACTGCACCGTCCGTCCGGCTCCGGTGTCGCTCCCGGCACCGCCGCTGCCGCCACGCAGCGTCGCCGACACCGACGGCCGTGTCGGATCTGCGACGTCCCACAGCCGGACGGTGCCGTCGTCGCCGCCGAAGGCCAGCAGCCCGCCGCGCGGGGAGAAGGCGACTGACCGGATGCCGGCGGTGGCACCGTCCGCCGCCCAGCGCCGCAGTGGGTCGGACGGGTCGGTGACGTCCCACAGGGCGATCTGGCCGTCATCGCCGCCCGACGCGAGGATCTCGCCGCTCGGGGCGAAGGCCACCGAACGGACCCGGTCCCGGTGGAACGTGATGCTGGCCCGGGAGGCGGGTCGCGCGGGATCGGCGACGTCCCACAGCCTGATGTCGCCGTCACCGACGCCGGCGGCGAGCAGGTCCCCGCCTGGGCTGAACGCGACCGAGTACACCCAGTCACCGACCCGCGAGATGGTGCCGGCGTGGACAGGGACCGAGCGGTCCGCGAGATCCCACAGCTCGATCGTTCCCGCGTCCGTCCCGGCGGCGAGCACTCTGCCGTCCGGGCGCAGCGCGGCGCTGAGAACACGAGTGCCGAGCGCGACCGCGAGCGGGTCGACATCCGTGGCGAACAGGCCGATCATCGCGCTGCGGGTGGCCATCGACCCAGGTGCCGCCTGGTAGGCCGCCAGCGCGAGCCTGCGTGCCAGCGCGCGGTCGTCCGACTGCAGGCGCAGCGCCTTCGTCGCGACCTGCCGCGGAAGGCCGGCCGCTGCCGATTCGTCACGACGGGACCCGACGATGAGCACGACCGTGGCGACGATGACCGCGACGACCACGGCGAGCACGCTGATCCCACGCCCACGCCCACGCCCACGGGCCCGCTGACGCCCAGGCCCAGGCCCAGGCCGACGTCCCGGCGCCGGCCTGCGGCCCGGGACGTCACCGTGGCCGCTCCGTGGGGCGGGGCCCGGGTGGATCACCGTCGGCAGGGTCACGAAGGTCTCCGGCGCGGACGGGCGAGCCGTGGCATCCGCATCCAGGTCGTTGTCCAGGTCGTGGCCCGAATCGTGCTCGATGTCCGGGTCCGGGTTCGGGCCCGCCGCGGGGTCCCGGCCCACATGCCGGCCCACCTCCGGGTCGGGCCGTGCGGTCGTGCCCGGCGGCGTCACCGGGGATCCCGGCGGTCCGGCGGCGGAGGGCGTGCGGGGGGTGACGGGCTCCACCAGAGCCGTCACCTCGTCGAGCGGCGGTCCCACCGGCGGCTCGGACTCGATCATGTGCAGGTCGAGCAGCCGCGCGTAGAGCTGCTCGGCGGTGGGCCGCTCGTGCGGCGACCTGCGCATCGCGTCCTCGACCAGCGGCCGCAGGGAGTCCTCGAACCCGTCCAGCTCCGGGCTTTCGTTGACCACCCGATAGAGCAGCGTCGCCGTCGGCCCGCGACCGAACGGGTAGTGGCCGGTGGCGGCGTAGAGGAGCACCCCACCCCAGGCGAAAACGTCGGCGGCGGACGTCACCACATCGCCGCGGGCCTGCTCGGGCGCCATGAAGGCCGGGGTGCCCACCAGATGCTCCCGGCTGAGATCCGACGCCGAGTCGAGCGCCCGGGCGATGCCGAAGTCGATCACTTTCGGGCCGAGCCGGGACAGCAGGATGTTGCCCGGCTTGAGGTCACGGTGCACGATCCCGGCCCGGTGGATCGCCATCAGCGCCGTGGACATGCTCGCGGCCAGCTGATGCAGCTCGGCATGGCTGAGCGGCCCGCGCGCCCGCACCGACTCGGCCAGCGTCGGCCCGTCCACGAACTCGGTCACCAGATATGGGACGTCCCCGGTGACGTCGACGTCGAGCACCGCGGCCGTGCAGAACCGGGCGACCCGCCGCGCGCTGTCCGCCTCCCGCTTGAGCCGCGCCCGGAACTCCGGCCGGCTGGCCAGGTCGGTGCGGATCAGCTTGACGGCCACCTGGCGGCCGGCGGGGTCCACACCCAGGTGGACAGTGCCCATCCCGCCCGCGCCGAGGCGGCGCACCAGCCGGTACCGGCCGACCTCGGTCGGGTCGGTGGTTCCCCCGGGCCCGCCGGTTCCGCCGGTCGCCCGGGACGAGGACGAGCCCGCGGACGACGGACGGTTCGGGGACGCCGGTGGGTTCGGGGACGCCGGTGGGTTCGGGGACGCGGAGGAACTCATCGTCATCCGTCGCGGCCGGCCGTGGTGGAGGTGGAGGCCGCGACGCCGGGAGAGCGCCCGTGCCGCGGTGCTGCCTGCTGGTGCACGGCCAGGCCGCCGACGGCCAGGCAGAACAGCAACAACAGCGACGAGGGGGA